>NZ_BAAABW010000018.1:133511-252658 GCF_039521185.1 Streptomyces blastmyceticus | reverse complement strand
GGCGTCTCTGGATCTCTGGACCTTACGACGGCCCGTCCAACCCGCCAACAACGTAGGACCGGCTGACAGCCGGTCGCGGGGGGGGGGCGGGACGCGCCCGCCGGTCCACCGGTCCGTTGCTCAGGTCGAGTAGTCGGCGTTGATCCGGACGTACCCTTCCGTCAGGTCGCAGCCGTACACGGTGAAGGCGCCGTCCGCGACGCCGAGATCGATGCCGATGACGACCTCGTCGCCCCGCATCCGCTCGGCGACGGCGGCGCGCACCGCGTCCTCGTCCTGAGTGCCGTGCCGGCCCGGCGGGTAGACGGCCACGTCGCCGAAGCGGATGACGACCTTGTCCTGGTCGATGTCGGTGTCGTCGGAGCACTTGCCGATCGCCATGGCCACCCGGCCCCAGTTGGGGTCGCCGCCGTGCACCGCGGTCTTCACCAGGGGCGAGTTGACGACGGCCTTGCCCACGCGTTTGGCCTGGGCGGCGTCACGCGCCCCGGCCACGCGCACCTCGATGAGCCTGCCCGCGCCTTCGCCGTCGCTCGCGATGTCCTTCACGAGTTTCAGCGCCACCTCGTGCAGGGCCTTCTCGAACTCCGCGGGGTCCACGGGGCCGGCCAGCCCGTTGGCGAACAGCGCCGCCGTGTCGCTCGTGGAGGTGTCCGTGTCGATGCTGACCGCGTTGAAGGTACGGTCCATGACCCGGCGGAAGATCCGGTCCTGCTCCTCGGGGTCCAGCCGGGCGTCCGTGGCGAAGAAGGTCAGCAGCGTGGCCATGTCGGGCTCCAGCATGCCGACTCCCTTGGCGATGCCGGTGATCACCGCCCGGCCGACCCGGGCACAGGCCGCCTTGGGCCGGGTGTCCGTGGTCATGATGGCCCGTGCCGCGCGGTCGAAGCCGCCGTCGGGAAACGGCGGGGACAGGGTCTTGATGTGGTCCCGGATCCGCTCCATCGGATACTGACGGCCGATCACGCCCGTGGAGGCGATGAGCAGTTCGTCCTCGGACAGGCCCACCGCCTGGGCCACCGAGGCGCGTACGTCGCGCGCGTTGTCCTCGCCCTCCGTGCCGGTGGCGACGTTGGCGTTGCGGGCGAGCACGACGACTCCCCGGGCCGTGCGGTCGGCGGCCGCCGCGCGGCTCAGCGTCACACTGGGGCCGACGAAGCGGGAGCGGGTGAAGACCGCGCTCACCACGGCCGGCGCGGTGGAGATCAGTACGGTGAAGTCGTCCCGCCCGTCGTCCGTCAGCCCGGCGGGCGCGGTGTGCACCGCGAATCCCCGCGGCTCATGGACTGCGCCATCTGTCATGACTATCCGCTCCTCCGTATAAAGATGCTGGCTTCAGCTTGGCAGACGGCCCGCCGGACGCGCCAGTGGGCCGCCTCCCGGCGGCCCACCGGCGCCCTGTGCCGACCCGCGGGTCAGCGGCGCGGCACGAAGTCCACGACGTCCCCGGCCCGTTCCCCTCCGGACAGCTGCCCGTTGCGGTCGGTACGGATGTAGACGCGGTGCAGCCACCGGTCCTTGCCGTCCCACCGCGGTGCGAAGGGGGTACGGGCGTGGGTGGTGCGGAAGTTGTCCACGATCAGGATGTCGCCGGGAACCAGGCGCACCGCCTCGCGCACCTCGTCGAGCGCCTTCGACAGCACCGCGACGGCCTCGACGTCGGCGGGCTCCCGCGGGGCCAGCAGCTCGCGGTCGTACCCGAGGAACGGGTCCCGCGGGTCGCCGTAGAGCGGCTTGACGTCGGCGATCGCCCCGGGGTCCTCGACACCGCCGCGGAAGGCGACGTCCACGCAACAGGGCACGGGCCGGTCGAAGAGGTGCGCGCGGACGTCGTCGGGTACGAGGGGCAGCGCCTTGCGGATCGAGCCCACGAGGGTGGCCGCCTCGCGCTCGTGGTCCGCCCGGGAGCAGGCGAGCATCACGTAGTTCGGCTGCCGCACGTGGTACGCCATCTCCGTGTGGAACTCCAGCAGGGTCTCGGAGGTCTCGGAGGAGAGGTGATGGGCGCCGGGCGAGGGATAGACGTCGTGGTAGACGGTGGCGGAGCGCAGTTCGCGGTAGCCGGTGTGCAGGCCCAGGCGGCGGCCGACGATCGCGAGCATGGCCTCCTGGTTCAGCAGCGGGCGGTCCACCGGCGCGGGCGTGCTGTCGGGGGTGGGCGGCAGGGCGCCGTCCTCCTCCACCGGCAGGCCGCGCAGCAGCAGATAGCCGTTGTCGTTGCCGTGGGCGTTGAAGTCGTCCAGCGCCGTCGCCAGGGGCTCGGGGAGGTCCTCGGCGGCGGCGCCGGCCGCGTCGAGGAAGCCGTACAGGTCCCGGCGGGGGACCCGGGGCAACTGCGCGGCCAGCGTGAGCAGTTCCGCGGAGTGTTCGGAGCAGTGCAGCACGGTCACGAGGAATTCCTTTCTCGGGTGTGTGCGCGGGCGTACTGGTACAGGAGCTCGGCGCCGATCTCGGTGGCCAGGACGGCGGTGATGCCGCCGTGGTCGTAGAGCGGCGAGACCTCCATGACGTCGAAGCCCACCGGGCGCAGATCGCCGATGCCGCGCAGCAGGGCGAGCACCTCGCGCGAGGTGGGGCCGCCCGGGGCGGGGGTGCCGGTGCCCGGCGCGAACGCCGGGTCGACGACGTCGATGTCCACCGACACATAGACCGGCGCGTCGCCGACGAGGTCCCGCACCAGCTGTCCGGTGGCCGCGGGGCCGAGCTCGCAGAACGCGTCGGAGGTGACGATCCGCACCCCGTGCCCGCGGGCGTAGTCCAGCGAGTCGGGCCGCGGGTTGTGGCCCCGGATCCCGATCTGCACCATGCGCTGCGGGTCGACGAGCTTCTCGTCGATGGCGTGCCGGAACGGCGTGCCGTGGTGGTATTCGCCGCCGTAGAAGGCGGGGTTGGTGTCGGAGTGGGCGTCCAGGTGCACGACGGCGACCGGCCCGTGCTTGTCCGCGACGGCGCGCAGGGCGGCCAGCGTCAGCGAGTGGTCGCCGCCGATCATGAGGAAGGCGGCGTTGTCGGCGAGCAGGCCGCTCAGCCGCTCCTGCGCGGTGTCCATCGCGATGTGCATGTTGAACGGGGTCAGGTCGATGTCCCCGGCGTCGACGCAGTCGATCAGATCGAAGGTGCCGGGCCCGCGGTCGATGCCCACGCCGTGGATGAGCCCGGACTCGTTCCGTACGGCCCGCGGGCCGAAGCGCGCGCCGGGCCGGTAGCTGGTGCCGCCGTCGTAGGGGGCGCCGATGACCACGACGTCCTTGCCCCGCGGTGACGGGTCGTGCGGAAGGCGCATGAACGTGGGGATCTGCGCGTAGCGGGGCGAGACGGTGGTGTCGATGCGTTCCACTGGGTGCTCCCTCCTTACGGTGCGGGCCGCCGTGCGGCGGCCGTGGGCGGTGTCATCGCGGGACCGGCCGGACGCCGGCCGGCAGCCGGTCGGCGACCAGCTCCACCACCGCGCCGGTCGCCACCTCGTCCGGCTGCCGGCCCTCGACGACGACCTGGTCGAACAGCTCCTGGACGACCAGTTGCTTGGCGCGGCGGACGCGGTCCCGCGGGACCCCGGCGTCCGTCAGCAGCCGGGTGAAGGACGAGGTGGTGCCCGACCCCTCGTGCACGCCGAGCTTGGGGCGGACGACGACCTCGTGCGGCAGGACATCGCCCATGGCGGCGCGCAGGACCCACTTGTCCTGCCCGTAGCGCCGCTTCAGCCCGGCCTCCAGCGACACCAGGAGGTCGAGGACGTCACGGTCCCAGTAGGGGTGGGTGGACCAGTGGCCGCCGATCCCGGAGAGGGTCGGCGTCATCTCGTTCAGCCCGTCGAAGGTGTCCATGTCGCGGCAGACGGCCGTGTCCAGCTCCGGCAGCCGGTCCTCGCGGTGCATGCCGCCGAGCGGGATGTCCGCCCCGTAGCCGGTGAGGATGCGCCGGCCCTGATCCCCCAGCCGCAGGTACAGCGCGGTCAGCGGCAGCAGGTACTCGACGATGTCCGGGTCGAGGCACTCGGCCGCCCGGACCGTGTGGGGGAGCCGGCGCAGCAGGTCGGCGGTGGGGATGGTGATCTCCCGGTGCGCCGAGCCGATGTGCCCGGCGACGACACGCGCCTGCGGGAACTCGTCGGCCTCGTCGGTGCCCATCGAGACGGTGTCGATCGGCCCGGCCGACCGGCGGGCGGCCAGCGCCGCGACGGTGGAGGAGTCGATGCCGCCGGAGAGCACCACCAGGGGGGTGTCCGCGCCCGTACGCGCCCGCACCGCGTGTTCCACGGCGTGGCGGACGGACTCGACCGCCTCCTCCTCCCGCATGATCCGCCGGGCCAGCGGTGGCGTCCAGGTGCGGTGGGTGACGCAGTTGCCGGTGGCCACCTCGATGTCGAGCACCGTGCCGGCCGGGACCTGGTGGGTGCCGGGCAGCCGGCGGACCGGCCGGGCGGCGAGCGGCCGCCCCGCGGGGGCGGTCCGCAGCGCCTTCGCCTCCGTCGCCGCCAGCACCCGGCCGGGGGCGGCGGACACATAGAGGGGCACCGAGCCCGCATGATCGGTGGCGAGCACCGCCCGCCCGGGGGCGGCTACCAGAGCGGCGAACCGCCCGTTGAGCAGCCGGAAGGCGTGCGCGTCATAGGTGTCGAAGAGGGCGAGGACGAGAGCCGCGTCGGTGCCCGGCAGGGCCTGGCCGGGGGGCAGCAGCCGGAGCAGCTCGTCCTGGTTGTACAGCTCTCCGGCGAGCACCAGCGTTCTGCCCCGGGCGCGGGCGTGGGCCCCGTCCGGCGCCCCGGAGTGCAGGACGACGGTGCGCAGGCTCTGGTCGGCCGTCCGCTCCTTCAGCTCGGCCCGGGAGCCGAGGGAGGCGAAGACCGCGTCGAGGGGCCGGCCGCCGTCCTGGCGGACCTCGGCGAGGAAGCCGACCGCGGCGGGAAGGGTCGACGCCATGATCAGATGCTCAGGGCGCCGAAACCGCCGGCCTGGAAGTCGTAGTTCACCGGCACCTCGATCAGGAACGGCCGGCCGAGGCCGGCACCCTTGCGGAGGGCGGCCAGGAGCTCCTCGCGCGAGGAGGCCTTGACGGCCTCGACGCCGTTGGCCTCCGCCAGGGCGACGAAGTCGACACCGGTGAACTTCACCGCGGGGTCGTGGCTGCGGTGGTGCCCCATGTTCTGGTAGAGCTCGATCAGGCCGTTGGTGTCGTTGTTGACGACGACGGTGACGACGGGCAGGTTGAGCCGGGCGATGGTCTCCAGGTCGGAGCTGTTGGAGTGGAAGCCGCCGTCTCCCGCGATGAGGAAGGTCGGCTGCCCGGGGCGGGCCAGCTGCGCGCCTATCGCGGCGGGGATGCCGTAGCCGAAGCTGGAGCAGCCGGCGGAGGTGAGGAAGCCGTACGGCTGGTCGGCACGGGCGAAGAGCACGCCGTAGTGGCGGAAGAAGCCGATGTCGGAGACGATCGTGCCCTCGCCCTCCTCGGCGGTCTCCTCCATCACCGTGTTCATGGAGTCCATGACCTGGTGCACCCGCATGCCGTCCTCGTAGGACGTGGGGTCGGCCAGGAACTCGGCGATCCGCTCCCGCAGCGGGGTGATGTCGTGCGGGGTCTTCGCGGCGAGACCGGCGGTCTTCGCGTCGAGGTGCTCCACGAAGGCCAGCACGTCGGTGACGACGTCGACGTCCGGACGGTAGACCCGCGGGATCGGGTTGGCGGTGGGCGAGATCCGCACCGTCGTCTTCTCCCCGCCGTGCCGCCACATGGAGGGCCGCAGGTCCTCGGCGTAGTCGTAGCCGACGGTGAGGATGACGTCCGCCGGACCGAAGAGGGTCTCCAGGGCGGGGAAGGACAGGATGCCGTCCATGTAGCCGGTGACCGCGCCGTAGTTCAGCGCGTGCCCGTGCGGCAGCACGCCCTTGGCGATGTACGTGGTGATGACCGGGATGTTCAGCCGCTCGGCCAGCGCGCGGATCGCGGGCACCGCACCGGAGCGGATCGCGGCCGCGCCGACGACCAGCACGGGGTGCTGCGCCGAGGCGACCAGCTCAGCGGCCTTGTCCGCCGCCTCCTGCCAGCCGTCCTCGACCGCGCCGATGGGCTTGGCCGGGGTCCTGGCCCCGGGGTGCTCCAGCGAGGTGTCGATCTCGCTGCCGAGGAGGTCGACGGGCAGGGAGATGAAGCTGGGCCCGACCGGCTCGGTCATCGCCGCGGAGACGGCCGAGTCCACCAGGTCGGTGATGTCGTCGGGGCGCTGGAGCTCCACCGCGTACTTGGTCATCGGCCGCATGACCGCCGCCGAGTCCAGGCACTGGTGGGTGTCGTTGGGGAAGATGTCGTGCGACTCGGACTGGGCGGCGAGCGCGATCACCGGCGACCGGTCGAGTACGGAGGTGGCGACGCCCGTGGACAGGTTGGTCATGCCGGGGCCCAGCGTGGCCCAGCACGCCTGCGGGCGGCCGCTGATGCGGGCCAGCACGTCGGCCGCGACACCGGCGGTGAACTCGTGCCGGGTCAGGACGAAGTCGATGCCGTCCACCTCGTCGAAGAGGATCGACGCGGCCTCGCGGCCGACCACCCCGAACACGGTGCGCACCCCGTGGTCGTGGAGGCGCCGCAACAGCGCGTGGGCGGTGGTCGGGTTCGTGCTCTTGCCGGTGGTGGAGACACGGGACATGGCTGCTCCTCTGCGTGGGAACGGTCCGCGACCGCGTCCGGGCATGCGGGCGGAAGAGGACCGGAAGGGCTGTTCGGCGAGCACTGATCACTGTGCCGACCGCACCTTGTGGGGGAATGGACGGTCTGCTTGCATCGCCCCTGACGCACCGGACATGTCCCGTTATTGCCGGTTTGTTCGGATCGCGGGGTCCGATCCTTTCCGGTCACCCGGCACCTGTGGCCGAATACATAGGCCACCGCTCGCAACCCACGGGCCGCTGAGGGAGTCCTCTCCTCCAGTAGGCTTTCGCGGCGTGCGCCCGTACGGCGTGCGCCGGGTAAGGGTCGTCAACCGGGAGGAACCGGCGTTGCACATCCAGGAGTGGCTCGAAACAGTACCGGCGGTCGCCGTCTACCTGTTGGTGGGCGGGGTCATCGGGCTGGAGAGCCTGGGTATCCCGCTTCCCGGTGAGATCGTCCTCGTCAGCGCCACGCTGATGGCCGCCACGCAGGACCACATCAACCCGTACGTCCTGGGGGTGTGCGCCGTCGCGGGCGCGATCGTCGGCGACTCCATCGGCTATCTGATCGGCCGCAAGGGCGGCCAGCCGCTGCTGGACTGGCTCGGCCGGAAGTTCCCCAAGCACTTCGGCCCCCACCACGTGGCCACCGCCGAGCGCTCGTTCAAGAAGTGGGGCATGTGGGCGGTCTTCGTCGGCCGCTTCATCGCCCTGCTGCGGATCTTCGCCGGCCCGCTGGCGGGCGTGCTGAAGATGCCGTACTGGAAGTTCCTCATCGCCAACGTCCTCGGCGGCATCGTCTGGGCCGGCGGCACCGTCGCGGTGATCTACACCGTCGGCAAGGTCGCCGAGAAGTGGCTCAAGCAGTTCTCCTACCTCGGCCTCGTCGCCGCCGTGCTCTTCGGCCTGGGGTCGTTCGTCGTCATGCGGATCAAGGCCAAGAAGGCCGAGGCGGCGAAGCCCGCCGAGACGTCCTCCGAGACCGAGGCCGTGGCCACGGTCGACTGACCCACCGCAGTCGAAAGGCCCCCGGGCCCCGCACCGCTCCGGCGGAAGGGACCCGGGGGCCTTTTCGTGCCCGCGGCCGGGCTACGCCCCGCCGTCCTGCGTCAGGCTCAGGCGGACCAGGTCCGCCAGCGTCGGGGCCGGGCGCTTGGCCCGGATGCGGCGGGTGTAGGTGCCCACCGTGTGGACGCTGATGCCCAGCCGCGTGGCGATCTGGTGGTAGGTGAACCCGGCGCCGATATGGGCGAGCACCTCGCGCTCGCGAGGGGACAGGCTCTGTACGACGCTGTGGCCGGGCATCTCTTCTCCATGAGCTGTTACGGCGGAGACGGCGGGTACGGGTGGGCCACCGGCGGATGAAGCACATCCCCTACCTGACGCACAAGGGGATCTAATCACGTACCCGGTGAAAAGCAAGCAAAAAGTCGCCGCCCGCCGCAGAGTTGGCCGGTCGGCGCCCGCATGAGCAACGGTGACCATCTGTCAAGTCCCCAACACTCGTGGCTCCATGACCGCCCCGAACCGGGCGACTGTGGAGGCGTCCACCGCTGCCCGCGGCGGCGACCCGGCTGCCGAGTGGAGGGAATGCGCGCATGGGCCACTTCCGACTGCTCGTCATCGGCAACGGCGTCTCCGCGTACGGCAGCTACCTCAACATGGTGGCCCTGAACGTCTTCATCTACCACGTGACGGGCAGCGCGCTCACCGCCGGCCTCTTCATGGCCGTACGCCTGCTGACCAACGTGGCGGCCGGGCTGATCAGCGGCCGCCTCGTCTCCCGCTACGACCGCAAGCGGCTGATGGTGGGCGCCGACCTCACCCAGGCGCTGGCCCTGCTCCTGCTGCTGATCGCGCCCGGCGGCGCGCGGGTCGCGCTGCTCTTCGCGCTCGCCGTCGTGACCGGCGCCTGCTCGACCCTCTCCCAGGTCGCGCTCCGCAGCAGCGTCCCGGAGATCGTCGGCGCCGACCACCGGGCCCGCGCCAACGGCCTGCTGGTCACCGGCCGCTCCCTCGCCATGATCGCCGGATTCGCCTCGTCGGGCGTGGTCGTCGCCCGCTTCGGCTACTCCACGGCCTTCGCACTGGACGCCGCCACGTTCGTCGTCTCCGCCGGGATCCTCTTCCTGCTGCCGGTCCGCACCCGGGCCGCCGCCGCGGAGGAGGGCGACGGCGCCGACGAGGGGGCGGGACCGTCGGCGTACCGCGTCCTGCTGCGTACCGCGCCGCTCCTGGCCGTGATGGTCGCCGTCCGCGCCGTCGACGGGCTGGGCTCCTCGTCCCACAACGTCGCCCTGCCCATCTACTCCGACAGCCTGGACCCCGCCCATCCCGCCACGTTCGTCAGCCAGTTCTGGGCGACCTGGGCCCTGGGCAACATCGTCGCGCAGCAGCTGTGCGGCCGGCTGATGAACAAGTCCGGCCGCACCCCCGGCGAGCGCGCCTTCGCCGTCGGGTCCTGTGTGATGTCCGCGGCGTTCATCCTGGTCTTCACCGGGCTGCCCACCGTGCCCGCCGTCGCGGCGGCGCTCGTCGCGGGGATGGCCGACGGCTTCACCGAGATCGTGTACGTCTCACGGCTCCAGGCCGCCCCCGACGAACAGCGCGGCCGCCTCTTCGGGCTGTCGGCCTCGGCCGAGAACACCGGCTTCGGCCTCGGAATGATCGTGAGCGCCGCCCTGCTCGACCACTTCGCGCCCCTGCCGGTGGTCGCGTTCTTCCACGGCCTCGCGATCGTCCTGTGCGCCGCCCTCCTGGCCGTGCTCTTCCGGCGCGGCGGCACGTACGCCCGGCGGCGGGCCGGACAGCCGGCCGGCGGACCGGCGCAGGACACCGGGGGAGCGCCGGGCAGGGAAGCCCCCACCGCGGAAGGACACAGCACATGAGCCCCTCCACCGACCCCCGTATCGCGGTCATCGGCATGGCCTTCCGCTTACCCGGGGCGGACACCCCCGAGGAGTTCTGGCGCGTCATCCGCGACGGCACGGACTGCATCACCCGCTTCACCGACGAGGAACTCGCGGCCGCCGGGGTGCCCGAGGAGCAGTACCGTTCCCCGGAGTTCGTCGGCGCCTCCGGCATCCTCGACGACATCGCGGGATTCGACGACCGGCACTTCGGCATGAGCGCCCGCGAGGCCCAGCTCACCGACCCGCAGCACCGGATGTTCCTGGAGTGCGCCCAGCACGCCCTGGAGAACGCCGGATACCCCGGCGAGCGCGACGGAACCCGCGTCGGCGTCTACGCCAGTACGGGCTACCACCTGTACTCCATGGAGAACTACCTCCTCAACAACGTCCTGCGGGGCGCGCCCGGCGACGACTGGCTCTCCCGGATGCAGACCATGGTCGGCAACTACACCGACTTCACCGCCACCCGCGTGGCCTTCCGGCTCGGCCTCACCGGCCCGGCGGTCAGCGTCCAGACCGGCTGCTCCAGCTCCCTGGTCGGAGTGCAACTCGCCGCGCAGTCCCTGCTCATGGGCGACTGCGACATCGCGCTCGCCGGTGCCACCGCCGTGCACGTCCCCCAGGTGCTGGGCTACCGCTACGTCAAGGGCTCGATCCTCTCCAGGACCGGCCGGCTGCGGGCCTTCGACGCCGGGGCCGACGGCACCGTCGGCGGTACGGGCGTCGCCGCGGTCGTCCTCAAACGGCTCGACCGGGCCCTCGCGGATGGCGACACCATCCATGGCGTCATCCGCGGCTGGGGCGTCACCAACGACGGCTCGGACAAGAAGGCGTACACCGCCCCCAGCGCGAGCGGCCAGCGGGACGCCATCCGCCGCGCCCTGGACCGGGCCGGTGTCGGCGCCGGCACCATCGGCTATCTGGAGACCCACGGCACCGGGACGCTCAAGGGCGACCCGATCGAGTTCGACGGCGCCACCGCCGCGTACCGCGAGGACACCGACCGGACCGGCTACTGCGCGCTCGGCTCGGTCAAGGCCAACATCGGCCACCTCGACGTCTGCGCGGGCCTGGCCGGACTGATCAAGACGCTGCTGGTGCTGCGGCACGGCGTCATCCCGCCGATGGCGAACTTCACCCGCCCCAACCCCCTGCTCGCCCTCGACGGCAGCCCCTTCCGCATCCCCCGCACCGCCACCCCCTGGCCCGAGGGTGACACCCCGCGCCGCGCGGGCCTGACCTCCCTGGGCGTCGGCGGCACCAACGTCCACCTCGTCCTCGAAGAGGCCCCCGCCCCCGCGCCCCGCACGGGGCGCACCGCACCGCCGGGGGTCCTGGTGCTCTCCGGCAGCGGGGAAGCGGCCCTCGCGGCCAACGCCCGTGCCTTCCGCGACCGGTTGCGGCAGCGGCCCGGCACGGACCCGGCGGACCTCGTCACCACCGCGGCGCTCGGACGCACCCACTTCCGGCACCGGCTGGCCGCCCGGGGCGACACCCCGGCCGGACTCGCCGACGCCCTCGACGCCTGGCTCGCCGACCCGCGCACCCCGGCCGTCACCACCGGCACGGCACCCCGTGAGCAACCGGCCAGGACCGCCTTCCAGTTCACCGGCCAGGCCGCCCCCTACCCCGGCATGGCACAGGCCCTCCACGAGCGCTTCCCCGTCGTGCGCGAGACGCTCGACGCCTGCGAGCGCCACTACCGCGACCTGTACGGCGCCACCCTGCTCGACGGGCTCCTCGGCGGCGACGGCGCGGGCGGGATCTGGCACACCGACACCGCGCAGCCCGCCCTCTACGCGCTCCAGTGCGCGCTCGTACGGCTGTGGCAGGACCTGGGCGTCACCCCGGACACCGTGACGGGACACAGCGCCGGTGAGTACGCGGCCCTGTACGCCGCCGGGGCGCTGTCCCTGGAGGACGGCCTGTGGGTCACCGCCGAGCGCGGCCGCCTCATGCAACGGCACTGCGCCGAGGGCGCGATGATCGCCGTGCCCGTCGACCGCACGACCGCGGACGCGCTGGCCGCCGAGGTCCCCGGCGTCGAGACGGCCGTGGCCAACGGCGAGCGCGGCCACGTCCTCGCCGGACCCGCCGCGGCCGCCCCGCGGCTGAGCGCCCTGCTGGAGGAGCGCGGCATCCGGGGCGAGCGGCTGCCGGTGGCCCGCGCCTTCCACACCGCCCTCATGGACCCGGTGCTCGAACCCCTGCGCGCGGTGCTCGGCACCGTGACCTTCCGGCCGGTGACCGTCCCCTTCATCAGCGGGCTCGACGGGATGACCCGCCCGCCCGGCTGGACCCCCGACGCCGGATATCTCGTCCGCCACACCCGCGAACCCGTGCGCTTCGACGAGGTGTTGCGCACCCTCGGCACGCACCGCCCGGACGCCCTGGTCGAGATCGGCCCGCACACCACCCTCAGCGGCCTGGCCCGGCGCTCCCTCGCGGGCGTACGCGCCGTGCCCACGCTGCGGCGCGGCGCCGGGCTCGCGGCGCTGTGGTCGGCGGTCGCGGAACTGCACTGCGCCGGGGCGGACATCGCCTGGACGGCGCTGGTCGAGGGCACCGGCGGGCGCCGGATCCCGCTGCCCGGCCACCGATTCCAGCACAGGAACCACTGGACGGGACCGGAGCCGACGGCTGTCCGGTCCGGCACATCAGCGAGAAAGGGAGCCGTAGTGGCACAGCACGAGGCAGCAGCGGTCGAACGCGTCCTGCGGAGCATCGTCACACTCACCGCCCGGCACCTCGGCCATGCCGCCGAGGAGATCACCGGGGACACCTCCTTCTTCGACCTCGGCGCGGACTCGCTGCAGATGATCAGCGTGCTGCGGGAGCTGGAGCAGGAGCACCGGGTCAAGGTGTCGATGCGCGAACTCTTCGAGGAGACCGGCACACCACGGCAGCTCGCGGAGCTCATCGTGCGCCGCCTTCCGCTCTCCCCGGGCGACGCGCCCGCGGGCCCGGAGGAGCGGATTCCCGAGCCCGTACGGGCCCCGGACCCCGCACCGGCCGTCGCGCACGAGCCCGTACGCGCCACCGAGCCCGTACCGCCCGCCTCCGAAGACGCCTACGCCACCCGCGGCGAGCTCGAGGACCTTGCCCAGAAGCTGCATCAGATAGCGCAGATCCAGCTCCAGATGATGTCCCAGCTGTCGCAGCTGCTCTCGCTCCAGACCGCTGCCGCCACCACCCGGATCAACGGCAAGGTCGCCCCGTGACCGGGCTCGCCGCCGCCTCCGCGGCACTCGACCAGGACCTGGCCGCCATGGCCGAACTCTCGCAGCGCATCGCGGGCCGGCTGGCCGCCCCGGACGAGGCGCCGCCCGCCGGGCGGCAGCGCCCGCACGGCCCCCGCGTGAGCGTGCCGCGCTCCGCCGGGATGGTGCAGGGCGCCTCGCCGCGCTCCCAGCAGGAGCACCTCGACGACCTCGTGCGCCGCTACACCGCCCGGACCCCGTCCTCCAAGGAGATCGCCCAGCGCCACCGCCGGGTCCTCGCCGACAGCCGGGCCGTCGTCGGCTTCCGCAGCGGCACCAAGGAGATGCTCTACCCCATCGCCGGGCGGCGGGCGAGCGGCTCGCGGCTGGAGGACGTCGACGGCAACCGCTATGTCGACATCACCATGGGCTTCGGCGTCCTCCTCTTCGGCCACGAGCCGCAGTTCGTGACCGAAGCCGTCCGTGAACACCTCTCCCGCGGCATCCAGCTGGGCCCGCGCACGACCGAGACCGGCGAGGCGGCCGAACTGCTCGCCGAGCTCACCGGCATGGAGCGGGTGGCGTTCGCGAACTCCGGCACGGAGGCCAACTCCGCGGCGATCCGCCTGGCCCGGGCCGCCACCGGCCGCGACAAGATGGTCGTCTTCAACGGCGCCTACCACGGGCACGCCGACACCGTGCTCGGCCGCTCCTCCGGGCCGGGCACCGACCGGGTCACCGTGCCCGTGTCCAGCGGCATCCCGCACAGCGCCGTCGCCGAACTCCTCGTCCTCGACTACGGCGCCGAGGCGAGCCTGGAGGCGATCGAGCGGCACGCCGCCGAGATCGCCGTGGTCGTCGTCGAGCCCGTGCAGAGCCGCCACCCGTCCCTCCAGCCGGTCGAATTCGTGCGCAAACTACGCGAACTGACGCAGCGTCACGGCATCGTGTTGATGTTCGACGAGATGCTGACGGGCTTCCGCCCTGCGCTGCGCGGAGCGCAGGAGCTCTACGGCGTCACGCCCGACCTGGCGACGTACGGGAAGCTGCTCGGCGGCGGCTTCCCGATCGGCGCCATCGCGGGCCGCGCCGACATCATGGACGGCGTCGACGGCGGCTACTGGAGCTACGGCGACGACAGCTACCCGCCCGCGGACACGACCTTCTTCGGCGGTACGTACATCCAGCACCCGGTGTCGATGGTCGCCGCCCGCGCCGTCCTCGCCCACCTCAAGGAGCACAGCCCCACCCTCCAGGAGCGGCTCAACGCGCGGACGGCCGAGCTCGCGGCCACGCTCAACGGCTTCTTCGAGGAGGGGGAATTCCCGCTCCGGATGAGCCACTTCGGCTCGCAGTTCCGCTTCGACCACCGCGCCGACATGGAGCTGCTCTACCACCACCTGATGCTGCGCGGCGTCCACGTCTGGGAGTGGCGCAACTTCTTCCTGTCCACGGCCCACTCGGACGGCGACCTCGAATTCGTCGCGGAGGCGGTCAAGAGCTCGCTGCTCGAGCTCCGCGGGGCGGGCTTCTTCCCGGGCACGAAGCGGGCCGCACCCACGCCGCCGCCCGTTCCCGCACCGCCCGCTCCCGCGCCGGTCGCCCCCGCCATGCCCTGGAACGCCGCCGCGCGAGCGGTCGCCCGCACAGAACCCGCGGCGTCGGCCGCCCCGGCGCCACCCAGGAGGACCGCCCCCGACTTCAGCATCTACTTCTTCGGCGACTACCCCCAGGACGAGGCCCCCCGCCACGGCAAGTACGACCTCGTCCTCGAAACCGCGCGCTTCGCCGACCGGCACGGCTTCCACGCGCTGTGGATGCCCGAACGGCACTTCCACTCCTTCGGCGGGCTCTTCCCCAACCCCGCCGTCCTCGCCGCGGCCCTCGCCCGCGAGACCGGGCGCATCCGGCTGAACGCCGGTTCCGTCGTCCTGCCTCTCCACGACCCGATCCGGGTCGCCGAGGAGTGGTCGATGGCCGACAACCTCTCCGGGGGGCGCATCGGCATCGGCGTGGCGAGCGGCTGGCACGCCCGCGACTTCGCCTTCTTCCCCGACCGCTTCGGCCGCCACAAGGAGATGGTGTACGAGCAGGTGGAGGAGGTGCGGCGGCTCTGGCGGGGCGAGGCGCTCAACCGGACCACCGGCGAGGGCGAGGCCGCCGTCCGGCTCTTCCCCCGGCCCGTCCAGGACGCCCCGCCGATGTACACGGCCGTGGTCGGCAACCCCGCCTCGTACGAACTCGCCGCCCGCCACGACCTGGGCATCGTCACCAACCTCATGACCCAGACCGTCGACCAGCTCCGGGAGAACGTCGCGCTCTACCGGCGCACCCGGGCCGCACACGGACTGGACCCGGACACCGGCCGCGTCGCGGTCCTGCTGCACACCTATCTGGCCGACGACCACGAGACGGCGCGCGCGGAGGCGTACGCACCCCTGTCGCGCTACATGCGCGCCTCGCTCTCGCTGTTCGGCGGCGTCACCGACAGCCTCGGGCACCGTGTCGACCCGGAGGCCCTCAGCGAGGACGACCTGGACACGGTCTTCCGCCGTGCCTACGGCCGCTACTGCGACCAGCGCGCCCTCATCGGCACCGTCGACACCGTCTCGCCCGTGGTCGACGAGGTCACCGCGGCGGGCGCCGACGAGATCGTCTCGCTCGTGGACTTCGGGGTGGCACCCGACGCCCTGCGGGCCTCCCTCACCCGCGTCGACGCGCTGCGCCGCCGCTACCGGCACACCCCGCCCCCGCAGGCCCCCGAGCCCGCCCCGCTCTCACCCGGCCAGCAGCGCATCTGGTTCCTGGAACACCTGCTCCCGGGCCGCACCGCCTACAACGAGACCAAGGCCGTACGGCTCGAAGGCCCCCTCGACGTGCCCGCCCTGCGCGCGGCCCTGCGCGCACTCGTCGCGCGCCACGAAGGGCTGCGCACCGTCTTCCGCGAGGTCGACGGCGAGCCACGGCAGTTCGTACGGGCCCCGGGCGAACCGGACTTCGCGCTGGTCGACGGCGCGGGCGACACCGTCCGCGAGGTGCTGGCCGCCGAGAGCGCGCGCCGCTTCGACCTCGTGGACGGGCCCCTGTTCGTCACCCGGCTGGTGAAGGAGGCCGAGGGTCGGCACGTCCTCGTCCTCTCCCTCCATCACATCGTCGTCGACGCGGCGTCCGCCGCCGTCCTGGCCCGCGACCTGTCCGCCCTCTACCGCGCCGAGCGCGACGGCACGCCCGCCGGGCTCCCCGAGCTGACGCGCGGCTACGCCGACCACGCCCGCGAGCAGCTCGCCGGGCAGGAAGGACCCAAGGCGGCGGAGGACCTGGCCCATTGGCGGGCCGCGCTCGGCGGCGGACTGCCGGTGCTGGACCTGCCGACCGACCGGCCGCGGCCCGCGACCATGACGTCCAACGGCCGGGCGGTCTTCCGCACCCTCGACCCGGCCCTGTCCGCGCGGCTGCGCGAACTGAGCCGCGGCCGCCGCGCCACGCTCTTCATGACGCTGCTCGCCGGCTACGCGGCGATGCTGCACCGCGTCACCGGGCAGGAGGACATCGTCATCGGCACCCCGATGTCGAACCGCCCGCAGGACGCCGCGGACCTGCTCGGGTTCTTCGTCAACACCCTCGCCCTGCGCGTCGACCTCACCGGCGACCCGGCCTTCACCACACTGCTGGACCGGGTGCGGACCGTCGCCCTCGACGCGTACGACCACGCCGACGTGCCGTTCGAGACGGTGGTCCGCGAACTCGCCCCGCCCCGCGCCACCGACCGCACGCCGGTCTTCCAGGTGCTCGCCGAGTTCGAGCGCAGCGAGCCGTTCCGCTTCGACCTGCCCGGCATCCGGGCCACCCCGCTGGAAGAGGGCCCGGACAAGGCCCTCACCGACCTCGCCGTCTACTTCACGGACCAGGCGGAGGGCATCCGCTGCCACCTGGAGTACAACACCGACCTCTTCGACGCGGAGACCGCCGACGGCTTCTTCGCGACCTTCCGCGAACTCCTCGCGGCGGCCGTCGAGTCACCCGGGACCCCGCTGTCCCGGCTCGCCGCGCCGGTCGCGCACGGCGACGCCGTACCGCTGCCGTGGGAGCACGGCCCCGTCCGCCCCGTCGACGGCACGACCGTCCACGAGCTCGTCGCCCGGCAGGCGGCCGCGGCACCCGAGAGCACCGCCGTGCTCTGCGGCGATGCCGCGCTGACCTACCGCGAACTGGACGCACGCGCCGAACAGTTGGCCGCCGCGATCAGGGAACGCACCGGACCCGCGGGCCCCGACGACACCGTCGCCCTGTGGCTGCCGCGCTCCCCGGAACTCGTCGTCGCCATGCTCGCCGTCCTCAAGAGCGGGCACGCCTACCTCCCGCTCGACCCAGCCCTCGGCCGGGCGCGGGCCTCGGCGGTGATCGCGGAGTGCGGGCCCCGCGCCCTGATCGCCGTCCCGTCCGGCACCGCCCTGCCGGACCTGCCCGACGGCCTGCCCGTCCTCGCCCCCGACGCGGCCCCGGCCGCCACCACCGCCACCGCTCCGGCCGCCGCCGGCCGCGAGTCCCTCTGCTACGTCATCCACACCTCCGGCAGCACCGGCAGCCCCAAGGGCGTCGCCGTAACCCACGACGCCGTCCTGAACCTCTGCCAGTGGCACCACCGCCGCTTCGGTTTCACCGCGGCCGACCGCGCCGCCGTCGTCTGCAGCCAGAGCTTCGACGCCTCGGTCCTGGAGATCTGGCCCGCGCTCACCGCGGGCGCCTCCCTCGCCATCGCCGAGGACGGCACCGTGAGCAAGGACCCCCTGGCCCTGGTCCGTTGGTACCGGGCGCGCGACGTCACCTTCTCCGTCCTGCCCACCGCCCTCGGCGAGACCGTCCTCGAACTCGCCCCGGACGACCAGCCCCCGCTGCGCCACCTGCTGATCGGCGGCGACGCCCTGCGGACCCGCCCGCGCCCCGGCACCCCGTACGAAACGCTCAACATCTACGGACCGACCGAGGCCACCGTGCTGTGCACGGCCGGGACGGTCGCGCCCGACGGCCACGGCGCGGTCACGATCGGCCGGCCCGTCGACAACGTCCGCGTGCGGGTGCTCGACGCGGCGGGCGACGCCGTTCCCGTCGGCACGGTGGGGGAGCTGTACGTCGCCGGTGCCGGTGTGGCCCGCGGCTACCTGGGCAGGCCCGCCGCGACGCGGGAGCACTTCCGGCAGGACCCGGTGGCCGGCCGGGTGTACCGCACGGGCGACCTCGTCCGCTGGACCGAGGACGGGCGCCTGGAGTTCCGCGGCCGGACCGACGAACAGGTGAAGATCCGCGGCTTCCGGGTCGAACCGGAGGAGACCGCCCGCACGCTCGAAGGACTCGACGGCGTACGGGACGCGGCCGTGCTCGCCCTGCGCGACGGCAGTGGTGAGGCCCGTCTCGCCGCCTACGCTGTGCCCGCCGACCCGGTCGGGGACACCGCCGCCGACCGCCGGGCGTTCGCCGACCTCATGGCCGACGAACTCGCCGCACGACTGCCGGAGTACCTCGTACCGCGGGAGTGGGCGGTCCTGGCCGCCCTGCCGTACACGGGCAACGGCAAGCTGGACCGGGCGGCGCTGCCCCAGGCCGACATCGTGACCCGGGCCCCGGCACCCGAGGCCGCGAGCCCGTCCGCCCCCGCCGGAGCGGACGCCGGGCCGCCCGCCCCCGATCCGCTCCCCGGCGTCGAGCGGCGCCTGCGGGCCCTGTGGGCCGCCCAGTTGGGCACCGACGCGGAAGCCATCCGGTCCGACGCCTCGTTCTTCGACCTCGGCGGCCACTCGATCACCGCGATCCGGCTGCTCAACCGGGTCCGCACGGAATTCGGCACGGACTACCCCATGGTCCGCTTCTACCAGGAGCCGACGGTCCGGGCCATGGCCGCCCGGCTGGCGGGCGCGGGGGAGCGGGCACCGGTCACGCCCCAGCAGACCGGCTACCTCACCGCCCACGAACAGCACGCCCTGCCCCAGGTGTTCAACGTCGCCCTGCGGATCACCCTCACCGGCACCCTGGACACCGCGGCCCTGCGCACCGCGCTCACCCGGCTCGTCGAGCGCCACGACGGACTGCGGACCCGCTACGCCAAGGACACCGGCCAGTGGTGGCAGGAGGCGCTGCCGCCCCGGCCGGTGGAACTGCCGACCGAGGACCTCACGCCGTACGCACCCGAGGCCCGCGACGCCGAGGTGGAGCGCATCAGCGGGCAGGTCGCGAACACCCCCTTCGACCCCGCGGAAGGCGTCGCACCGGTCTTCCGGCTGCTGCGCACCGGCGGGACGACCTGGGTGCTGCTCTGGGTCCTGCACCACTCCATGTGCGACGGCTGGGCGGTCAGCGTCCTGCTGAAGGAGTTCGCCGCCCTCTACACGGCCGCCGCGACGGGCGTCCCCGACGCGCTGCCGCAGCCGCCGCAGCCCGCCGCGTACGCCCGCCGGCAGCTCGACCACGCCCGGGAGCCGGACGACGGGCGCGAGCCGGCGTACTGGCTGCGCGAGTTCGACGGCGCGCCCCTGCGGCACGAGCTGCCGCTCGACCGGCCGCGGCCACCGGTGCCGAGCGGGCGGGGCGCGGTAGTGACGTTCACCGTGCCCGCACGCACCCGGGCGGACATCGAGGCGCTGGCCGCCGACCGGGGCACCACCCCGTTCGCGGTCACGGCGGCCGCCGCGGCCATGCTGTTCGCGGAGAAGTCCGGCCGCCCGGACGTCCTCTTCGCCGTGCCGTACGCCAACCGCGGGCGCCACGAGCTGGAGGCGCTCGTGGCCTGCACGACCCTGCCCTTCGGGCTGCGGGTCCGCACCGACCGGAGCCCCGCCTTCACCGACCTCGTGGACCAGGTCGCGCGGACCGCGATCCAGGGCATCGACCACATCCTGCCGCCCGCGAGAATCGCCGAGGCCGTGCGCGAGCGGCTCGGCGTCGACATGCCGGCCCGGCTGCCGCTCGGCTTCGCCTACCAGAACTCGCTGGAGACGGACATCGAGCTGCCCGGTGTGACGACGGCGGTGGAGGACCTCGCCCCGTCCGGCTCCCGCGCGGAGTTCAGCCTCGGTCTGGTGCCCGCCGGGGACGCCCTCACCGGATTCGTCGAATACGCCACCGACCTGTGGGACCGGACGACGGTGGAGCGCTGGGCGCGCGACTACACGGAGCTCCTGGCCGACGAGGTCCGGCGGGCGCGACAGGGGGCAGCCGACGGCAGGTAGGGGGAAGATCACAGCGCACCGCCTCGGCCGGGACGGACCCGGCTGAGTACGGTGAGCGGGTGCCGAAGAACCGGAACACGTTCTCATTCGACGCCCCCGAGGCTCTACGGGCCTGGGGGCGTCGCGCCGCGTCCCGTGCGGTCCACCACGGCTGGCGCTGGGTCCAGCGGGCCGGCGCGGTCACCGCCGAACACCCCGGCCCTTACCGCTTCGCCCGCATCGGGCCCGCCACCCGGCTGGCGTTCCCCCTGGGCACGGTGTTCGGCGAGCGGTGGATCGAGCTGGGGGACCACTGCATCATCGGCGAACAGGTCACCCTCACCGCGGGCATGATGCCCGGCCTCGACCTCGGCCCCGAACCCGTGCTGACCCTGGGCAACGGCGTGGTCCTCGGCCGGGGCAGCCATGTGGTCGCGTCCCGGCGGGTGACTTTCGGCGACGACGTGTTCTGCGGCCCGTACGTCTACGTCACCAGCGACAACCACTCCTACGACGACCCCGACCAGCCCATAGGCAGACAGTGGCCCCGCAGCGCGCCCGTCACGATCGGCTCCGGCAGCTGGCTCGGCACGGGCGCGGTGATCCTGCCCGGCGCGCGGCTCGGCCGCAACGTCGTCGTCGCGGCCGGCGCGGTGGTCCGCGGCGAGGTCCCGGACCACTGCGTGGTGGCCGGCGCACCCGCGAAAATCGTACGACGCTGGGAGCCGGACACCGGCTGGATCCCACCCCTGCGCACGCCGACGCCGGTACCGATCCCTGACGGGGTGACCCCGGAACAACTCCTGTCCCTGGAAAACCCTGGGTCGGGCCCCGGGGCCGTGTGAAGTCTGATGCTCGGCTCCGCCGAGACCGGGGCTCTGCCCCGGGCCCCCGGTCGGGTGCGGCCCGGCGGGTTGTTTCCCCTATCCCGCCCCTTCCCGAAACTGGGGCTTCGCCCCAGACCCCGGAGCACGCTTCGCGCGCTGTCCTCAAACGCCGGACGGGCTGATTTCAGCCCGTCCGGCGTTTGAGGACAAGCGGCGCAGCCGCTTCAAGGGGGTCCGGGGTCTCCCCGGTTTCGGGGAGGGGCGGGGTGGGGGAGAAGGCCCGCCGCAGGCGGAAAACGGCTCAGCCCGCAGCCAAAAGCACCGTGCCCACCAACGCCAGCCCCGCGCCTGCGGCTTGCATCGAGCGCAGCCGTTCGCTGAGAACGCCGCGCGCGGCCAGCGCGGTCACCACCGGATAGAGCGAGGCGAGGACGGCGGCCACGGTCACCGGCCCACTGTTCGCGGCAAGGTTGTACGTGCCGTTCGCCGCGACGTCCGCGAGCCCGACGAAGGCGAGTGCGGGCAGTGCGGCCCGTACCGCGCCCGCGCCGCCGTCCTCCGGCAGGGCGCGGCCGCCGCGTCGCACGGAGACCCACAGCGCGGTGCCGCCGACGAGCACGTTGCAGACGCGCTGGACGAAGAGGGCGAGGAAGAGTCCGGTCAGGGTGGTCGACGCCTCCGCGATCAGGGCCATCACCGCGCCGAAGCCGAATGCGGCGAGGAGGGTGTACATCAGGGTCTGGCGGGCGATGGGGGTGCCGCCGCGTGCCGGGCCGCTGGCGAGGACGACGCCGGTGACGGCGATGGCGATGCCGGTGAACTGGAGGGGGCCGGGCCGTTCTCCGGCGGCGATGCCGACGCCGATGGGTACCGCGACGCCGCCGAGTGCGCCCAGCGGTGCGACGATGCCCATCGGGCCGAGGGCGAGGGCGCGGTAGAAGGCGAGCATGGCCGCGGGGCCCACCGCGCCGGCGGCTACGGCGAACCAGAGCCGGGGTCCGGCCTCGGTCCAGGCGCCGGTGGCGACGACGACGGTGCCGAGCACGCCGACGGCGAGCAGCTGGGAGACCAGCACGACGGTCAGGGCGGGGATGCGACGGGTGAGCAGCCCGCCGCCGAAATCGGCCAGCCCCCACAGGAGGCTGGTGGTCAGGGCGAAGACCGCTGTCATCGAAGGAACCTCGCAGTACAGTGTGCTGAACAGTGCGGTACAGCGCACCGTAGTGCAATTTATTAGACCGCGCCAATAAAATGTTGCACCGAAGAGTCCGAGGGAAAGACTGAAGACCGTGACGGACCTCGATCAGCTCACCCAGTCGCTCGCCCGCAACCTCAAGCGCTGGCGCGGCGAGCGCAACTTCACCCTCGACGCGCTGGCGGCCCGTTCCGGGGTCAGCCGCGGCATGATCATCCAGATCGAGCAGGCCCGCACCAACCCCAGCGTCGGGACGACCGTCAAGCTCGCCGACGCGCTCGGCGTCAGCATCACCACCCTCCTGGACCAGGAGCGCGGCGCGCGGGTCCGGCTGGTGCCCGGCGACGAGGCCGTGCGCATGTGGTCGACGGAGGCGGGCAGCCACACCACGCTGCTCGTCGGCGCGCAGGGGCGGGGGCCGCTGGAGCTGTGGGACTGGCGCATCGCCCCGGGCGACAGCAACGACTCAGACCCCCACCCGCCCGGCACGGTCGAGCTGCTCACGGTGACGTCCGGCGATCTCACGCTCGTCGTGGACGGCGAGGAGTACGCCGTGCCCGCGGGGACGTCCGCGACCTTCGACGGCGGCGTCCCGCACACGTACCGCAACGACGGCGCGGAAGACGTGACGATGACGATGGCGGTGGCCGTCGCCCCCGCCCACTGACGGCCCCCGGCGGGGGTCCGGGTAAAACCTCTGTCACGCCCGCGCATCGCGCGGGCCGACCCCGGCCCGCCGAAGCGGACCGAGGCATACCGCAAAGCCGCAGTTCAGGGCCGGCCCCGCTCGCGCCCGCCGCGCCCGTGGCGGCGCGCGGCACGGCTGCGGGCGCGTTACGGCGAGGTTGACGGAGCCGCACTCGAGGCGGACGATTTATATAGGTGCTCGATACAACAGACATGCGGGGGTCGCCGTGCCGCCGCGCCTCATCGCGCCCCGCTCACGGCGTCCGGCGGTCCCGCGTCGGATCAGGAGGGCATGGCATGTGTGGCATCACCGGCTGGATTTCCTTCGACCGTGATCTGCGCTCCGCGCAGGAGACCGTGGACGCGATGACCGAGACGATGTCCTGCCGCGGGCCCGACGACCGCGGCACCTGGGTGAAGGGCCCCGCGGCGCTCGGCCACCGCCGCCTCGCGATCATCGACCTGGCCGGGGGCCGGCAGCCGATGACCGCCCGCAGGGCGGACGGCAGCGAGGTCGTCCTCGTCTACTCCGGCGAGGCGTACAACTTCACCGAGCTGCGCGCCGAGTTGACCTCCAGGGGCCACCGCTTCACGACCGACTCCGACACCGAGGTCGTCCTGCGCGGATACCTCGAATGGGGCGAGGCCGTCGCCGAACGCCTCAACGGCATGGCCGCGTTCGCGATCTGGGACGACAAGGCCCAGCGGCTCGTCATGGTCCGCGACCGCATGGGCATCAAGCCGTTCTACTACTACCCCACCTCCGACGGCGTGCTGTTCGGCTCCGAGCCCAAGGCGATCCTCGCCAACCCGCTCGCCGAGCGGAAGGTCGGCGTCGCCGGGCTCCGCGAGCTGTTCGCGTTCATCAAGACGCCCGGCCACGCCGTCTGGGAGGGCATGCACGAGGTCGAGCCCGGAACCGTGGTCACCGTCGACCGCAACGGCCTGCGCACCCACGTCTACTGGGCGCTGCGGACCCGCCCGCACCCGCACGACAAGGACACCTCGATCGCGCACGTGCGCACGCTGCTCGACGACATCGTCCGCCGTCAGCTCGTCGCCGACGTGCCGCGCTGCACCCTGCTGTCCGGCGGCCTCGACTCCTCGGCCATGACCGCGCTGGCGGCCCGTCAACTGGGCGAGGTGGGCGAGACGGTGCGCAGCTTCGCCGTCGACTTCGTCGGCCGGACCGAGAACTTCGTGGCGGACGACCTGCGCGCCACCCCCGACACGCCGTACGTGCACGACGTGGCCCGCCTCGCCGGCACCGACCACCAGGACATCGTGCTGGACTCCACCGCCCTGGCCGACCCCGAGGTGCGCGCCAAGGTCATCCGGGCGCGGGACATCCCGGTGGGCCTCGGCGACATGGACTCCTCCCTCTACCTCCTGTTCAAGGAGATCCGCAAGCACTCCACGGTCGCCCTCTCCGGCGAGTCCGCCGACGAGGTCTTCGGCGGCTACAAGCAGTTCTTCGACGAGGAGGCCCGCCGGGCCGACACCTTCCCCTGGCTCGTCCGCCACGCACAGGACTTCGGCGACGACAACAGCATCATGACCGCCCGCACCGCCGGTGCCCTCGACCTCGACTCCTACGTCCAGGACGGCTACGACGCCGCGGTCAAGGACGTCGAACGCCTCGACGGGGAGAGCGACTTCGAGTTCCGCATGCGCAAGATCTGCTACCTCCACCTCACCCGCTTCGTGCGGATCCTCCTCGACCGCAAGGACCGCGCGAGCATGGCCGTCGGGCTTGAGGTGCGCGTGCCCTTCTGCGACCACCGGCTCGTCGAGTACGTCTACAACACGCCGTGGTCGCTGAAGTCCTTCGACGGACGTGAGAAGAGCCTGCTGCGGGAGGCCACCGCGGACGTCCTGCCGCGGTCGGTCTACGACCGGGTCAAGAGCCCCTATCCGTCGACCCAGGACCCGGAGTACGCCGTCGCCCTCCAGCGCCAGGCCAAGGACCTGCTCTCCCGGCCCTCGCACGCCGTCTTCGAGATCGTCGACCGCGACTGGCTGCGACGGGCGGCGGAGCACGACTCGCCGCAGATCACCCAGGCGTCCCGGCACGGGCTCGAGAGGACCCTGGACCTGGCTCTGTGGTTGGACATGTACTCGCCCACTATCATGCTCCCCTGACCTGGACCGTACGGTGCGATGGGCTTGAGCCATGACGATCGGTGACGACGAGGCACTGCAACTGGTGATCTCCCTGCACCGGCTCACCCGCAGCCTGCGCAAGGCATCCACGGCGGGCAGCCTCCAGCTGACGCACGTCGCCGTCCTGGCCCTGCTGGCGCAGAAGGGCCCCTCCCGGATCGGCGAGATCGCCGCCTGGGTGCCCTGCTCCCAGCCGACCGCCACCTCGGCCGTCCTCGGGATGGAGGCGTCGGGCCTGATCCGCCGCGAGCCCGACCCGACGGACGGCCGCGCCTGCCGGGTCACGCTCACCGAACGCGGCGTCGCCGCGCTGGCCGGCCTCGCGCGCGGCGAGGCCGAGGTGCTCGCCAGGCGCCTCGCCTCGCTGCGCCCCGACGAGGTCCGCCGGCTCGTCGAGGTGGGGCCGCTGCTGCGGCGGCTCGCGGAAGCCACCGACTGAAGGCCCGGCCCCCGCTCAGCGCAGGCGGGGGATCTCGATCGCCGGGCAGCGGTCCATCACCATCGAAAGCCCGGCCGCGCGGGTCCGGTCGTACGCCCCCTCGTCGACGACGCCCAGCTGGAACCACACCGCCTTCGCGCCGATCGAGACCGCCTCGTCCGCGACGGCGCCCGCGAGGTCGCTGTTGACGAAGACGTCCACCACGTCGACGGGGAAGGGGATCTCGGCGAGCGACGCGTACCCCTTCTCCCCGTGGACCGTCTCGGCTCTGGGATGGACGGGCACGATGCGCTTGCCGTGACGCTGCAACACCTCGGCGACGCCGTACGCCGCCCGGCCCTTGTTGGACGACAGACCGACGACCGCCCACGTGTCGCCGGTCTCCTCGATGATCCTGCGGATGATCCCCGCCTCTGCATACATGCCCGCTCAACGAGCATCCCCGCCGGACCATTCCCGAACTGCGCATAGGGTGGCGGGATGCAGGACCAGTACCGGACAGTGGCGCGCGAAGGCGTGCACGAGATCGAGATCAGCAAGTCGCGCTTCCTCTGCGCGCTCGCGCCCGCCGCGACCGAGGAGGAGGCCCAGGCTTTCATCGCGCGTATCCGCAAGGAGCACCCCACCGCCCGCCACCACTGCTTCGCGTACGTCCTCGGCGCCGACGGCTCCGTCCAGAAGGCGAGCGACGACGGGGAGCCGGGCGGCACGGCGGGCGTTCCCATGCTCCAGATGCTCGTGCGCCGCGAGGTCAGGTACGTGGTCGCCGTCGTCACCCGCTACTTCGGCGGAGTCAAGCTCGGCGCGGGCGGGCTGATCCGGGCGTACGGAGGCGTCGTCGGCGAGGCGCTCGACGTCCTCGGCACGGTGACCCGGCAGCGGTTCCGGCTGGCCACCGTCACCGTCGACCACCAGCGGGCGGGGAAGCTGGAGAACGACCTGCGGGCCACCGGCCGGGCCGTGCGCGAGGTGCGCTACGGCGCCGACGTCCGCATCGAGGTCGGCCTGCCCGAGGCCGAGGTCGAGGGCTTCCGGGCCTGGCTGGCCGACTCCACCGCGGGCTCGGCGGGCCTGGAGCTCGGCGGCGAGGCGTACGGGGACGCCTGACCCCGCCCGGCCCCGGCGGGCCCGCCGGGTCAGACGTAGTCCTCCAGCCGCGCCAGCGCGTAGCCCTGCTCCGTCGCCTTGCGCAGCACCGTGCGCAGCATGTCCGGCATGGTGGCGTTCCACGCCTGGGGGCCGTTGAAGTGCGTGAGGATGATGTCGCCGGGGTGGAACTGCGGGTCGTCCTCCCGGAAGTCGATCCGGTCCGGGAACGCCTCCTCGTTCCACAGCGGCGCGGCACGCGCGCCGCACTCCTCGGCGACGGCGAGGGTCCCGGCGTCGAAGTCGCCGAAGGGCGGCCGGAACAGCCACGGGCGGACGCCGATCTCGTTCTGGAGGATGTCCTGCTGGCCGCAGACCTCCGCGCGCTGCTCGTCCTCGGAGATCGTGATCATCTGCGGGTGGTGCAGCGTGTGGTTCTGGATGGACGCGCCCTGCGCGTGCAGGTCGCGGAAGTAGCCGTAGTCGTCCGCCGCCGACTCGTCGGTGAGGAACGCGGTGACCGGGACGTCGAGTTCCCGCAGCATCTGCAGGAACGAGTGGTCCTTCGCCGCCCCGTCGTCGATCGTCAGGAAGACGACCTTCTCGGTGGTCGGCACGCCGGCGAAGACGGGGATCAGGCCGGGTCCCTGGTCCGCCCAGTCGGGCGTGGTCAGCTGGGGTTTGACCTTGGGCGGGGGCGGCGCCACGAGCGGCGGCTGGTCCAGCCCCCACTTCCTGGCGGCCGCCATCCGCTCCTCCCGCGTCAGCTGCTGCGCCTGGACCTGACCGGCCTGCGCGTGCGCGTCGTCGTGGGCCTCGAGGGGCGGGCCGCCCAGGGTGGAACAGGCGGTGGCGCCGGTGAGGAGCAGAGCCGCGGTCAGCAGATGGGTGACGGGGCGCCGGCCTGTTGCCGGGGGCGTGCGTACGGAGCGTATGAGTCGCATAGTCCGGATCCTGGCAGTGCCGTCCGGCGGGCGCGCGCCCGGTTACGCCCATCGGGTCCGGGCCCGGCACGGGGTCGGCCGTACGGGTGGGCGGTCCTCCCGCGCGTGCGGCGTCAGGACGGGACGGGCTGCCGGACGTGACAGGCCTCGATCAGGGCGCGCAGCTCGGCGCGGGGCGGGTCGGGGCGCACCGCGAGGTAGGTCGGCATCGCGGGGGCGGGGTTGCGCAGGGGGCGGAAGACCACGCCCGGTACGGTCAGTTGGCCGGCGTAGGGGGCGTAGTAGACCGTCCACGACGGCTTGCCGTAGCCGATGGTGGCCAGGGTGTCCTGGTCGGTGGTGAACTCGGGGCCGAGGACCGGTTCGAACCCGGCCTCCCGGCAGGAGCGCGTGACCAGTTCGTACAGCGCGGGGTTCCTGGCGTGACCGGCCAGCCGCAGAGGCAGCCCGGCGAGGTCGGCCATGTCGACGGTGCCGCGCACGGCGAGGTCGTGGCGGGCGGGCAGCGCGACCATGAGGGCGTCCTCCCACAGGGGCAGCAACTCCAGCTCAGGTACGTCCCTTTGACCCCGCAGCAGCGTCGCGTCCAGCTCGCCGGACCGCACCCGCTTGAGCCGGTCGTCGGTGGCCGCCGTGACCAGTTCGAGCTGGGCGTGCGGGGCGAGCCCGGCGAACTCGGCGAGGATCGCCTCCAGCCGGGTGCCGAGCCCGGAGCTGGTGCCCAGCCGCAACGTGGTGGCCCGCTCGGACCGCAGCTCGTCGATCGCCTCCCGCACCCGCGCCTGCGCGGCCAGCACCTCCCGGGCGTGAGGCAGCAGCCGCCGGCCCGCCTCGGTCAGCCGCACGGCCCGGGTGGTGCGGTCGAACAGCTCCACCCCGAGCTCCCGCTCCAGCCTGCGCACCTGCTGGCTGACGGCCGACTGCACGATGTGCAGCCGCTCCGCGGCCCGGCCGAAGTGCAGCTCTTCCGCCACGGTCAGGAAGTAGCGCAACTGCCGTATCTCCATGCCCACCCCATTGATCAGTATCCGCGATGAGTGTAAGCGCGGTTCGCCTGTTGGCCGACGGCGGTGATCACGGTGAAGTGGGGAGCACCCCGGGGAGACACCGGGGAAACCGAGGAAAGAGGAACACCGATGCCCAGGACCACCCTGCCGATCAGCGGCGGCACGGCCACCGTCGAGTACGACGTCACCGGGACCGGCCCGGGGCTCGTGCTCGTGCACGGCACCGCGGCCAGCCGCGAGCAGTGGGGGCCGCTGACCGAGGCGGTGGCCGACCGGTTCACGGTGGTGGCCCCCGACCTCTCCGGGTCGGGCGGCACCATCGACCACGGCGGCCCGGTCACCCTCGCCGATCTCGCCGACGAGGTGCTCGCGGCGGCCGACCACGCCGGGCTCGGCTCCTTCCACCTGGTCGGCCACTCGCTCGGCGCGGCCGTGGCGACCCACGTGGCGGGCACCCGCCCCGAGCGCGTCCGCTCCCTCGCGCTGCACGCGGGATGGGTGCGCACCGACGTCCGGATGGCGGCCGAATTCCGCTCCTGGCTGGAGATGCTGCGCGTGGACGCGGAGCATGGGACGGCCCTGTTCGCCCGGGCCGTCCCGCTGCTGGCCTTCGGCCCCCGCTACTGGGAACGCGTCGACACCCCGGCCCACGAGGAGTTCGTCCGCATGTTCGCCGGGATGATCGGGGCGGGCGCGGCCCGGCAGACCGAGGCCGACCTCACGGTCGACCTGCGTGCCGTGCTCGGCGACATCACCGCTCCCACGCTGGTGCTGGCCAGCTCCCACGACCGGGTGATCGGCCCCGAACAGCAGGAGGCACTGGTGGCGGGCATCGCCCGGGCGCGCTACGCGGAGATCGACGCCGGGCACGGCGCGCCCGGCGAGGACCCGGCCGGTTTCGTGGCGAAGCTGACCGCCTATCTGGACGAGCGGCTCGCGGCGGACCGGGAGCAGGTGCCCGCGCCCTGAGGGCTCAGACCTCCAGCTCCGCCTCTATCCGCTTCAACTGGTGCCGGGCCATGGCGAGATTCGCCCGCTGGGAATCGAGGACGAGGTAGAGGAAGAGGCCGTTGCCGCCGCGCCCGGTGAGCAGCCGGATCAGGTGGTACTGGGAGCCGAGCGTGATGAGGATGTCCTCGATCCGGTCCTGGAGACTGAGCATCTCCATGGCGCGGAGCTTGGCCCGTACGACATCCGTGTTCGCCGCGGCGGCGACATTGAGGTCGAGCGACTGGGACCCGCCGAGGGTGCCGAGCGCCATGCCGCTGCCGTAATCGACGAGGGCCACGCCGAGGGCCCCCTCGATCGAGCCCATCGCGTCCTTCAGTGCCATTTCCGTGTTCGCCATGACTGATCCGCTTTCGGTGTCGGTGATGGATTTCGGGTTCCGGGATCTCGGTGCGGGGCGCCTGCGCCCGCTCACACCTGTCGCCGGTGCGCGGGCGAGGTGTCGAGCAGCGCGGCTATCCGGGGACAGGCCCGGCGGGCCTCCAGATTCAGCCGGCCCACATTGGCGTCGGCCGCGGCCAGCAGCGTCAGCACGCTCGACGCACCGGCCGCATAGGTGGCCACATAGCCGAATTCGCCGCTGACCAGCAGCTCGCGGAAGCCGCCGTGGCCCACGGCGTCCGTCAGCCGGGCGCCCACCCCCAGGGCGGCGGCGGTCAGCGCGGCCATGCCGTCGGGCTCCGCGTGGGAGAGAAGGTGCGCTATCACCAGCCCGTCCGTGCTCGCCACCATCGAACCGGTCAGATGGGGTACCCGGATCCGTAACTCCTGGAGCTCGGCGAGCACTTCGGGTGGTGCTGCGGTCATCGACTGCCTCCTTCCGGCGAACTGCCTCAAAGTGCGCCTCATCATGGGATCGGTCGAAACTGGCGGCTGCACGGCACGGTCAGACATCCCTCTCCAGCCCGTGGGCGATTACCGGTGGCGTGTCCGTTGCGACGGAAGGTAACCGATCGTGCGGCTGTGGCTCAGGGTTTTGGCATTTGTCAGCGGTAAATCCGGCCTGGGGCCGCCCTGGGCCCGGCGGAGGCATTCCCCGACGTGCGGGCATGGGAGTGGCGCAATTCGAAGCCGTCGGGTGTCCGCCAAGGCGACCGAAAACAGCGGCCGGAGTTCACATGGAGACCAGCACGAGCGCGAGGAGGAGCAGGACGATCACGCCGACGCAGGTCCCCACCACGCAACCCGGATTGCGCGTCAGCTCGGAGAGCCGGGATGCGGAGGTGCGTGGTATCGGGGCGAGGGCGGAGCGCCCGGGGGGTGCGGTGTGGGCCGGGGCGGCCGGGGGCGCGTGGGAAGCGACGGACCGCGCGGGGCTCTGGCCGATCATGTCCCGCAGGATCTGCTGCCACAGAACCGGCGGCAGGTCGGGAGCCCGCCCGTTCCTGGGCGCGAGGATGGTCTCCTGGAGCCAGTTGCCCGCGGAGGGATGGCGATCCAGGCACATGCGATGCAGCAGTTCCTGCAGATCGCGCAGATAGCGTTCGTCGCGGGCGAGGGGGGCGACGGCCCAGGTGAAGAGGTCGGCCGCCCGGCCGGCCAGGGCCATTCGCGAAGCGGGTTCCGCGCCCGGCCCGTTCGGCGTGAGGTACAGGCCGTTGCGGAGCACCTCCGCGCACAGCGCGTGCCGCATCGCCGTACCGCGCTGACGGACGCGGACGCTGTCCCCGAGCTCGTTCAGCAGCAGATCCACGGACTCCGGCGGCAGCCCGCCCGAGCGCAGCTCGTGCAGGAGCACATCGTCGGGCAGGGTGCGCAGGCGGTCCGCCAGTCTGCTGCGCTGCACGGCATTCCTGCGATGGGGCACATGCAAGTCCTCCAGGCCTTCGTGGCGTGCGGGAAGTTCGGTCTCGGCCGCCGGATGGCCGGCGAAGGGTGCCGTGGACACGGACGGGGGGGCCGGTGTGGGCGTCGGGGCGGGAGGGGCGGGATTCGGCTGGGGGGCCTGGGACGGGGTGGTCGGAGCGCGGTCCGGGAGGCGGGGCGGGGCGGCGAGGCCGTCGGCGTCCAGGACGTCCTTGAGCAGGGCGCGCCGTCGCGGCCAGTCCAGCGCCGCGCCGCCGCCGAGTCCGTCGACCAGTTGCGGCACCCCGGGGCGGGCTTCCGGGTGTTCCAGGAGGTGATCCACGAGCCGGGCCGCCGCCCGGTGCTCGAACAGGGGATGGGCCGGTGGGCGGCCCATGACCCGGGCCAGCGGACCGGGACCGCCCGTGTCCGGCTCCCAGCGCGGGACGCTCATCAGCCGGAGCGGATGGGTGTCGACCGTGTCGTACGTGGCGAACGTCCACTCCTGGCCCAGCCAGGGACCGAAGAGCATGAACAGTCCCAGATACACCAGTGGCACGGCGTCCTGGTCGGGCCAGCCGGGCAGCTCCTCCTCGCTTGTGAGCAGGGACACCCGCTGCGTCGGATCGCGCAGCCACTCCGCAGTGACCAGGATGAGCGCGTGCTGGACCGTCGGCAGCAACTCCCGCATCTGCGGGAGCCGTTCCCACGCCAGCGCGTCGAGCTCCGCGCACTCCACCATGGGCTGCTGCCCGGTGGCCTGCTCGGCGGACTCCCGCCGGCCCCAGCCGCCGTGCGCGAGCGCGAGGCTCCGGCGGGTCTTCAGGATCTGCGGCTCGCCGACGAGGACATGGCTGACCGTGCTGGGCCGACCGCCCCGGTCGGTGGTGGGCCAGCGCTGGACGAGCATGACCTCACCGCTGCGGGACAGGGTGCGTACGATGCTCTGTCGCGGGGCCCGCGCGCCGGACACCCACAGCAACGGGCCCAGTTCCCTGCCCAGTTCCTCGGCACGCTCGCTCGAGCAGGAGTGGGCGACGGCCTTCATGCCGGTGCCCTGGCGGCCCTGGTTGCCGTCCCACCGGAAGACCACCTGGTGCACCGAGCCCGCGGTACCGCCGCTGCCCTGCCCGGCCGTGCCGGCGGGTGCCCGGTGATCCGGTCCCCGGTCCTGGAAGTCGTTCACCGTTCTTCCTCTCCCATGGTTCCCCTGGCTTCCTGCGACGGCACCGCTTCCCTCGCGTGCGGCTCTCCCAAGGCGAACGTCCCGGCACCGTCCGGCACTTCGATCAGCCCGTGCATCGCCAGCAGCGACAGCAGCGGCTCCAGCACCCGCTGGGGCCCCGCCCCGGCCGGATAACGGCCGTTGTCCTCCTGACCGCCGGTGGCCGACGCGACGTGCAGGGTGCACCGGCGGATCGTGTCGAACGGGCGCAGCCACGCCTGGCCGGCATGGTGGCGCAGCAGCCCGTAGACGTCCCGGCTCTCCTCGCGGATCAGCGCGGGGTCGAGCGAGGTGGGCGCCGCCTCGCCCAGCCACCGGTCGACGGGTGGCTGGAACCGCAGGAGATCGGCCTTGCCGAGTACCATCGCGGCCGCCACGTCCAGATACGGGCCGTTCTTGGGCAGCCGGTCCAGGACGGTGCCGAAGGCGAGATCGCCGTCCCGGTTCACCTCAAGACCCCAGCGTTTCCTGGCGTGGTCCAGATGCGGCAGCGGGAGAGCCAGCGCCGGGTCCACGACGAAGACCATGGCGTCGACCCCCAGCAGGAAGCGGAGCGCGGCGTCGGTCCGTACGAGGTCCTCGCCGCCCAGGTCGAAGAAGGCCACCGGACGCACCTGCCCGCGGGCGTCGGTGATCAGGAGGGACTCCACGAATCGGGCGAAGCCGTCCAGGCCGAGGGCGCCGGTGTGGTCGAGGACCTTGCCGTTGCGCAGCGGCTGCACCCGTTCCCGTACGAACCGTGCGTGCTGCTCCGGGTTGACGGACTGCCACTTCAGGCCGAACGGATCCAGACCGCCGTCGGTGATCCCGGCGATCATCTGGGTCAGCAGATGGCTCTTGCCCGTGGAGGACTGGCCGACCATCGCGACGGTCAGCGGCCGGCCGTGGGTGAGGTATGGCACGGGGATGAAGTGCTCGGGGAAGTCCGGGTCCGCCGTGCACTTCTGGACGGCGCCGCGCATGATGTCCTCGCGTCGCAGGGGGTTGCCGACGCCGGAGACGTCCAGTGGCCGGTACTGCATCCTGCTGTCGGTGACGAACAGCGACCCGAGGTCGAGCTGGATGATCTCCAGGCAGTAGGGGCAGAGGACTTCCCCGTTGCTCCGCTCCGGCTCCGCCCCGTACCCGTCGTGGGGTCCGGGGGCGGATACCAGCCGCTTGAGGTGGAGCGCGTGGTCGAACGCCGCGTGGTGCGGGCGTGTCTCGTCGGCGGGCACGCTCAGTGTGATGCGCCGGGCGGCACCTGGGGCCAGGAGGTCGAGCAGCCGCTCGGCAGTCGGCCGGTCGGCCGCCAGCGGGGCGAAGGCGCCGCGCAGCGTCTCGGCGAGTACCCGGTGCTCGCCGAGATCGGCGGGTGCCCGGTCGGTGGGACCGGGGCGGCCGGTCACCAGCTGGTAGAGCACCTGGGCCGCGCTCCACACCGCGTCCCGGGGGTCGACGCGGCCCTCGCCCCGGAGCTGTTCGGGCGAGCAGTACGGCGCCCTGCCCCACCGGGTCCTCGGCCGTCCGGCGCGGGCCACCCCCTCCAACCCCCAGAGCTGGACCGAGGTGCCGTCCCAGAGCACGGTGGTCGGTGAGATCCCGCGCAGCACCAGGCCCTGGCCGTCGAGCAGGCACAGGGCCAGCAGCAGATCACGGGCGAAGACCCGCTGGTCGGTCGCGGACATCACATGGGTGCGCGCGGCGGTGCTGCCGCGCGGCGCGGCGTACAGCAGGAACGGCTCGGCGGTGTCCAGTTCGTAGCCGATGATCCGCGGGAAGAGCGCCGCGTACTCCGTGTCGTCGAGCACCTGGTGCAGACGCAGGGCGGTGCCCGCCTCCGCGTCCAGCAGTGCGCGCGCCGCCGGGTTCGCCGCGTCGGCGGCGGTCAGCCGTACCTGGACGCACTGCTGTCCCTCGTCGTCGAGGAGGCCGTTGCGGATCCGCTGGGGCAGCAGCGGATCGCGGCGGGAGGTGCGGCCGAAGCGGACCGGGGCGGTGCGGCGCCGCCCCGAGGGGGTGGTGAAGGCGAGAGTGGTCCGCTGCGAACTGTCCGGCTCCACCAGGTCGGAGTGCGAGGTGCTGGTCACCGGCGGTCGCCGTCCCTTCGCTCGTGCGCGTCCACCGGGTCGGCCCCGGGGCTCTGGCGGGGCCTGACGGTGTCCACGACCCCCATCCGCAGCGGGGTGAGCCGGATCAGACCCGCGTACCGTCCCGACGAGGTCCACAGCGCCTCGTGCGGCTGGGCCGAACCGCTCGTCCGCCAGGTCTTCTCGACCTCGTCGCGCACCGCGTCCGGGGCGAACCTGATCCACACCGCCGCCGCCGGGTCGCGGCTGAGCAGCGTGCCCTGCTCCGGTGAGGACAGCTGCACCACGGTGCGCCGGTCGGCGTCCGCGCCGACCAGTTCGGCCACCCGGTGCGGGTCGGTCCCCAGCAGGTTCGCCGAGGTGGCGCGGGTGCGGTGTCCGGCGGCGAACGGAGGCGGGGCCAGCACCCCGTTGCGCCGGAGGTGGCGGTGGGCCGTCGACAGCAGGTCGCGGACCCGCTCCTCGGTGCGCCGGACGGCGAGGGCGCCGGCCTGGCCGCGTTCGACGGCACCCCAGTAGGGCTCCATGGCGACCAGGGCGGCGTCCGTCAGATCGCGGGCCAGGGTGGCGACCAGCTCCGGTCCGCCCTCGCCGCTCTCACGGTCCAGCCAGCGAGGCACCCCTGCGGCAGGGCCCTCCTGCACGTCGGCGGGCGGGGCGGAGGTCTTCTCCTCGTCGGGTCCGGCGGGCTCGTCCCCGGAGGGCGCGTCGTCCCAGGCGTACACGCTCGCCCAGTCGCTGTCCACGTCGTCGGCCGCGGCGAAGGCGTCCGCCTCCAGCGCCGAGGGACTGGACAGCCAGTCGTCGTCCGCGGCGGGTGGCTCGGTGCCGGACACACCGGCGTCCGCGGGCCGCTCGGACTCGGGCACCGCCTCGGCGTCCGCGGCCGCCGCGGTCGCCCGCAGCATGCCGGCGACGGACCGGGCCGCATCGGCGCAGTACATACGCTCCTCGGCGGCCCAGTGCTCGCGGACCGCCTCGGCCAGCAGCGCGTCGAGCCCCTCCAGGGCCCGACGCAGCGCGGCGGTCCCTTGGCCCGCGGCCCAGGAGTCGGCTGCCGTACGCCAGAGCCGGCGGGCCGTCTCCACCGCTGCGCCGAGGCCCGCCAGCAGACCGGCGGCGCTCAGCCAGAGCGGAGGCCCGGCCGCGTACGCCACCACGATCCCGGCCACCGCGCCGGCGGCGGCCGCGATCCGGGGTCCCATGGCCCAGCGGACCGGGTGCCGGGCACCCCGCAGACGGGATGCGCCGAACAGCGCCGTGCCGAGGAACACCAGCGGGACGGCGAGCGCCAGCGCTGTGAAGAGGCCTTGCCACAGCGCACCGAGCAGCCCCGCCGCGGCCGCCGCCGGGAGACCTGCCACGGGGCTCGGCAGCGGGCCGCCCCGCGTCCCGGATGCGGAGACGGGAGTGCCCCCGCGCGAGCCGGTTCGGACGTCGGGGAGGTCGGCGAGCTTCGGCAGCAGCGCGGAACCGGGCACCGGCTCCACCCGCCCGGCCAGCCCGGTGAAGCGCTGGGCCACCGCGCGCAGGGCCAGCCCCCGCCCCAGCAGCTTCCCGGCGAACTCCCGCAGGCCCTCGCCGATCCGCTCGCCCACGCCCTCGGCCGAGGGCACCCGCAGGCCGAGGGCCGCGAGCCGGGCCGCCGTCTCGGCGGCGGACGGTGCCGTGCCGGAGCCGCCGCTGTGCAGGGCCGTGCCGACGAGGTCCCGGTAGTCGCCGAGCGCCTGGCGCGCCTGGGCCACGTCGGCCTCGAGCGCCTCCCTGTACGAGCCTCTCAGCAGCCCGGGGAGGGCTCGCATCCCGGCCAGCGAGTCCTCGGCGCCGTCGAGGACGTCCGCGCACGCGCGGTACGCGTCGTCCGCCACCCCGCCCGGCTCCCGGTGCCGCTGGTCGTGGCCGCCCAGGCCCGTCACCAACCCCCGCAGCGGCTCCGGCAGATCGGCCGCGGACCAGGCGGCCACCGGCAGATCCGGGGCGAGTTCGGCGTCCTCGCCCGCGAACCGGGTGAGCGCGTCGCGCCAGGCCCGGTCGCGGACCTCCGGCGGCAGGTCCTGCTCCAGCAGCCGCACCCCGGGCGCGGCGACGGCGTCGGGCAGCGATCCGACGTCGTCGAGCACCCTCAGGAAGACGTCCGGGACCGACAGCACATCCACCAGGACCGCCAGCGCCTCCGGGGCGTCGGGCGCGGGCTGCTCCAGCGCCGTGCGGGCGGAGCGCAGATCGCCCGCCCACAGCAGGCCGGTGCCGGGGGCCCGCAGCGCCGCGGGCCGTACCAGCCGCCGGTCCGGCGGGAACGTCTCGTCCTCGTCGGTGGACGAACCGGGGGCGCTGCCGACCAGCAGGACCAGGATCCTGATCTCGCCCACGGCCCGGTAGGCGGTGAGCAGTTCGTACTGTTGCTGATGGCCGGTCAGCCCGGCCGGGGTGTCGACGACCAGGAAGAGCGGGTGGTCGGGTTCCGGCAGCCCGGCCCGGCCGAGCTGGCGGGCGGCCGCGGCACGCAGGGCGGGGGCGGTGCCGAGTTCCGCCGCCCCGGTGCGCAGGTCGAGGTGGACGACCGCACCGACGTCCTCGGGGGTGATCACTCCGTGTCTCCGTCCCAGGGGGCGCGGCGCGAGCCGTCCCGGCCGCTGTCGTCGTCGGCTCCGTACGGACGGGAATCGTCGGGCTCGTCCCACGGCGCCGAAGGCCGGCCGGCCCCGCCGGAGTGCCCGTTGACACGGTCCCCGGAGGAACGCGGCGGCCGGTCGTCGTACGCCGCGTCGTAGCCGCCGGAGGCGTGCGGGGCGGTGCCCCAGTCGTCGTCATCGGCCACGGGACGGCGGGGTTGCGGGATCTCCTTGCGCGGACGCGGCTTCGGTGTGCCGCCGCGGACGTGCTCCAGCAGCGTGCGCAGTGTCGGCTGGACGGCGCGCTTGTCCCCGAACTCGACGTCCAGTGCGGCCGGCAGTGTCTCCGCCCAGAATTCCCACAGCGGCCGCACCCATCCCGCGACCTGCTCGCCGCCGCGCTCCCGGCGCTCCCTCAGCAGCTCCAGCTGGCGCGGGGCGGTCTTCTCGACCAGCTCGACGAAGAGTGGATGCGGTTCGCTGCCGTCGCCGGTGAGCCCCAACGGCTGGACCGCCATCAGGATTGCGCAGTGGTCCTCGACGGCCCGCTCGTCGTCGAGGACGATCCAGCGTTCGTACGAGCGCAGCAGCTCCGCCCAGCTCGACACGCCGCCGGGGAAGTCCGCCAACCGCAGCCGGACGCCGGGCACTTCGTCGCCCGTCTCGGGGAACAGCCGCAGCCGGATCCGGCCCGGCGATGCGGGGGCGCCGTCCAGCACGTCCACCTGGCCGTTCCACATGCAGCACAGCAGCCGGTGCAGGATGGTGCGGCGGTCCTCGGCGCTGCTGACCGTCCAGCTGTCCCGGAAGCCGAGCCGCTGACGCCACCGCAGCACGTCCTGGGCCTGCTCGGAGTCCTCGGCCCTGGTCCACTGGCGCAGCACCTTCCGGGCCTCGGGCACTTGGGCGAGGCTCATCTCGCTCCGGAAGAGGACCACGGTGATCGAGTCGCTCTCCACTCCCCGGTACTCCACGGAATTCCTGGCGTCGGAGGGCAGCCGCAGCTCCTTGCCGAGGAACTCCTTCACCTCTTCCACGGCCTGTACGCGCGGGTGCGTGACGAGCACCCGCAGCGGTCCTGTGCCCTCCGGGGTGAAACCCACCGGCAGCAGGCCGGTCAGTTTGCGGCCGAACAAGTCGAGCGCCTCCTTGCTGACCTGGTCGGCGGCGCCCGCGTCGCCCGCCGCGGCGGCCAGCAGGGTGCTCATGGGCGGCAGCAGCGGGCGCTCCTCCGGCTGTTTGCCGCTGTCCGCGAACAGCCGTGTGATGCGGCCCTCCAGCTGGGCCTTGACGGCCGCCACCGCGCTGTCGGGGTTGCGGCGGCTGAGCGAGTGCGCCCTGCGCCAGGTGTCACCGTTGATCAACTTGAGCAGGAGCGCGGCCTCGTTGTCGTGCTCGCGCAGCGTTTCCCGGCGGATCAGCCGGGTCACCAGGTCCTCGTAGAAGTGGTTGAGGGTGCGCTGCGGCGGCAGCAGATACGAGACGCCGGTGCGGTCCGCGTACAGCTCGAGGCCCTTCTGCTCGGAGTCCCTGCGTTCCCGCTCGGAGTGCGTGAGGAAGGCGTTCACCAGGCGTCCGAGGTCGGTTCCGGCCGCGTCCGCCGGGGACTGCCAGCGCTGCTGCTGCTCCCGCCACGCCTCGTGCCACACGATCCGGCAGCGCCACTGGTACCAGGCGTTCTGCGCCTGGATGGCCGCCTGCACGTCGTCGTCGCCCCAGCGGGCCGGCGACATGCCGGCCAGCCGGCCCCTGATCCGCGGGATCTTGGGAGGCTGCTCGGTCACGCCCGGCGGGCGCTGGGGGGCGACGGCGCGGCTGTTGAGCATGCCGAGGAAGCCGAGCCGGGCGATCGGCTCGTCGCTGTCCGGGACGCCCCGCACGACGCGTTCGGCGAGGAAGGGGTCGGTGGTCTGGAGGAGCTTGTCGATGGCGGGGCGCGGGGCGAACCGGTCGGCCATCGAGGCGGCCTGGCGGTCGGCGATGGACCGGAGGTCGGACAGCAACCGCTGGATGTCCGCGATCCGTTCGCCCAGCGCCAGCTCGATGGCCCTGCTGCCGCGCGGCAGCGGTTCGGGCTCCGGTACGGGCAACTGCTTGCGTTCCCAGAGCTCTTCGAGCTGGGAGTCGGCGAACAGCTGCCGGATCAACGGCACCGCGGTGTCCCGCAGCGATGTACGCGGCCGCTCCACGAGACCCGTGACGGCCTCTCGCAGCAGCCGGCCGGCGACCAGGTCGGCCAGCTGGTCCATCGGGGCGGTCATGGAGGCCACCAGGCCGGTGGAGACCCCCTTCCGGCCGATGCCGGTGGGGGACAGGGCGTTGCGGTGCAGGTCCCGGTTGATGAAGCTCGCGGCGAACGTCTGGTAGTCGTCGGTCGCCGTCACCTGGCCCTGGGAGCGGCCGTCGCCCAGTTCGGTGCCGATCAGCGACATCACCAGGGAGACGATGGAGCGGCGCAGGTCGTCCTGGCGGATGCCCGCGGTCGGGCTGAACAGGAACGCCGTGGGAAGAATGCCGGTCCGCAGCCGGATCGGTGTCGTGCCCGGGTAGCGGACGCCGATCCCCGATTCGTGGTCGAGGTCGCCGATCTCCGCGCCCTCCGTCGGCGCGTTCTGCCCGTCCACCAACCGGAACAGGTCGACCAGGGCGCGCGCCCCGTTGAGGTCCGCCTCCCGCCCGCCACCGGCGGCAGCCGGGAACGAGGAGGGCATCACGACCAGCGGGTAGATCCTCACCCCGTCGAAGCGGCGCATCCGGAAGGCGTGGTTGATCAGGTGCAGGTAGTCCAGGAAGATCCCGGCACCGGTGCCTCCGGCCACCGAGAAGGCGACGAACACATCGCAGCCGTTGACCTTGCCGCCGCCCAACTCGCTGAGCTCACCGGCCGCCTTGGCGATCGCGTCGATCGCCTGGAGCAGCGGTTCCAGGACCGGGGCGAGGCTGTGCCGGAGGGTGGCGAACAGGGCGGCGCGCCCGACAGTGGGCAGCTGGCCGGCGCCGCTGCGGAGCGGGACGACCTTCGGCTCGTTGACGCGCGGCGGCAGCCAGTCGGCGACCTCGTCGCGCAGGCTCGCCCGGAGCATCTTGGTCACTTCCGGTGAACTGTCGAAGTTGGGAAGGAGGTTGTGGGTGGCCCGGGAGGTGCGGGCGTACGCGGCCCGCAGCGACGGGTCCACGTTGAACTGCGGCAGCCGCTGGAGGTCGGTCTCGCTGTAGTCCGCGTACACGAACTGGAGGCAGCTGGGCAGCTGGTAGGGGGCGTGGCCGCCGAGGCGGCCGGTGAGCGCGATGCCGTCCGGGCCGCACAGCTCCGCGCGCAGCCTGCGTTCCAGTTCGGCACCGACCAGGCCGCCGGTGCCGCCCAGGCCGACGAAGAGCATCGGCTGGAAGATCTTCATGGGTTTCCTCCCGTTGCGGCCGTATCGGCGGCCGGCTCGTCCTCGATACGTCTGTGGGCTGCCCGCGGCACGGCGGCCGCGGTGCGATGTGCGGCGGCGCACCGGTCCGCCCTCCACCTCACCGGTACGACTCGTAGGTGCTCCCGCCCTCACCGGTCGCGGGGGTGGTGGCCGTGGGGGTCCGGGTCCGGGAAGCCCGTGTTCTGCGGGCCTTCGGGGTGCGGGTCTCCTCGCCGAGGGACAGGCTCAGCGTGTCGGTCAGCGGGACGCTGCCGTGCGCGGGCAGCCGGGTCCGTCCGGCGCCGCGTGTGCGCAGCACTGCGCCGCCCTCGGGGCTGCGCCGGACGGCGTACTTGCCGTGGCTGCGCCGTTCGATGCGCGGGCTGCGGTGGGGTTCGACGACGGCGAATTCGTACCACTGCTTGTGCCCGTGCCCGGCCGGGTGCTCGTTGAGGATGTCGCCCTCCTCGGAGACCAGTTGCAGCATCAGGCCGGACGGGTCCCTGCGCACCCGGCGTTGCCGCACCAGGGCGACGGCCGCCGCGGTGGCCAGCGCGATCAGTGCGGCGGTGGAGGCGAATGCCCACCAGTACTTGTCCCAGACACCGGGTTCCGGCGTCAGCCGCACCGAGAGCGGGGACCGCACCAGCGCCCGGTTGCCGTCGGTGGCGTCGACCACCGTGACGGTGCCGGCGAGGCGCAGCCCGTCGCCGTTCAGACGGCCCCCGAAGGCGCCTTCGGGCCCGATCTCGACGGTCGCCTTCCGGGTCCCGGACTCGCCGGGCCTCACCTCGATCTCGGCCGGGGTGACCGAGAGCAGCCCGGGCCGGAGGTCGGTGACGGACAGCCGCAGGGTGTGCGGGGTGCCGCTGGTGTTGTGGACGGCCAGGGTGCCGGTGACCGTGGAGCCGGGGTGGGTGTCCGCGGCGGGCAGGGTGAGCGCGGCGGTGACGGGCAGTTCGCCGGGTGCGATCTGGCCGCTCTCGCTGCGGGTGTCGGCGCTCAGCCCCGAGGCCGTCAGTGTGCCGCTCACCTTCAGCGCCCCGTTGGCGCTCCTGGGGATCTGCACGGTTCCGGTGAAGGAGCCGTCGCCCGCTTCGCGGTCGGGCCCCTTTCCGTCGTCGGCGAGGTTCACCGGCAGCGGTGCGAAACCGTCGCCGGTCAGCTCGCCGCGGACCTGCAACCCGGCGTAGTCGCGCGTGTTCTTGATCTCGTAGCCCTCGCGGGTCTGCAACCGCATGGTCACCGTGGCCTTCTCCCCGGCCTGCGGCGACGGCGGGTCCATGGTGATGGCGCCGCGCAGCTCGCCGTGCCACAGCACACTGACGCCGACCGGAAGGGAGCGGTGCCCTTCGGGGGCTTCGACCTTCACCTTCCAGACGCCGGGCACCGGGTCGGTGATCTTCAGTGCCTCGACGGCGTGTCCGGCACCTGCCAGCTCGAACCGCGACTTCCGGTACGTCCCCGTGGTGGGGACCTGGTGGCCGCTCGGGTCGAGGTAGGTGACCGTCACCTCGGGGTCGCTCTTGTCGACCACGATGCTGCCCACGGTCGCCAGCGGCGAGATGGCGATCTCCAGGGTTGCGGGCGGCCGTTCGCTGGTGCCCTGCGCGTACCGCAGGCAGTGCGCGGCGGCGAAGATCTGCTCCAGCATCGGGCCGACGTCCTTCGACCCGGAGACCTTCTCGGCCTTCGGGAGGGCGGAGGGCAGTTCGACGCAGCCCTTCTGGTATCCACCGGCGGCCATCCGGTCGAGCTGCGCCTTGTCCGGTTCGGGGCCGAAGCCCAGCGGCCAGATCTGGACGTGCTGGTCGGCGGCCTCCTTGAGCGCGAGCTCCAACTGCCGTTCGCCCTCGGCCCGGCGGTGCGCTGGGTCGCCGTACTGGGGGCTGTCGGTGACGTCCAGCATCCCGTCGGTGAGCAGGAACAGCACGCGGGGCACCGATGGGTCGGAACCGGTGCCGAGCTCGTGCACTCCCTGGCGGATCGCGCTCGGGAAGTCGGTGCCGGCGCCCTCGCTCTTCTTGCGGCTGCGCAGCTTGCCGACGCAGCCGCCGATCGACTCGCGCCCCGCCGCGTCCAGCGCGGTCCGCGGGCACACCGGGTCCACCGCGTGCTGGTCGCCGGACTCGGCGTCGGCGAACCCGAAGACCGTGACATGGGAGGACGAGGAGACGTCGCCCAGCGCGATTCGTGCGGCGGCGGCCTTCTCGGCCGCCATGTCCTCGGGCGCGAGGCTCGCGGACTCGTCCACGGCGACCGCGTAGTCGACCGGCCCGAAGGCCGGCTGGGCGCCCGTCGCCAGTACCGGATCACGGCCGTGAGGTGCCAGCAGGGACACCAGTACCGCGGTGCCGCACAGTACACGGACCGCGGCGCGGCGCGCCCGGCCCCCTCTCGTGCGCCGACTTGCCCTGACCGTTCCCACGGCCGCCCCCTTGCTTCGTCTCTGCTTCGTGTGCGTGATGGCCCCGCGCCGCCCGGCGGCGGCGTCGGCCGGCCGCGGTCAGCGCGCGGTCAGACTCCAGGTCAGTGCCAGTGCCGCGGCGGGGCTCAGCGCGCCCACTCCCCAGCGGATGGTCCGGTATTTGGCGGCCAGGATCGCGCTGACGTCCATGGCCTGTACGAGCAGCCAGCCGACCGGATCCCGCCCCGCGTCCGTGATCTCGGCGGAGAGCCGCCCGACGTCCCGGGTCAGCAGGTCGCCGAAGTACGTCACCCCGTCCTGGGCGCGGAGAGTGCCGGTCCGCGGCATGAGCGCCCGGACCAGCGCGGCCACCGCGACCGCCCAGAGGACGCCCGCGGCGACCAGCATGAGGTCGGCGGGCCCGTGCCGGCCGGGTACGCCGTGTGTCCCGATCAGGAACGCGGGCAGCGCCAGCGCTGCGGAGAGCAGCACGGCCGCCTTCGAGTCGGCCCGGCCGAGGTCCTCACGGACCGAGTCCAACAGGTGTTCGGCGATGCGTTCTCCGGACCGGTCGTGGCGGTGCCGACCCCTGTCCGGCACCGGCACGACCGGGTCCGGGGAGGTCCGTACCCCGCTGTCGGCGGTCATCGGTCCTCCTCCGCCCAGGACCATCCGTCGTCCCGGTTGCGGCTCCGGCGGCGCGGCGGCTCCGGTTCGATGTCCTCGTCCTTCCGTGGCGAGGGCCGGTGCCCTGCCCGGGAGGGCGGCTCGTCCGCCACCCAGTCCGGGGTGAACGGCTCGGCCGCGGGCGGCTCCAGCTCCGGGGTGTCCCGGCGGGCGGGCAGCGAGCCGATGGGCCCCTGGATGTGTCGGCGGCCGCGATTGAGGAGTTCCAGCGCCTGGGTCTCCACGTCATTGGAGTGGACCTGGCCGCTGCCGACCATGCCGAAGAGCCGCTCGACGCGTTCCTTCTCGTCCTGCCTGCCCTCCTGGCGGATCTTCTCCAGGAAGTCCTTGGCCGCCTCGGGTTCGGCCGCCAGCATGTAGCTGAGCTGGTCCAGCTCACCGCCCTGGAGCATGGCCCGGAACCTGTCCTGGTGCACCCGGGTCAGCTCGGCCGAGGCATGCGCGTCCCGGATGCCGTCCATGTGCTGGATGGTCCGATCGTCCGCCCGCAGCCGGACGTACAGCCTTACCCGCAGGCCGAGTTCGGACCCGAGGTCGTCCCAGCGCCCGCCGGCGCAGTTGCGGGTGATGGCGCGGTCGGCCTGCTCGGCCTCGGCCTCCCGGTACTCCGAGGAGACCTCGCGCAGCCGTTCCAGTACCGGGGCGCTGAGCCGCTGGGCGACATCGGTCACGACCTCGGTAGCGGCCAGATACGGATCGCTCACGGTCCAGTGGATGTCCACCTCGGCCTTGAAGAACGCGGTGCCGCCCGCGGCCGGCAGCTCCATCTGGAGCGTCGTCTCGAAGGTGCCGAGCGCGATCTCGCAGATGGTGTACGGCCGGGCCAGAGCCCGCTTGTCATGGTGCTCGGTACCGGAGACGGTGACCACGCTGTGGCCGCCGTTCCGGTAGAAGAGCACCGAGGCCGTCCGGGCGCTCGCCTGCCGGAACACACCCGTCGGCGTGTACTCCCGCAGGAACGGACCCGCGGCAGCGCTCCCGTTCGCCACGTCCTCAGCCATGCCTCTCCTTCTCGCCCGTCCGGTCCCGCGGCGGGACGGCGAGCCACCACAAGGAGCGCGCCTGCGCGTCGGGGAGCGGATTCTCCGGATCGTTCATCAAGCGGCGCAGCAGCCAGTCCAGCCGCCGCCGGTCGTGCTCCTCGGCCGTCAGGACGGGCAGCAGCGCCGCCAGGCCCGGCCGTGTCCACTCCGTGCCGTCCTTGCGTTCGGCGGAGCGCAGCAAGGCGGCCAGCGCGTCCATGGCCACGTCCTGCGACCGCGGGGTGTTGAGCGCGGTCCACAGCAAATCGGCCAGCGGGCCGACGAGTTCGGGACGGGTGGCGGCAAGGGCGAGCACCAGCGGCCAGTCCCCGCGGTCCCCCAGCGGCGAGCCGGGCTCGTCGTCCAGCACCTCGGCCACGCGGGAAACGGCGAACCGGACGGTGGTCACCAGACCGAGATCCTGGTACGCCTCGCGCGGGTGGTGGGTCCAGTCGGTCAGCCGCCGCAGTACCGTCGCGCTGTCCCGGAGCGTCAGCAGCCGTACGACGTTGAGCGAGGCGACCGCCAGCTGCTCCCCTTCGTCGCGCACCCCGATCCGGGCCAGGGCGTCCAGGCTGCCGTCCGTCGTGGCCGCCGCGTTCCCGTAGCCCAGCGCCATCGCGGCGGTCCAGCGGAGTGACTCGGTCTCCTGCCGGCTCCACTCGTCGACCAGGTGCCGTACCGCCTTCCGGTGCGAGGTATGGCCGGCCGCCTGGTCGATCGTGGTGGCCGCGAAGATCCTCCGGCGCGCGGTGGCCGCCTCGGCGAGGGGCCGGATCAGCTCCGCGTAACCGTGGTCGAAGTCCCGTACGCACAGTTCACCGGCGGCCACCGCGGCCCGCATCCACACCTGGGGGCGGGGATCGTCCGCCAGCAGCCGCAGCCAGCGGACGACAGGTGCCCGTACCGGGAAGTGCCGGTCCCAGATCTCGGACAGCACCGCGGCGGGGAGGGCGGACCCGCGGTACCAGACCAGCCGGGCGTCCACCTCGGTGCCGGCCACCTCGACCCGGCCGTCGACGAGTTCGCCGCGCGAGAGCGCCAGGTCGGATTCCGGGTCGTCGCAGAACAACGGGCGGGCGGGGGTGCTGTCCGGAGCGCTCTGTACGGACAGTTCCCAGGTCAGCAAATGGGCGGCGGCGGCCACGGCACTGTGCGGGGCCCCGCACAGTACGGCGAGCGCGATACGGAACGCCACCGGGTGGAACAGGGCCGCCGCGCCCGGCCGCGCCCCCGCGCTCCCCTCGGCCGGGGGAGCGGCCGGCACCCGGTCCACGCCGGCGAACCACTCCTGGGCCTGGGCCGCGGCGAGGCTGCGGCAGCCGGCCAGCAACTCCTCGTAGGTGACGTCCTCCAGCAGATGTCCGGCCAGCAGTGACGCGAACAACTCGGCCTCGGCGGGGCGCAGGTCGTTCAGGCCGACCGCGTCCCTGACGTCCTGCCGGCCGGCCAGCTCCTCCGCCCGGCTCAGCAGGTCCGCCACCCGGTGTCCGCCGTCCGGCGCGTCGGCCTCCGCCTCGGCGACATGGTCCTCCAGCCGCTCCCGCAGCCGGGTGGTGAGCAACTCCTGTGTGGGCACGGGCCGGCACAGCATTCCGTACCGCCCGGCCAGCAGCGGGTTCGCCGCCGGTCCGACGGGGACGACGATCACCGCGAACGCCCGGCACCCGTCGAGGGCCGCGGCCAGCGCGTCCAGGTCCATCACATCCGGCGGCGGCGAACCGGGCTGGGTGAGGGCGAGTTCGAGCAGGTAACCGGTGGCGGGCCGCTCCTCGGCGCCCGGTGCGCCGCCGAGCGATGTGGTCAACCCCCGTACGCCGCCGTCCGGACCGACGCGCAGCACCCGCGGCCGGGCCGTCGGCTCCGCGCCTGCGGCGCCCGCCGCGAAGGCGGTGACCTCGTCGAGGAGGGCGAGCGCGGTGCTGGTGCGTCCGGTGCCGGGCGCGGCACCGAGGACCAGCAGCCGGCGGGCGCGAAGCGCGTTGCGCAGCGCCGGGTACCCCTCCGGCTCCACATGGACCCGGCGGAGCCTGCGCAGGTCCTCGTCGGGCACCGGCCCGCTGCGCATCCCCACGGCGGACTGGCGGGCGTCCATCCGCAGATGGATGTCGCCGATGTGGGCGCTCCGGATGTACGAACGGTCGAAGCTGTTCAGGTCCCGGCCGGTGTCGAACAGCATCCGGGTGGAGCGGCGGGCCCGCGACGCGGCGGCGAGATCGGTGGACCCGTCCTCGCTCTGTTCCTCGGCGAGCGGATCGCGGGTGTGCTCCCTGAACCGCCCCGCGGCACGCTCTCGTTCCTTCTCCCGCTCCGCGGCCTCGTCGCGGGTGGTGTCCCCGTCGACGTCCGCCGCGCCGTCCTCCCCGGGCGCCCTGTCGTTCCTCTCCCCGCCCCCGGCCCGGTTGTCGGCGTTGTCGGCCTCGGGAGAACGGCCGTCGGCCGCGCTCCCGGGTACGGGTTCGGGGGAAGCGACTGCCTGCTGTTCGTCGGGCACCTCGCTCAGCCCTTCCGTCGCTCGGCGCCGCCGGTGATCCGCCCGATGTGTACGGACTGCTGGTAGACGTTGTCGCTGTGCTGGGACAGGTCGCCGTGAACGGTGTACCGGGCGCCGGAGGCCCCGAACCGGTCCCCGTCGTCCGCTCCGGCATTCGCGGCGTCGTCCGCCTCGGCGGGCCAGGCGTCCCTTTTGCCGGGATTCTCGGGCATCCGCGCATCGACGGCCTGCAGCGGATCGCCCGTGCCGGAGCCCTCGCCGTCCGGAATCGCCGGAGCGGGCCGACCGGGGAGGTGGAACCAGGCGGTGACCTCGCCCTCCTTGAGCGTCAGGCGGGCCGCGGAGTAGCGCGCGGGCTCGATGAACTTGCCGCCGCCGCGGATCACGTCCTCGTACAGCGACTCCGAGGCCACCAGCACGAGGTCGGCCCGCTCGGCGTCCAGCAGCCGCCGGGCGACGGGAGAGTCCGCCAGCCGGCAGGCGAGGTCGACCGCGCGTCCGCTGATCCCGCGGTCGTCGTGCCGGACCGGGCCGACATGCATGCCCACGCGCAGACCCAGAGGTACGCGCAGGGTGCGGTTCTCGTCCCGCAGGTTCTCGTGCACCTCGACCAGCCACAGCCCGAGCAGCCGGGTCACCGCGATCCGGCCGGCCACCGACAGCAGCACACCGTCGCCGCGGTCCTCCGTGTGGACCGCGTCCCGCGCCACCCCGGCATGGGTGAACGCCGCTTCCAGGACCCGGTAGATCCGGGCCCGCATCCGCGGTTTGTCCACGTCGTCGTACGTCCCGGAACCCCGGGCGTCGACGCTGATCACCGACTCGTAGCGCGCTTCGCCGAGATTCATCGCGTCGTCGTCCACCCCGTGCCCCCTGTCCGGTTGCCGTCACCCCGAGCTTCGGGCCCGGGGCCAAGGCCGTCTGTAGCCGTTTACACACTGCCGGGCGTGGATTTAATCCTGATGACCGTCCGCCAGGAGGGCGAGCAGTGCGGGATCGAGGATCTCCACCATCCGGTTGCCCGTGCGCACGACTTTCTGGGTACGCAGCAGCCGCAGGGCCTTGGCGACGGCTTCGCGGGTGGCTCCGACCGTGGCGGCCAGCTCGTCCTGGGCCAGGTGGACGACGGTGCCCGCATGCGAACGGCCCGCTACGGAAGGGGTGTAGGGGCCGGAGGGTTCGGCCCGGGACAGTTCCGTGAGCCGGGCTGCCAGGCGTTGCAGCACGGTGAGCGAGGCGAGTGCGGACCGCTCCTGGTCGGCGCTGCGGAGCCGGAACGTGAGCTGGCGGATCACCAGGCTGCTGACTCGTGGATGCAGCGCGAGGAATCGACGGAACATGTCTCCTGGAATGACCTGCGCCTCGATCGGCCCCAGGGCGCGCACGGTGGCGCTGCGGGGGTGTCTGTCCAGCGCGGCCATTTCGCCGAGCAGTTCACCGGGGCCGCGCAGGCCGAGGATCAGCCGGGTGGCGCCACGGTCCGTGGCCACGGAGACGGTGACCCATCCCTGAAGGATGATCACGACGTGACTGGACCGGTCGCCCTCCATCAGGAGTTGGGCATCGGCGGCATAGCGCTTTCGGCTTCCGAGGGCCATCACGCTCTCGTTCTCCTGGGCTGTCAGAGCCCGTGCAAACGCCAGCTCGTCGCCGAGCAGCCCCATGGCCACTCCCCCCACGGCAATCCGTATGGCCTGAATTTCATTGGCGCCGATGGTCGCAGAGTGACACTTCGGGCGATGCTTCGGGTGGACTGAAGCGCGCCATGTTGCCCGTAGGTGACGGTAATTGACGAACTGCCAGGTGGGCTGCCCGAATCTCCCGCAGGTCGATACCTCTTCCCCTTCCGTGCGGTTGCCTCAGGCCTCCCGGCCGCCCGTCGCGGCCCCTGCGTCCCCCGAGGTCCCCGAGGTCGGGAACCGTCCCCGGGGCCGACCGGGCGCATCGATGACGGCAGCGGGACCGGGGCGGCGAGTTTGGCGAAAACCTGGGTTTCGGCCACGTCGGATCACTGCCGCACAGGCAAGGTGCGCGACGGTGGCGAACCACCGTCTCGGCGGACCTCCGCCCGAAGGGCACGGGCCGGGCATCTGGAACGCGGCTGGGGCGCATGAGCGACCTGCTCCCCGTGGTAGATGATGGTTCGGGTGCTGCCAGGCGTTAGCGTGGTGGGTGCTGATGGCGGGCCCGTGCCGGGGCGTGCCGGTTCCAATAGGTGCAGTAGGGGGAAACGTGCAGGTCGGAGCAGTTTCTTGAGAATGCTGCACACCTCCGACTGGCACCTCGGGCGCTCCTTCCACCGCATCGGCCTGCTCCAGGCCCAGCGGGCGTTCATCGACCACCTCGTGAGCGCGGTCCACGAGCACGAGGCCGACGTGGTGCTCGTCTCCGGGGACGTCTACGACCGGGCGGTGCCACCGCTCGCCGCCGTCGAGCTGTTCGACGAGGCGCTGCACCGGCTCGCCGACGCCGGGGTGCCCACCGTGATGATCTCCGGCAACCACGACTCGCCCCGCCGCCTCGGCGTCGGCGCCGGGCTCATCGAGCGGGCGGGCATACACCTGCGCACCGACCCGGCGGGCTGCGGCAGCCCCGTCCTGCTCAGCGACGCGCACGGTGACGTCGCCTTCTACGGCCTGCCCTACCTGGAGCCCGCCCTCGTGCGCGAGGAGCTCGGCGCGCCCCGCGGCGGTCACCAGGCCGTGCTGCGGGCCGCCATGGACCGGGTCCGCGCCGACCTCGCCGCGCGGCCCGCCGGGACCCGGTCCGTCGTCCTCGCGCACGCCTTCGTCGCGGGCGGCGCGGGCAGCGACAGCGAGCGCGACATCACCGTGGGCGGCGTCGCCTCCGTCTCCCCGGAGACCTTCGACGGCGTCGACTACGCCGCCCTCGGCCACCTCCACGGCTGCCAGACCATCACCGAGCGCGTCCGCTACTCCGGCTCGCCGCTGGCGTACTCCTTCTCCGAGGCCGACCACCGCAAGACCATGTGGCTCGTCGACCTCGGCGCCGGCGGCGCCCTGACCGCCGAGCGGCTCGACTGCCCCGTGCCCCGCCCGCTCGCCCGGATCCGCGGCCGCCTCGACGAGCTGCTGGGCGACCCGCGGCTCGAGAAGCACGAGCAGGCGTGGGTCGAGGCCACCCTCACCGACCCGCACCGCCCCGAGGAGCCCATGGCCCGCCTCGCCCGGCGCTTCCCGCACGTGGTCAGCCTCGTCCTCGAACCCGACCGGGCCCCCGAGGACCCCCACGCCTCCTACGCCCAGCGGCTCCGCGGCCGCACCGACCACCAGATCGCCGGGGACTTCGTCGCCCACGTGCGCGGCGGCCGGGGACCCGACGACGCCGAGAGCACCGTGCTGACCGGCGCCATCGACGCCGTACGGCTGGCCGCGGCCCTCGGCGAGGAGGCCCGATGAGGCTGCACCGGCTCTCCCTCCACGCCTTCGGGCCCTTCGGCGGTTCCCAGGACATCGACTTCGACGCCCTGTCCTCCGCCGGGCTCTTCCTGCTGCACGGCCCCACCGGCGCCGGGAAGACCTCCGTCCTCGACGCGGTCTGCTACGCCCTCTACGGCGGGGTGCCCGGCGCCCGCCAGGGCAGCGGCCTGACCCTGCGCAGCGACCACGCCGCCCCGGGCACCCTCACCGAGGTGACCCTCGACCTCACCGTCGGCGGCCGGCGGTTGGAGATCACCCGGCGGCCCGAGCAGCTCCGCCCCAAGAAGCGGGGTGACGGTCACACCCGGGAGAAGGCCCACAGCACGCTGCGCGAGCGCACCGACGACGGCCGGTGGCAGGGCCTCAGCCGCTCCCACCAGGAGATCGGCGAGGAGATCACCCAGCTGCTCGGCATGAGCCGTGAGCAGTTCTGCCAGGTCGTGCTGTTGCCGCAGGGCGACTTCGCGCGCTTCCTGCGCGCCGAGGACACCGCCCGCGGCAAGCTGCTCGGCAAGCTCTTCGACACCAGCCGCTTCGCCGCCGTCGAGGACCGCCTCGCCGAGCTGCGCCGGGCCGCCGAGAAGCAGGTCACCACCGGCGACGAGCAGCTCCTGGCCCTCGCCCACCGGATGCAGCAGGCCGTCGCCGACCCGTCCCTGCCCGCCCTCGTCGCCGTGCCCGGGCAGCGCACCTCCTCCCGTACGGCACCTCCCGGCGGAGCGCCCCTGGCCCCGGGCGACGCCGGGCTGGCCGAGGCCGTGCTGACCTGGGCGGCGCTGGCCCGCTCCGGCGCCCGGGAGCGGCGGGACGCCGCGGCCGTCGCCGTACGCACCGCCGAGGTCGCGCACCGCGCCGCCCAGCAGCACGCCGACGCCACCCGCGAACTGGCCGGACTCCAGCGCAGGCACGCCGCGGCCCGGCAGCGCGCCGCCGCCTTCGAGGAGCGCGCCGCCGAGGCCGAGCGGCTGCGCGAGCGGCTGGAGCGGGCGCGCGCCGCCGAGTCCGTCGCCCCCGCCCTGGAGCTGTACGAGGAGGCCGGGCGCGCGCACCGCGCGGCCGCCGGCGCCGAACGGGACGCCCGCGACCGGCTCCCCGCCGACCACCACAGCGCCGCCGCGGCCGAGCTCGCGGCCCTGGAGCGGACCCACCGCGAGGACCTCGGCTCGCTCTCGGCCGCCCGCCGCGCCGAACAGCGCGCCGCCGGGATCGCCGCCGAACTCGCCGGCCTGGACCGCGAGGCCCGCTCCGACGAGGACGCCCTCACCGAGGCCGCCGACTGGCTCGCCGGCTGGGAGGCCCGGCACGCCGCCCACCGGCAGCGCGTCGAGCGGGCCCAGGAGGCGACCACCCGGGCCGCCCGCCTGGAGGGCGAGGTGGCCCCCGCCGGGCGCAGGCTGGACGCCGCCCGGGAGCGCGACCGGCTGGCCGGGCAGGTCACCGGCGCCCGGGCCCGGCTGCTCGAAGCGCGCGAGCGGGCCACCGCGGCCCGCGAGCGCTGGCTCGACCTCAAGGAACGCCGCCTGCTCGGCATCGCCGCCGAACTCGCCGCCGGGCTGGCCCCCGGCACGGCCTGCAAGGTGTGCGGAGCCACCGAGCACCCCGACCCCGCCCGCACCACCGCCGGTCACGTCGACCGCGCGGAGGAGGCCCGCGCCCTCGACCTCTCCCAGCGCGCCGACGCCGCCCGCGAACGGTCCGAGCGGGAACTCCAGGCGCTGCGCGACGCCCTCGCCCACGCCGAGGCCGACGCAGGCCCGGCGACCGTCGCCGAACTGGCCGCGGCCGCCGAGGACATCCGCCGCTCCTTCGCCGAGGCCCGGGCCGCGGGGGCCGACGCGCACCACGCCCGCGAGGCCTTGCAGGGCGCCGAGCGGGAGCACGGGCTGCGGAGCGACGGGCAGCGGGCGGCCCAGCTGCGCGTCACCGCCCGCACCGCCCGCAGGGAGCACCTCGACGCCGAACTGCGCGCGCTGGAGAAGGAGTTGGAGCAGGCGCGCGGGGGAGCGGCGACCGTCGCCGCGCACGCCGCGCGGCTGGAGCGCCGCCTGACCCTCCTCGCCGACGCCGCCGAGGCCGTACGGGCCGCGGAAAGCACGGCGGACGACCTGGCGAAGGCCGAGGCACGGCTCGCCGGGGCGGCCGCCCGCGCCGGATTCCCCACGCCATCGGACGCGGCCGGTGCCGTGCTCCCCGACGCCGAGCAGCGCGCCCTGCGGCACCGCCTCGACGCCTGGCGGAGCGAGGAGGCGGCCGTCGCCGCCGAGCTGGCCGACCCGCAGAACGCGGCCGCCGCAGGGCGGCCCCCCGCCGAGCCGGCCGCCGCCGACGCGCTGCTGGCCGCCGCGACCCGGCGGCTGCGCGAGACCTCCGCCGCCGAGTCCGCCGCCCGCACGCGCTGCGCGGAGCTGGACCGGCTCTCCGCGCAGGCCGCCGCCGACGTGCGCCGCCTCGCCCCGCTGCGCGAGGAGCACCACCGCGTGGCGGGCCTCGCCACGCTCGTCGCCGGGACGTCCGCCCACAACGAGCGGAAGATGCGCCTGGAGTCCTATGTGCTCGCCGCCCGGCTGGAGCAGGTCGCGGCCGCCGCGACCGTGCGGCTGCGGCGGATGTCGGGCGGGCGCTACACCCTCGTCCACTCCGACGCCCGGTCCGGAGCGCGCCGTTCGGGCCTCGGCCTGCATGTCGTCGACGCCTGGACCGGCCGCGAGCGCGACACCGCCACCCTCTCCGGCGGGGAGACCTTCTTCGCCTCCCTGGCCCTCGCCCTCGGTCTCGCCGACGTGGTGACGGAGGAGGCGGGCGGCATCCGGCTCGACACGCTCTTCATCGACGAGGGCTTCGGCAGCCTCGACGAGGAGACCCTCGACGAGGTGCTCGACGTGCTCGACTCCCTGCGCGAGCGGGACCGCACGGTCGGCATCGTCAGCCACGTCGCCGACCTCCGCCGGCGCGTCCCCGCTCAGCTCCAGGTCGTCAAGGGCCGGTCGGGGTCCGCCGTGCGCCACCGCACGGCGGGGGTCACCGGCTGAGCGCCCGGCGGGCGAGCGGCGAGGAGTAGACCACGCTCGTGGTCACCGCGCCGAGGGCGCCGATCCGCCCGGCGACCTCCTCCAGATGCCGCATCGACCGGGCCGCAACCTTGATCACGAAGCAGTCGTCGCCCGTGACGTGGTGCGCCTCCAGGATCTCCGGCGTGGTCGCCAGCAGCTCGTGGAGCGGCTCGTCGCTCCCGTTCGGACGGCGCAGCCGGACGAAGGCGAGGACGGGCAGCCCCAGCTTCCCGGGGTCGACGACGGCCGTGTACCCGCCGATGACACCCGCCTCCTCCAGCCTGCGGACCCGCTCGGTCACCGCGCTGGAGGACATGTCCACCGTGCGCGCCAACTCCGCGAAGCCCGCACGGCCGTTGCTCTGGAGGGCGTCGAGGATGCGCCAGTCGGTGGCGTCGGGGGAATAGCCGGTCATGGGTGATGTCTACCGTGGAAACCCCCGTTGAACAAGGGTTTTACCGGGGATTGACTGTTCGACCGACGGGGCGCGGACGGATCCGAGAGGGCCGGGCCGACCCCTGCCGCGTGTGGTACTTGGCCGGTACCGTGGGGCCATGCCGGCACTCAACATTGAATTCACGGAAGAGGAGCTCGCGGCCATCCGTGAGGCCGCTGCCGCCGACGGGAAGAGCATCAAGGCCTATGTGCACGACCTGTCCGTGCGCGAGCAGCAGCGGCGCCGCTTCGTGGAGCGTGCCGCGAAGTTCTGGAACGAACACATAGAGGAATTCGACGCCGCCTTCCCTGAGGAGGCACCTCCGTCCGAGGGCGGTGCGGCCGCCTGATGACGTTGCTCATCGATCTGCCCTGGCTCCTCGGCGTACAGGAGCAGAAGCTGTACGAGGAGCCCGCCGTCCACGACTACACCGCCCTCGCCGCCGCGGTCTCCCGGCACGCCTTCGACGTCGCGAAGTTCGACCACGAGCCCGACGCCGCCTGGCGTGCCGCCGCCCTGATGCACACCCTGGTCAGGCTCCAGCCGCTGCCGGTGCGCAGCAGCCTCTACGCCTGCATGGTCGTCGTCGCCTATATGGCCGCCGCGGGCGAGGGCATCGACCCGCCCTACGGCTCCATAGTGGATCTCGCCAGGGACATCAAGGAATACCGCGTCGACGTCTACGAATGCGCCGACCGCATCCGGACCTGGCGCATCTGAGCCACCCAGCGCGGGGGCGGGCCGGATGTCGCACCGGGCCCGCCCCCGCGGTCGCGCGTCAGAGCGCCGAGAGCTCCGCCAGCAGGTCGTCCAGGCCCAGCGAACCCTGCGACAGCGCCGCCATGTGCCAGGCCTTCGCGTCGAACGCGTCACCGTGCGCCTCGCGGGCCGCGTCGCGCCCGGCCAGCCAGGCCCGCTCGCCGAGCTTGTAGCCGATGGCCTGGCCCGGGATGCCGAGGTAGCGCACCAGCTCGCTGTCGACGAAGCCCGCCGGGCGGCCGCTGTGCAGCCCGAAGAACTCCCGTGCCAGCTCGGGCGTCCACCGCTCGCCGGGGTGGAACGGCGAGTCCTCGGGGATCGGGAGCTCCAGGTGCATCCCGATGTCGACGATCACGCGCGTGGAGCGCATCATCTGGGCGTCCAGATAACCCAGTCGGCGCCCGGGGTCGCCGAGGAAGCCCAGCTCGTCCATGAGCCGCTCCGCGTACAGTGCCCAGCCCTCGCAGTTGGCGCTGACGTGGCCGACCGTGGTCTGGTAGCGCGAGAGCCGGTCCGCCACGTGCGCCCACTGCGCGAGCTGGAGGTGGTGGCCGGGCACGCCCTCGTGGTACCAGGTGGACACCAGGTCGTACTCCGGGAACCGGGTCTCGCCCATCGTCGGCAGCCACGTCCGGCCCGGTCGCGAGAAGTCCTCGGACGGCGAGCTGTAGTACGGGGCCGCGGCGCTGCCCGCGGGCGCGATCCGGGACTCCACCCGCTTGACCCGCTCGGCCAGTTCGAAGTGGGTGCCGTCCAGCGCCTCGATGGCCTCGTCCATCAGCTCCTGGAGCCACACCCGCACCTCCTCGACGCCCTCGATGTGCGGCCCGTGGACGTCGAGGTGGGCCAGCGCCTCCCACGGGGTCTTCGCACCGGGCAGGATCTTCTCGGCCTCGGTGCGCATCTCGGCGAGGATGCGGTGGAACTCCGACCAGCCGTACGCGTACGCCTCGTCGAGGTCGAGATCCGTGCCGTTCCACAGGCGCGACCAGCGGGCGTACCGCTCGCGGCCCACCACCTCGGGGGCCCCCTCGACGGCCGGGGCGTAGACGTCGCGCAGCCAGTCGCGCAGCGCGACGAGCCCCCCGGTCGCGGTGGCGGCGCTCTCCCGGAGCTCCGCGCGCAGCTCCTCGGGGCCCTGCGCGACGAACTCCGCGAACCAGCCGCCGTCCGTGCCGATCCACTCGTCCAACTGCCCGATGACGGTGGCCACCTGGCGCGGGCCCGCGGGCAGCTTCTGCGCGAGGCCCTCGGCGAGGGCCTCGCGGTAGGACTCCAGCGCCGTGGGCACGGCCCGCAGCCGCTCGGCGACCGCCGACCAGTCCTCGGCGCTCTCCGTCGGCATCATGGTGAACGTCTGCCGCACGGAGTGCACCGGGGAGTGGATGTTGCTGACCGCGCGCAGCTGCTCGCCCGCCTCGTGGACGGCGAGTTCGGCGGTGAGCCGCTCCCGCAGCAGGCGGGCGCAGCGCCGCTCGATGTCGCTGTCCGCGCCCGGCTGCCGCTCCGCCTCGGCCAGCCGGTCGAGGGTCGTGCGGGCCAGGTCGGCGAGGGCCCGTCCGCCCGCGGGCGAGAAGTCCGGCAGCCGCCGCGAGGACTCCGCCACCCCGAGATAGGTACCGGTGAGCGGGTCGAGTTCGATGAACGCGTCGACGTAGGCGTCGGCGACCTGACGGGGAAGCGGATTCACGGTGTTGTTCGCCATGCGGTCATCCTCGTACGCGTGAGGCGGCCGCGTCACCGGCATTTGGGGATCGGGATCTCGGGGCGGGGCGGCATTTCAGCGCTTGTGGGTGGAAGATCCCGTACGGGCCGGGGGCCTGGCCGGGACCGGGGCGAGGCGGGCCGTGACGACCAGGGTGCCCTCCTCGATCAGATAGTCCAGCGGCAGGTCCAGCGCGCGCATCGCCGCCACCATCGCGGTGTTGGACGCCTGGGTGACGGCGTAGACGCTCTCGCACCCCGCGTCCGCGGCCATCGCCACGAGCCTGCCCAGCAGTTCGCCGCCGACCCCGCGCCGCTGCCACGCGTCCTCGACGAGCAGCGAGATCTCGGTCTCCTCGCCGTCCCACAGCAGATGGCCGAGCGCCACCAGCCGGCCGGACGCCGTGTACGCGGCCAGGGTGCGGCCGAAGCGCGGGCTCAGCAGGTGGCGGAGATAGCGGTCGGCGTCGCCGACCGGTCCGTGGTAGCGCCGGGACAGCGTCGCGGGGGAGCAGCGCTCGTGCATCTCGCGCGCCGCGTCGAGATCGCCGAGTCCGGCGCGGCGCACGGTGATCTCGTTGCCCTCGGGCAGCGTCAGCACATCGCTGCGCGGCGGGACGCGCGGGCCGAGGCGGGCGTCCAGCTCGACCAGCGCGCGGGCCCGGGCGAACTCGGTGGGTGTGAAGGGGAGATGGGGGCGCTCGATGGTGATCGTCCCGCCCGAGGGGTCGGGCAGCCGCATCACCGTCTCCTCCCACACCCCCTCCGGGGGCACCGCCGGATCCGGGCCGCCCTCGGCTGCGGGCACCGAGCGGATGGCGCAGCGGCCGAACAACTGCCGCAGCGCGAGCGGGAGTTCCGCGGCGTCCAGGGCCGTGCGGGTGGCGAGGGTGAGCGCCCGGGTCGGGGCGTCCACGAGGTCGTGGGCGTCGGCGCGCTCCAGCCAGGTGCCGCTGCCGCCGCCCGCGGCAGCGGCGTCCGCCAGCTCGGCGGGCGTCAGGGCGTCCGGGGCGCGAAGCAGGAGCTCGTCCACGGCGCCGTCGGCCAGCGGGTGCGTCTGGAGCGCGAGGATGTCGACGCGGTGGTGGGCCAGCGCCATGCACAGCGCGGCGAGACTGCCGGGCTCGTCCCGCACGGTCGTCCGCATCCGCCACAGGGCGGTGCTCTGCCCGGTGACGGACGAGGGTGCCGTGCCGGCCTCGCCGCGCGCAGCGGCGAGGGTCTCGCCGGGGGATGGGGGAGCGGTGCGGTGCCGCCGCGCCCACCAGGTGTGGAAGCCTGCGGTGGCGAGCAGCGCGGCGGCCGAGGAGACCAGCAGGACGGGGCCGTCCGGGCCGTGCGCGACCGTGTTGGCCACGGAATCGGCGGCGGCGACCGCGGTGAACAGGGCGGCCAGCTCCACCAGATCCCGCCGCCAGTGATGGCGCGCGAGCGCGCTCTTCGCACGGGTCTCGTCAGTCATGGGCCCACCCTGACCGAACGGTGTTGCGTGATCACGAACGGCTTGTGACCGATGGGTTAAGGGTGGCCTTGTCGCCAACTGTCCGAGTTGCCAACTGTCCGGGAGGCTAACGATTCTGGTTGCTAATGGTCCGCCGCCCCGTGGTCGTCGCCCGACCGGAGATCGGCGAGCGCGGCCTCCACGCCCCGGTGGAAGGTCGGGTAGGCGTAGATCATATGGCGCAGGGCCTCCACCGGCACCTCCGCCTGGACCGCCACCGCCAGGCCGTACATCACCTCGCCGCCCGTCGGTCCCACCGTGGTCGCCCCGACCAGGACGCCGCGGTCGGCGTCCTCGACCAGTTTGATCAGCCCGTCGTTGCCCGCCTTGTGGATCCAGCCGCGCGTCGACGACGGCACCCGTGCGAGGCCGGTGCGCACGCGCAGCCCCTTCTCCCGCGCCTGATGCTCCGTCAGCCCCACGGCCCCGGCCTCCGGGTCGGTGAACGTCACCCTGGGCAGCGCGCGGTAGTCGGCCTCCGGCCCCGCCTCGCCCAGCACGGCGCGGATGACGATCTCGGCCTCGTACATCGCGACGTGCGTGAACGCGCCGTGCCCCGTCACGTCGCCCACGCCCCACAGCGCGTGCCCCGCCAGCAGCCGGCCGTCGACCTTCAGCGACCGCGCCTGCGGATCGAGTCCCACGGTCTCCAGGCCCAGGTCCGTGAGGTCGACCCGGCGGCCCGTGGCTACCAGCAGCCGGTCGGCCGTCAGCTCCGTGCCGTCCTCCAGGGTGAGCGTGAAGGTGTCCCCGCCGTGCCGCACCCGGGCCGCCCGGGCGCCGGTCCGGATGCGCAGCCCCTCCCGCCGCAGCACCTCCGCCAGCAGCTCGCCCGCCTCCGGCTCCTCGGCCGGGATCAGCCCCGCCATGGCCTCCACGATCTCGACGCGGGTGCCGAACCGGGCGTAGACCTGCGCGAGTTCCAGCCCGATGGCGCCGCCGCCGAGCACGAGCAGCGAGCCCGGCGCCTCCTTCGCGGACACCGCGTCGCGATTGGTCCAGTACGGCACCTCCGCCAGGCCGGGCACCGGCGGTACGGACGGCTTGGTGCCGGTCGCGATCACGACCCCGCGCCGGGCCTCGAAGACCTCGCCGTCCACCTCGACCCGGCCGGGTCCGGCCAGCCGCCCGTGCCCCCGGACCAGGCGGCCGCCCTTGCCGGTGAAGCGGTCGGCCGCCACCCGGTCGTTCCAGTCGTCGGTGGCCTCGTCGCGGATCCGGGCGGCCACCGGCGCCCAGTCCGGCGTCACCTGCGACGCCCCGGCCATGCCGGGGATCCGGCGCCCCTCCGCCAGCAGGTTCCCCGCCCGGATCATCATCTTGCTCGGCACGCACCCCCAGTACGGGCACTCGCCGCCGACCAGCTCCGCCTCGACGCCCACCACGCTCAGCCCGGCCTCGGCCAGCCGCCCCGCCACATGCTCGCCGCCCGGCCCCATGCCGATGACGACGACATCCACCTGCTCGGCCATCGCGCGCAACCTTCCGTCGGCGTTCCCCGGTGTACGCGCACCACCATCCCACCCGCCGCCGCGCCCGGCACGTGCACGACGCATCCCGCGGGACCCCTCTCGTAGCAACGCACGAACCGAGCCGGGGCGCTGGCCTGCGGGAACCGCCAGTAGACTCTGGTCGTGTGACAGCTGCGCCTTTGAAGCCCCGCATTCCCAACGTCCTCGCCGGCCGCTACGCCTCCGCCGAGCTCGCCGTCCTGTGGTCCCCCGAGTACAAGGTCACCCTGGAGCGCAGGCTCTGGCTGGCCGTGCTGCGCGCCCAGAAGGACCTGGGTATCGAGGTGCCGGACGCCGCCCTCGCCGACTACGAGCGCGTCCTGGACCAGGTCGACCTGGCCTCGATCGCCGAGCGCGAGAAGGTCACCCGCCACGACGTGAAGGCCCGGATCGAGGAGTTCAACGCCCTCGCCGGCCATGAGCACGTCCACAAGGGCATGACGTCCCGCGACCTCACGGAGAACGTCGAGCAGCTCCAGATCCGGCTCTCGCTGGAGCTCGTCCGCGACCGTGCCGTCGCCGTCCTGGCCCGGCTGGGCAAGCTGGCCGGCGAGCACGCCGAGCTGGTCATGGCGGGCCGCTCGCACAACGTCGCCGCCCAGGCCACCACCCTCGGCAAGCGCTTCGCGACCACGGCCGACGAGCTGCTCGTCGCCTACGGCCGACTGGAGGAGCTGCTGGGCCGCTATCCGCTGCGCGGCATCAAGGGCCCGGTCGGCACCGCCCAGGACATGCTCGACCTGCTCGGCGGCGACGCCGCGAAGCTGGACGAGCTGGAGCGCCGGATCGCGGGCCACCTCGGCTTCGCGCACGCCTTCACCTCCGTCGGCCAGGTCTACCCGCGCTCCCTCGACTACGACGTCGTCACCGCGCTGGTGCAGCTCGCCGCGGCCCCCTCCTCGCTCGCCAAGACGATCCGGCTGATGGCCGGCCACGAGCTGGTGACCGAGGGCTTCAAGCCCGGCCAGGTCGGCTCGTCCGCGATGCCGCACAAGATGAACACCCGCTCCTGCGAGCGCGTCAACGGTCTCATGGTCATCCTGCGCGGCTACGCCTCGATGACCGGCGAGCTGGCGGGCGACCAGTGGAACGAGGGCGACGTCTCCTGCTCCGTGGTGCGCCGCGTCGCGCTGCCGGACGCGTTCTTCGCGCTCGACGGCCTGCTGGAGACCTTCCTGACGGTCCTCGACGAGTTCGGTGCCTTCCCCGCGGTCGTCGCCCGCGAGCTGGACCGCTACCTCCCCTTCCTCGCCACCACCAAGGTGCTGATGGCCGCGGTGCGGGCCGGGGTCGGCCGGGAGGTCGCGCACGAGGCCATCAAGGAGCACGCCGTGGCCTCCGCGCTGGCCATGCGCGAGCAGGGCGCCGAGCGCAACGAGCTGCTCGACAAGCTGGCGGCCGACGACCGCATCCCGCTGGACCGCGCCGGTCTGGATGCCCTGATGGCCGACAAGCTGTCCTTCAGCGGTGCCGCCGCCGACCAGGTCGCCCTGGTCGTCGCCCGCATCGAGGAGATCGCCAAGCGCCACCCGGAGGCCGCCGCGTACACCCCGGGGTCGATCCTCTAGCCCGGCGGCTCCTCCAGCCGAGCCCCGGCCGCCCGTGGCGGTGCCCTCCCCGAGGGGGCACCGCCACGGGCGTTCTGCGTATCCGGGTCGGCCGCGCCGTACCACCGCAGGCGGAAGTCCGGAATGTACCGTTCTGCGTGGTCTCATCGGATGCCCGACGCTAGGAGACGGCCGTGCTCAAGGGATTCAAGAACTTCATCATGCGCGGTGACATCGTCACCGTGGCCGTGGGCCTGATCATCGCCCTCGCGATGAGCACGCTCATCAAGGCGTTCACCGACTTCGTGGTCAACCCGGTCATCACCCGCGCCCAGGGCGGCCACTCCATGGGGCTCGGCTGGCAGCTCGGCCGGACCGGCAACCGCGCCACCTACCTCGACCTCGGGGCGTTCCTCTCCGCCGTCGTGTACTTCCTCATCTTCATGGCCGTCGTCTACTTCCTCATCGTCGTCCCCTACAAGCACGTCCAGGCGCGGCGCGGACTGGTCGTCTTCGGCGATCCCGGGCCGCTCAAGACCTGCCCGGCCTGCCTGTCGGAGGACCTCCCGGAGCGGGCCCGCAAGTGCCTCCACTGCGGCACGGAGCAGCCCGCGGTATAGGCTTCCCGGAAGCCTGAAAACCTGAAAAAGGGGAGGGGACGCCCGGTGGTGCCCGATGTCGTCGCGGAGGATCTCCGCGTGCTCTTCTGCGGCATCAACCCGGGCCTGATGTCCGAGGCCACCGGCCACCACTTCGCCCGCCCCGGCAACCGGTTCTGGCCCGTCCTGCACCTCTCCGGCTTCACCCCGCGCCGCCTGGAGCCTTCCGAGCAGGACGAACTGCTCTCGTACGGCCTGGGCATCACCAACGTCGTCGCCCGCCCCTCCGCGCGGGCGGACGAGCTGAGCGACGAGGAGTTCCGCGAGGGCGGCCGCATCCTCACCGAGAAGGTCGCCCGGCTGCGCCCGCGCTGGCTGGCCGTCGCGGGCATCACCGCCTACCGCGTCGCCTTCGACGACAAGCGCGCCCGGATCGGCCCGCAGGACCGCACGATCGGCGCCACCCGGATCTGGGCACTGCCCAACCCCAGCGGCCTCAACGCCCACTGGCCGCTGCCGAAGATGACCGAGGAGTTCGAGCGGCTGCGCGCCGCGACCGGGCTCCCCGGCTGACCGGACCCCACCGCCGTCCGCCGGGACGGCGAAGCGGCACGTCAGCGTCGCCCCGGGCGGACCGGAGGCGCGGAAGCGGACCCGGGCGGAATTCCTGCCCCCGGGTGAGGTCCCGAGGCTCGCCGCCCTCCCCGGCACCGGATACCATCCGACCCGACAGCAAAGGGCACGCAAAGCGAGGAGGCGGCACGTTGGGGCGGCTCACCGGCGGGGATCCGTCTCTGCTGCGGCGGATCAATTCGGCCGTGGTACTGCACGCGCTGCGCGCGGCGGCTCCTCCCGCTTCCCCCACGCTCACCGACCTGACCAAGGTGACGGGCCTGTCCCGGCCCACCGTCGAGGGCGTGGTCGAGGGGCTGATGGAGTCCGGCCTGGTCGTGGAGGTGCCCGCCGAGGAGGGCGAGGCCCGGCGCCAGGGCCGCCCGGCCCGGCGCTTCCGCTTCCGCGTGGAGGCCGGCCACCTGATGGGCATCGAGATCGGCCCGCACCGGATCGCCGCCCTGATGGCCGACCTGGGCGGGCGGGTCATGGGCTCGACGTCCCTCGACGTCGCGGAGACCGCCTCGGCCGACGAGCGCCTGGGGTGTGTACGGGTCGCGGTCGCCGACCTGCTGGAGCGCTCGGGCGTGCCCCGCAGCAGGCTGCGGGCGGTCGGCGTGGCCAGCCCCGGCATCGTGGAGGCCGACGGGACCGTACGGCTGGGGACCGCCCTGCCGGGCTGGACGGGCCTGCCGCTGGGGGAGCGGCTGCAACGCTCCTTCCGCTGCCCGGTGCTGGTCGAGAACGACGCGAACGCGGCCGCCGTGGCCGAGCACTGGAAGGGCGCGGCCACCGCCTCGGACGACGTGGTGTTCGTCCTGGCCGGGCTGAGCCCGGGCGCCGGGTCGCTGATCGGCGGCCGGCTGCACCGCGGGTACGGCGGCGCGGCCGGGGAGATCGGCGCGCTGCACCTCCTGGGCCGGGAGGCCACCCCCGAGGTGGTGCTGTCCACGACGGGCGAACCCCTGCACCCGCTGGACGAGGCGCAGGTGGCACGGGTCTTCACGCTGGCCCGGGAGGGCGACGAGCGGGCCGGTGCGGCCGTCGACCGGTTCATCCGGCGCCTGGTGCACGACGTGGCCGCCCTGGTGCTGGCGCTCGACCCGGAGCTCGTCGTGGTGGGCGGCTGGGCCGCGGGCCTCAGCGGCGTCCTGGAACCCCTGCGCACGGAGCTGGCCCGCTACTGCCTGCGCCCGCCGCGGGTGGTGCAGTCGCTGCTGGGCGAGGCGGCGGTCGCTACGGGCGCGCTGCGCCTGGCCCTCGACCACGTGGAGGAGCAACTGTTCGCGGTCGAGAGCACGGTGACGGCGCGGCGCTGAGCCGCGCCCGCCGTCAGCCGGCCAGCAGCTGCATCCCCGAGTCGCCGAAGGTGAGCCGGCAGGTGTCGGCCCGGTAGGTGGCCACCGCCACCGCTCCCGTGCGGCCCGCCGTGAAATAGCGGGTGGTCACCACGAGCACGGGCGCGCCGGGCAGCCGGTCGAGCTGCTTGGCGTCGTCGGCGCGGGCGGAGCCGAGCTCCACGGCCTGGTCCTGGCCGTCGAGCTCCAGACGCTGCAACTCCCGCAGCACGGCGCGGGCGCGGGCCGCGCCCGACGGCGCGTCGAGGGCGGCGAGCCCCGGCACGCTGCCCGTCGGGACGTACAGCAACTCGGCGGCCACGGGCTGGCCGTGGGTGCGGCGGGTACGGCGGACGGTGTGCACGAGCTCGCCGCCGACCGTGTCCAGGAGACGGGCGACGGCCGCGGGCGGCGCCGCGTCCGCGCAGTCGACGGCCAGCCAGGCGTCCGGACCGGCGCCGGGCCAGGAGTGTTCGGTGTCACCGACGGCGACGCCCATGCGCGGCGGGGCGACGGTGGTGCCGACGCCGCGGCGGCGCTGGAGGCGCCCTTCCAGCTCGAGCTGTTCGAGTGCCTGGCGGAGCGTGGCCCGCGCGACGCCGAAACGGGCCGCGAGCTCGCGCTCGTTCGGCAGGATCTCGCCCACCGCGAACTCGGAGTCGAGTGCGTCGGTGAGCACGGTCTTCAGGTGCCAGTACTTCGGCTCCGGCACCGTGTCCAGCTGCGTGGTCCCCACCCTGATCCTCCGCAAAGGCTTTTCGCGCGCTTCTTTATTAAAGGTTGTTGCAGTATGCCTGCGACCATAAGGCGGCACACAGACTTGGTCAAGACCAATGCCGTGATTGTCGGACCGGGCGGGCACGGGCCGGGGCCGGGCGCCGCCCGCGGGGGTGCGCCGTCTAGGGTGCGGGCATGACTGCGCAGGCGTATCTCTCCGAACTGTTCTCGCTGGACGGCCGGGTGGCCGTGGTGACCGGCGGGAGTTCCGGCATCGGCCGGGCCATCACCGGGGCCCTCGCCCGTGCCGGGGCGGGCGTCGTGGTCGTGGCGCGCAGGGAGGCGGAGCTGACCGCCACGGTCGACGAGCTGACGGCCGACGGCTGCCGCGCGGGCTGGGTGAGCGCCGACCTGGGCACCCGCGAGGGTGTGCGCGCCGCGGCCGAGGAGGCGGCCGGGGTGTTCGGGGAGCCCGACATCCTCGTCAACTGTGCCGGGGTCAACCTGCGGCCGCCGATGGGCGAGCTGGGCGACGAGGTCTGGGACACCACGATGGCGGTGAACCTGGAGGCGCCCCACCTGCTGGGACAGCGGTTCGGCCCCGGCATGGCCGAGCGCGGCTTCGGCCGGATCATCCACATCACCTCCCAGCAGGCGCACCGGGCGTTCGTCCAGAGCGGCGCCTACGGCGTCTCCAAGGGGGCGCTGGAATCGCTGGCCCGCTCACAGGCCGAGGCGTGGTCGCCGTACGGCGTCACCTGCAACACGCTCGTGCCGGGCTTCGTGATGACGCCGCTGAACGCACAGCTGTCGTCCGACCCTGCGAGGGTGGCGGCGCTGGCGGCGCGCACGATGGTCGGACGCAACGGCCTGGCCGAGGACTTCGCCGGCGCGGCGGTGTTCCTCGCGAGCCGCGCCTCCGCCTATGTCACCGGCCAGTCGATCTTCGTCGACGGCGGCTTCTCCGTGCACTGACCGATGGGACACCGGGGTCAGGGCGCGAGCCCCGCGAGCTTGTCGGGGTTGCGCTGGATGTAGACGGCCGCGATCCGGCCGTCGCCGGAGAGCTCGATGCTGAGGACGCTGTCCGGTCGGCCCGCCGACAGGACGAGCAGTGCGGGCCGGCCGTTGAGCTCCAGGAAGCGGAACTCCGGCTCGGCCACGCCCGTCCGGGACACCGCGAAGAGGAACCGCCCGACCTTGTCGGCGCTTTGAAGGACCCGCAGCGGGGCCTTGGACTTCCCGCCGCTGTCGCCCACGAGCCGCACGTCGGGCGCGAGCAGCGCCAGCAGGTCCTCGAGGCTCCCGCCGGTCGCGGCCGCCAGGAACTTCTCGGTGAGGGCGCGCTGTTCGGCGGCGTCCACCGGGAACCGCGGCCTGCCCTCGTCGACATGGCGGCGCGCCCGTCCGGCGAGCTGCCGCACGGCCGCCTCCGAGCGGTCGAGCACGGCGGCGATCTCCTGATACGGGAACGCGAAGGCCTCGCGGAGCACGAAGACCGCGCGCTCCAGCGGCGAGAGCGACTCCAGGACGACCAGCACGCCCAGCGAGACGGACTCGGCGAGCACGGCCCGCTCGGCGGTGTCGGGGACGGTCGCCCCGAAGTCCGTGGCGAGCGGCTCCGGGAGCCACTGGCCGACGTAGGTCTCGCGCCGGGACTGCACCTGGCGCAGCCGGTCGATCGCCAGCCGGGTGGTGACGCGCACCAGGAACCCGCGGGCGTCGCGCACCTCCTCGCGGTCGGCGCGCGACCAGCGCAGCCACGCATCCTGCACGACGTCCTCGGCGTCCGCGACGCGGCCCAGCATGCGATAGGCCACGCCGGTCAGGACGCTGCGGTGCTCCTCGAAGACGTCGAGCGCGGGGTCACGTACGGTCACGGGGTCCATCCCACCGTGACCGGGCCGGAGTTGTCCATATGAGCCGCCTCTCACCCGCGGCGGCCGCGCCGTTCCGGGGTCTACCCAGCGGTAATCGTTGCTGACATCCTGTCTCGACAGCCCAGCAGTGACCCGTGGATGACGAGGAGTCGCCCCATGGCCGACACGGTCGCCTTCACCATCGACACCCCCGCAGGAGAGCGGACCGCCGAGGTGTCCTACGAACGGCTCGGCGGCGGGGAACCCCTGGTCCTGCTGCACGGCATCGGCCACCACCTCCAGGTGTGGGACCCCGTCGCGGGCATCCTCGCCGCCGAGCGCGACGTCATCGCCGTCGACCTGCCGGGCTTCGGCCGCTCCCCGGCGCTGCCCGACGGGATCCGCTACGACCTCCAGGGCGTGCTCCCCGTCCTGACCGGGCTCTTCGAGGTGCTCGGCGTGCGGCAGCCGCACGTCGTGGGCAACTCCCTCGGCGGGCTGCTCGCCCTCCAGCTCGGCCACGACAAGCTCGCACGCTCCGTCACGGCGCTCTCGCCCGCCGGGTTCTGGAACGAGGCCGAACGCCTCTACGCCTTCGGGGTGCTCAGAGCGATGCGGCACGGCGCCGTGACCATGCCCCCGAGACTGGTGGCCCGGCTGGCCCGTACGACCGCGGGGCGGGCGATGCTGGTCGGGTCCATCTACGCCCGGCCCGCGCTCCGTTCGCCCGACGCCGTGATCGCCGAGACGCGGGCCCTGCGCGAGGCCACCGGCTTCGACGCGACCCTGGCCGCGGGCCGGTCGGGGCGGTTCACCCACGACGTGCCCGACGTCCCGGTCACCATAGGCTGGGGCAGCAAGGACCGGCTGCTGGTGCCGCGGCAGGGCATCCGCGCCAAGAAGACGATCCCGGGCGCCCGGCTGCTGCGGCTGTCCGGCTGCGGGCACGTGCCCATGAACGACGACCCGGAGCTGGTCGCCCGCGTCATCCTCGACGCGACCCGCTGACCGCCGGCCTCCGGCCGTCAGCCTTCGGTGCGCGACGGGCCCAGGACCACCGGCCGGGCCGTGCCCAGCTCGGCGTCGAAGTGCGCCCCCACCCGTCCGTCCCCCGACGAGCGGCCCGTCAGCCGGCGCCCGACCCACGGCAGCAGGTGCTCCCGGGCGAACCGGGCGTCGGAGACCCGGCGGGCGGCCCAGCCGGGCCGGACGAACGGGGGCAGCGGGGCGCGCCAGTCGAGCTCCGGCTCATGGCCGAGCGCCTGCCACACGGCCTCGGCCACCCGCCGGTGGCCCTCCGCGTTCAGGTGCAGCCGGTCCTCCGCCCACATCCGCGGGTCACCGAGCACATCGGCCCCGAAGAGGTCCACCACCAGCGCGCCGTGCCGCGCGGCGAGCTCGTCGACGAAGCCGAAGAGCTGCTCCATGCGCGGCCGGAACCGCTCGAGCACCGGGCCGTGCCGCCCGGGGCTGCGCATCAGCACCAGCTGCCCGCAGCTCGGCGCGATCCGGTCCGCCGCCTCGGCCAGCCGGGCGCACACCAGGTCCACGTCGCACTTCGGGCGCAGCACGTCGTTGAGCCCGCCGACCAGGGTCGCCAGGTCGGCGCCCATGGCCGCGGCGGCGGCCGACTGCTCGTCCGCGATCTGGCCGATCAGCTTCCCGCGCACGGCCAGATTGGCGTAGCGGAAGCCGGGCGCACGGGCCGCCAGCCGCGCCGCGAGGAGATCGGCCCAGCCGCGGTAGGAACCGTCGGGCAGCCGGTCGGACATCCCCTCGGTGAAGGAGTCGCCGACCGCGACGAAGCTGGTGTATGTGGCATTCATCTGCATGGCGCCGCGATCCTACTCCTGTCCGGCGGGCGCCCCCGGGGCGGTGCCGGCACCGCCCCGGGCGCGGCCCTAGGAGCGCTGCCCGACCAGCTCGCGCAGCACGTCCTCCAGGGTCACCAGCCCCACCGGCCGGTCGTCGTCACCGATGACCGCCGCGAGGTGGGTGCCGGTGCCGCTCATCGTCGTGATCACGTCGTCGAGCGGGGTCGCCGCCCGTACGGTCGCGATCCGGCGCATCCGCTGCAAGGGGAACGGCTGGTCGCGCGGGGTGGTGTCCAGCGCGTCCTTCACATGGATGTAGCCGATGAGCCGGCCGGTGTCGTCGAGCACCGGGAAGCGGGAGAAGCCGGACTCCGCGGAGAGCCGCTCCAGCTCCTCGGGCGTGACCCCGAGCGGTACGGAGACCACCTGCTCCACGGGGGTGACCACGTCCTTCACCGGGCGCGTGCCCAGCTCCAGGGCGTCCCGCAGCCGCTCGGTCGCGCGGTCGTCGAGCAGCCCCGCCGCGCTGGAGTCGGCGACGATCCGGGCCAGCTGGTCGTCGGAGTAGGTCGCCGCCACCTCGTCCTTCGGCTCGACCCGCATCAGCTTCAGCAGGGCGTTGGCGAGCGAGTTGATGGTGAAGACCACCGGGCGCAGCGCCCGCGCCAGGGTGACCAGCGGCGGGCCGAGGAAGAGGGCGGTGCGCACCGGCTCGGCGAGCGCGACGTTCTTCGGGACCATCTCGCCGAAGAGCATGTGGAGATAGGTCGCCACGGCCAGCGCGATCACGAACGACACCACATGGATCAGCCCGGCGGGCAGTCCGGCGGCGTGGAAGACCGGCTGCAGCAGATGGGCGATGGCGGGCTCGGCGACCACACCGAGCACCAGGGTGCACAGCGTGATGCCGAGCTGGGCGGCGGCCATCAGCGCGGAGATGTGCCGCAGGCCCCACAGCACGCTGCGGGCCCGCCGGTCGCCCTGGTCGGCGTACGGCTCGATCTGGCTGCGGCGCACGGAGATGAGCGCGAACTCGGCGCCCACGAAGAAGGCGTTGACCACGAGGGTGGCCAGGCCGATGATCAGCTGGACGACGGTCATCGGCCCGCCTCCTCTCCGGTACGGGGGCCGTTGCCGGGCACCGGGGCGGCGAGCCGGACCCGGGCCGCGCGGCGGCCCGCGGCGTCGACGACGTCGATCCGCCAGCCCGCGATCTCGACGGTGTCGCCCACGGCCGGGATCCGGCCGAGCTCGGTGGCGACCACTCCGGCGAGTGTCTCGTACGGGCCGTGCGGCGCGCGCAGCCCGATGATCTCCAGCTGGTCGGTCCTGACCGCGCCGTCGGCGTCGTAGAGCCGGCGGCCCTCGGCGTCCGTGCCGGCGGGGGCCAGGTCGGGCAGCTCGTCGGGGTCGTGCTCGTCGCGGACCTCGCCGACGACCTCCTCGACGATGTCCTCCAGGGTGACCACCCCGGCCGTGCCGCCGTACTCGTCGATGACGACGGCCATGGTGCGCCGGCCCGACAGCCGGTCCAGCAGCCGGTCCACCGTCAGCGACGTGGGGACGAGCAGCGGCTCGCGCAGCATCGTGGTGACGGGGTGCTGGGGGCGCTGCTCCGCCGGTATCGCCAGGATGTCCTTGACGTGGGCGGTGCCGATGACGGAGTCGAGGTTGCCGCGGTAGACGGGGAAGCGCGAGAGCCCGGTCGCCCGGGTGGCGTCCACGACGTCCTGGGCGGTGGCGTGCGAGTCGAGCGCCGTGACCTGGACGCGGGGCGTCATCACGTTCTCGGCCGTCAGCTCGGCGAGGTTCAGCGTCCGGATGAACAGCTCGGCGGTGTCCGCCTCCAGCGCGCCCTCCTTGGCGGAGTGCCGGGCGAGCGCGGCGAGCTCCTGCGGGCCGCGCGCGGAGGCCAGCTCCTCGGCGGGCTCCAGGCCCATCCGGTGCAGGGCACGGTTCGCGGTGTTGTTGAGGTGCCGGATCAGCGGGCGGAAGGCGGCGCTGAAGGCGCGCTGCGGCCCGGCGACCTTCTTGGCCATCGGCAGCGGGCGCGAGATCGCCCAGTTCTTGGGGACCAGCTCACCGATCACCATCAGGACGACCGTGGAGAGCACGGTGCCGAGGACCAGCGCGGTCGAGGAGGCCGTGGCGCGGGACAGGCCGAGCGCCTCCACGGGGCCGGTGAGCAGCGCCGCGATGGACGGCTTGGAGATCATGCCGATGATCAGCCCGGTGACGGTGATGCCGAGCTGGGCGCCGGAGAGCTGGAAGGTCAGGGTGCGTACGGCCTTGAGCGCGCTCTGCGCGCCGCGGTCGCCCTGGGCGGCGGCGCGCTCCAGCTCGCCGCGTTCGACGGTGGTGAGCGAGAACTCCGCCGCGACGAAGACGGCGCACGCCAGCGTCAGCAGCAGGGCCACCGCCAGGAGCAGCACTTCCATCATCGGTTCCACACCTCCGTCCCATGATCGGACAGGGCAGGGAGGATCGCGCGATGTCGGCTACTGGGAGGCTCGCCCATGGGCGGACGCTCACACCTTTCGAACAAGTGAAGGTACGGGTGACCATCCATGGTAAAGGACGGGCAAAGCGGTGAGTGGGTCAGGGGGCGCGGCACCCGCGCCCCCTTCCGGTGCGGCCGTCAGGGGCGCAGCTCCTCCATCACCCGGGCGAACGCCTCCATGTTCGGCTCCAGGACGGTGAAGTAGGTGAAGCCGTAGCGCTCGCGGTGCCCGCGCACCTGCTCGGCGATGTCCTTGACCGAGCCGGCCAGCACCGCCGGGTGCTCGATCAGCTCGTCCTCGGTGAGGTCCGGGGCGTACTCGCCGAGCTTGCGCGCGGTGGCCCGCCGGTCCGCGTCGACGGCCACGACGTGCGACAGGTAGTTCAGCTCGGCGGGCGTCTCGCGGTCGGCGGCGAACTCGTGGTAGACGGCCATCCGCTCCTCGATGACGGCCGGGCTCAGCAGCCGCAGGGCGCCGGGTTCGGTCGTGGCCCCGGTGAAGGCGGCGATGTCGGCGTATCGCGCGGCGAGCCGCAGCATGCGCTTGCCGTTGCCGCCGAGCAGCAGCGGCGGGCGCGGCGCCTGCGCGGGCTGCGGTATGTGCTCCGGGTCGCCCAGCAGCCGGGCCAGCTCGGTGACCGTGTGCTCCAGGTGGTCCACGCGCTCGCGCGGCGAGCCGAACGGCAGCCCCGCCCTGTCGTGCTCCTCCTTCACATAGCCCGCGCCCAGTCCGAGTTCCAGGCGCCCGCCGGTGAGCTGGTCGGTGGTCGCCACCTCGCGCGCGAGCAGGGCGGGATTCCACAGCCCGGCGTTGAGCACGAAGGTGCCCAGGCGCGGCCGCTCGGTCGCCTCCGCCGCCGCGACCAGCGACGGGAACGGTGCGGGCATGCCGAGGTGGTCGGGCGCGAGGATGACGTCGTAGCCCAGGGACTCGGCCCGGCGGCACTTCTCGCGCCACTCGGCGGCGGAGCCGGGCGAGAGCATGTTGACGGCGAAACGGAACGGACGTGTCATGAGGGCCCCCTTGATCGTTCTCTGCCAGGAATATTAACGGAGGTTCCCTCCGCTTATTGCCTGCCGGTGATCCGGTTCACGGACCGGTGCCGTCGCCCGGCGCGGCCCGCTCCCGCTCGGCCGGGCGCCGGGCCACCCCCAGCACACAGGGCGAGGCCGGGGTCGGCACCCTGCTCGCCGGGACCCGCAGCCGCCGGTACGCCCCGAGCTCGAAGCCCGCCGCCTCGATCGCCGCCAGCGGATCCCTGGCCGTGTGGCACCCGCCGAACAACACAGGCCACACCGTGGCGTCCAGCGCCAGCTGCACCGTCCCCAGCACCGGGCCCTCCGCCCGGCCGTGCTCGAAGAACCGCAGCTCGCCACCCGGCCGCAGCACCCGCCGCAACTCCCCGAGCGCCCGCCGCACATCCCGTACGGAACACAGCACCAGCGACGTCACCGCCGCGTCGAACGCCTCGCTCTTGACCGGCAGCGCCTCCGCAGACCCCGGCACGACGTCGACCGGAACGCCCGCCCGGACCGCGGCGTCCACCGCGCGTCTGCGCAGCAGCCGTTCGGGCTCGATCGCCACCACCTCGGAGACCGTGTTCGGGTAGTGCGCGAAGTTCAGGCCGTTGCCCGCGCCGATCTCGATCACCCGGCCCGACAGCCCGGCCAGCAACTCCCTTCGGTGCGCGGCCACGCCCGCGTGCTCGTCGACGACCGGGCTCAGCTTCGCGTAGAACCGGGCGAACACCGGATGGTGCACGGTGTCGTGCGGCGTCGTGGTGGACCGGAGCGACATGGCACACCCCTTCCCGGGGATACGACGGTTACCGCGATTCTTCCCCCGCCCGGCCCACCCGCACCTCCGGCACTCTTTCGGGTTCCGGTACTACCGGCCGTGGCCGGCCGCCGCGAAACGGGTCGCGTCCCAGGTGCCGTCGAGCTCCGGCGCCAGCCAGCCGGGGGCCGCGGCACGGAAGTCCGCGGGCGACAGCGCGCCCGCACCCTCCGGCACGGCACCGAGCAGCGGCGCGCCCGCCGCCTCGGGGAGGTCCGCGAGGTTGCAGCGGGCCGCGAGGCCGGGATCCGCGGGCCAACTGCCGATCACGACACCCTGACAGCGCAGGCCACGGGCGCGCAGCGCCTCCGCGGTGAGCGCGGTGACGTTGAGCGTGCCCAGGCCCGCCTGCACCACGAGCAGCACGGGGGCGGCCAGCAGGCCCGCCACGTCCGCCAGCGTCGAACCGGCCTCGTCGAAGCGGACGAGCAGCCCGCCCGCGCCCTCGACCAGGACCAGGTCGTGATCCCCTGCGAGACGGATCGCGGCCCGCTCGACCTCGCGCGGCCGCACGGGCGCGCGGCCCGCCCGGCGGGCGGCGGTCGCGGGGGCCAAGGGGTCGGGAAAGCGGGCGAGTTCGGCACCGGTGACCGGGCCGGCGAGCCGCTGCACTTCCGCGATGTCTCCGGGTTCGTCAGGGGTGACGCCGGTCTGTGCGGGTTTGAGGACGGCGACGGTGCGGTGGGCGGCTGTCGCCGCTGCCGCGATGGCCGCGGTGACGATGGTCTTGCCCACTTCGGTGTTGGTGCCGGTGATGACCGTGACGGTCATGGTTCTCTGCCTCCGTTACGTTGTTTGTTCCCCAGCCCCGCGAAGCGGCTGCGCCGCTTGTCCTCAAACGCCGGACGGGCTGGATTTTCCAGCCCGTGGGGGCACCTCCCAGCGGTAGCTGGGGGAGCAACGGACCCGCAGCCGGGGGTCCGGGGCACGCGCCCCGGTTTCGGGAAGGGGCGGGGTGGGGGAAAGCTCGCCGCAGGCGGCATCCGGGGAGCCCTCACCCCACCCGCGCGGCCGCGCACACCGCCGTGCAGATCCGGGCCACATCCGAATCACCCGTCACATATGGCGGCATCGTGTAGATGAGGTTCCGGAACGGCCGGAGCCAGACCCCCTCGCGCACCGCCGCCCGCGTGGCCGCCGCCACGTCCACCTCGTGGTCGAGCTCGACCACGCCGATCGCGCCGAGCACCCGCACGTCCCGTACCGAGGGAAGTGACGCCGCGTCGGCGAGCCCGTCGCGCAGGGCGGACTCGATGCGCTTGACCTCCATCTGCCAGTCCTGTGACAGCAGCAGGTCGATGGACGTGCACGCCACGGCAGCCGCCAGCGGGTTGCCCATGAACGTCGGGCCGTGGGCCAGCACCGGGACCTCGCCCCGGGAGATGCCGTCCGCGACCCGCGCCGTGCACAAGGTCGCGGCCATCGTGAGATAACCGCCGGTCAGCGCCTTGCCCAGGCACATCACATCGGGGGTGATCCCCGCGTGCTCGGCTGCGAAGAGCCGGCCCGTACGGCCGAAGCCGGTGGCGATCTCGTCCAGGACCAGCAGCACGCCGTGCTCGTCGCACGCTTCGCGCAGCACCCGCAGATACACCGGGTCGTGGAAGCGCATCCCGCCCGCGCCCTGCACCACCGGCTCCACGATCACGGCGGCCAGCTCGTGCGCGTGGCGCGCGACGACCTCCCTCAGGTGCGCCGAATAGGCGGGCACCGCGTCCGTGTCGTAGTCGTGCGGGGGCGCGTCCGCGAACACCTGCCGGGGCAGCGCCCCCGACCACAGCTCGTGCATCCCGCCGTCCGGGTCGCACACGGCCATCGGCTGCCAGGTGTCCCCGTGGTAGCCGCCGCGCCAGGTCATCAGCCGGTGCTTCTCCGGCCGGCCGGCCGAGCGCCAGTACTGCAGGCACATCTTCACGGCGACCTCGACCGACACCGAACCGGAGTCGGCGAGGAAGACGTGTTCGAGGCCCTCGGGCGTGATCTCCACCAGGCGGGCCGCGAGCCGCACGGCGGGCTCGTGCGTGAGCCCGCCGAACATCACATGGCTCATCCGGCCCAGCTGTTCCTGCACGGCCGCGTTGAGGACGGGGTGGTTGTAGCCGTGGACGGCGGACCACCACGACGACATCCCGTCGATCAACTCGTCCGCGCCGTGGGCCGGTTCGGCGAGCCGCAGCCGCACCCCCGACGCGGACGCGACGATCAGCGGCTCCTGACGGCCCGGCATCGGGCCGTACGGGTGCCAGACGTGCTGCCGGTCGAGGGCGAGCAGCTCACCGGGGGCGAGGGGGTCAGGCATTGGGCGGCAGGTCCGTCCCCGCGCCGCGGCGGCGCACCGCGACCAGGTCCGTGCGCACCTCACCGGCGCCCGGAGCCGGAGCACCGGCCTCCGCGACGACGGCGGTCTCCGGCGCGGCCTCGGCAGCGCCGTCCCCGCACGGCCCGCAGCCGCCACCGCCGTGCCCGCCGCAGCCGCCGGCCAGGGCGTCGGCGCGGTGCTCGGGCAGGGTCGTGGTGTCCGCGCCCTCCACCTCGAAGCCCGCGTCCTCGATCATCGCCAGGTCGGTCTTGCCCTCCTGGCCCTCACTGGTCAGGTAGTCGCCGAGGAAGATGGAGTTGGCCAGGTGCAGGGCGAGCGGCTGCATCGACCGCAGGTGCACCTCGCGCCCGCCCGCCAGCCGGACCTCCACGTCCGGGCAGACGAACCGCACCATGGCCAGGATCCGCAGCGCGCGCTGCGGGGTGAGGTTCCACTCCTTCGCCAGCGGTGTCCCCTCGAAGGGGATGAGGAAGTTGACCGGCACCGAGTCCGGGTCCAGCTCGCGCAGCGAGAACACCACGTCGACGAGGTCCGCGTCGGTCTCGCCCATGCCCGCGATCAGCCCGGAGCAGGCGGACATGCCCGCCGCCTGCGCCTGCTGCACGGTGTCCACGCGGTCGGCGTAGGTGTGCGTCGTGGTGATGCCGCCGTACGTGGCCTCGGAGGTGTTCAGGTTGTGGTTGTAGGCATCCGCACCCGCGGCGCGCAGCCGCTCCGCCTGCCCGGCGGAGAGCAGCCCGAGGCAGGCGCACACCTCGACGTCCTCGTTCTGTTCCTTGATCGCCTCGATGGTCCTGGTGACCCGGTCCACGTCCCGGTCCGTCGGCCCGCGCCCACTGGCGACCAGGCAGACCCGCTTCGCACCGCCCGCGACACCGGCGGCCGCGGCCTGCGAGGCCTCCTCCGGCTTCAGCCAGGTGTACTTGAGGATCCCGGTCGTGGAACCGAGCCGTTGCGAGCAGTAGGAGCAGTCCTCCGGGCAGAGCCCGGACTTGAGGTTGACCAGGTAGTTGAGCTTCACCCGGCGCCCGAACCACTTGCGGCGCACCTTGCCCGCGGCAGCCACCACATCGAGCAGTTCGTCGTCGGACGTCGCCAGTACGGCGAGCGCCTCTTCACGGGTCGGCAGCTCCCGCCGCAGCCCCTTGTCCACCAGCGTGTTCAGCAGGTCCATGGCGGAGATCCTTACGCACCGCACCGCCCCGGGCCAATGGAGATATCGCACAACAGCCGCCTTTTGAGGTGTGTGTATTGCCACACCCTGCCCGGACACGGCGAGGACTACGTTCTATGCACTGCATACAAACAGGGCCCTCGGGCCCACGCACTCCCGCAGGCGACCGACGCACCACGGAACGAGAAGGACGGCCGATGCCCCAGGACCCGTTCGACTGGATCGACCGGCACCACGAGCGCCGCCTCGCCGCCGGTCTGGTGCGGGACCTGCGCCCGCGCCCCGCCGATTCGCCGCTGGTCGACCTGGCGGGCAACGACTATCTGGGGCTCACCCGGCACCCCGAGGTCACCCGGGCGGCCGCCGACGCCGCGCTGCGCTGGGGCGCGGGCTCGACCGGCTCGCGGCTGGTCACCGGCAGCACCGCGCTGCACGCCCGGCTGGAGGAGGAACTGGCCGAGTTCTGCGGGTTCGAGGCGGCCCTGGTGTTCTCCTCGGGTTACGCGGCCAACCTCGCCGCCGTCACCGCGCTCACCGGGCCGATGGACAACGGCACCCTGGTGGTCTCCGACGCGGGCAACCACGCCTCGCTCATCGACGGCTGCCGGCTCGCCCGCGCCGAGACGGCCGTCGTCCCGCACGCCGATCCGGCGGCGGTCCGCAAGACGCTCGACGCCCACGGCGGCCGCGCGCTGGCCGTCACCGACTCCGTCTTCTCCGTCGACGGCGACGCCGCCCCGCTGGCCGCGCTCGCCGACGCCTGCCGGGCGCACGGCGCGGCCCTGCTCGTGGACGACGCGCACGGTCTGGGGGTCCTCGGCGACGGCGGCCGCGGCGCCGTGCACGCGGCGGGGCTGGCGGGCGCGGGCGACGTCGTCACCACCGTCACCCTGTCCAAGTCGCTGGGCAGCCAGGGCGGCGCGGTCCTCGGCCCCGCCCGGGTGATCAGGCACCTCGTCAGCAACGCCAGGACCTTCATCTTCGACACTGGCCTCGCCCCGGCCGCCGTGGGCGCGGCCCTGGCGGGCCTCGGGGTGCTGCGCCGCGAGCCGCAGCGCGCGGCCCGCGCCCGCCACGTCGCCCGCGAGCTGCACCGGAGAGTGACGGCCGCGGGTCTCGAAGCCGTACGCCCCGACGCGGCGGTGGTGTCCGTGCGGGCGCCGTCCCCCGAGGCGGCGGTGCGCTGGGCGGCCGACTGCAGGACCGCGGGTCTCGCGGTCGGCTGCTTCCGGCCGCCGTCCGTGCCCGACGGGGTCTCGCGGCTGCGGCTGACCGCCCGCGCGGACCTGTCGGACCGTCAGGTCGAGGAGGCGGCCGGCACGGTCGTACGGACCGCACCGGCCGTCTGACGTCAGGTCGCGCCGTCGGGGCGGTCGAGGGGACGGAGGGAACCGTCGCACAGTCCTCCGACGAAGGAGGACCAGGCGGCGGGGGAGAGCAACAAGGCGGACAGGGCGGTGTTCTTCGAGTCGCGCACGGCCAGGAGCCCCGGGCCCAGGCCGGCCGTCTCCACGCAGTTGTTCATTCCGGTGCTGTAGCTGCTGCGTCGCCACACTGCGCCGCACAGAGCCGATTGAGAAGGTACGTACCGAGGCATTGCGGACATGGTGCCTCCTTACGCGCCGCCGTTGATCCCGGCGATGAAATCCAGCGAGTTCTCGTGCGAGAGGGCGTGCGCCCGCAACGTGGTGAATGCCGCGGCGTACGCCCGGAGGTCTTCTTTCCGCTCCAGGTAGAGGCTACTCGTCAAATGGTCGAGAACAACCACGTCCAGATCAGCAATGCGCGGAAATGAGAAAATAACAAAAGGCCCTGTGATGCCAATGTGGCCGCTCCTGGAGAACGGCAGTACATGCAGCCGCACATGGCGCAGCGAACCCGTTTCCACCAGGTGCCGCAACTGCCCGGCCATGACCTCCCGTCCGCCTACCTCATGGCGGAGCACCGCCTCGTCCAGCACGGCGCACAGCTCCAGCGGACGGTCGCCGCGGAGCACCGACTGCCGCGCCATGCGCACCCGCACCAGCTTCTCCACCTGCTCCGGCGGCGGGTCGTTGAGCGCCGCCCGGGTGACGGCCCTGGCGTAGGCGGGAGTCTGGAGGAGTCCCGGCACGACCGTGGTCTCCAGCGTGCGTAACCGCGACGCCTCCGATTCCAGGCTGATGAAGTCCAGATAGGCCGGGGGCAGCAGATTGCGGTAGGCGTACCACCAGCCCCGGCGGGCGCCCTCCGCATCGGCGGTGCCCGCGCCGCACAGCGCCCCCAGCAGCGCCCGCAGTTCGGGGTCCGACACCCCGTACGCGTCCAGCAGGAGCGCAACGTCCGAGGACTTCACGCCACTGCTGCCCGTCTCGATCCGGCTGATCTTCGACTGGTGCCAGCCCACCGCGTGCGCGGCCTCCAGGCTGGTCAGTTTGGCGAGTTCGCGCTGGCGGCGCAGCTCCCCGCCGAGTTTGCGGCGGCGCACCGCGGGTCCGTTTCGCATAGCCCTGCCTCCGCCTGTGGTGAACATGGTGTTTCTCGTCAATAGACCAGTGTGCCGTCCATATCCGGTCTGTCGTCGTAGAGTTCACCGCTTCGAGCGACAGATATATGCACATCTTGAGGGATCGCCCGCATCACCACCGTTTTCGGTGGCAGTCTGTCGCTCAGAGCCGTCCGGGAACGCTCTCGACTTCACGACGCATTGCGTCGGAGTCCGTACCCGGCGGGAAAGGGACAGCGTCATGGCAGACCACCAAGAAGCCACCGTCACTCTGCCGAGCGCCCCCGCCTCGGTCTCCACCGCACGCCGCTATGTGGCCGGTGTGCTCGCGGACTGGGGGCTGCCGGGCGACACGGACACCGCCGAGACCGTACGGCTGATCGTCTCCGAGCTCGCCACCAACGCCGTGCAGCACACCCGCGGCCAGTCGCCCACCTTCACCGTCGACGTCCGGCTCGAACTCGACCGGCAGTTGCGGATCGGGGTCACGGACAGCCACCCGCGCTTCCCCCGCCGACTGCCCGCCGCCGTCCAGCAGGACAACGGACGGGGCATGGTCATCATCCGCTGCCTCACCGCGGAGCGCGGGGGAAGACTCTTCTTCACCCCGAACCCCGACGGCGGCAAGACCGTGTGGATCTCGCTGCCCTGGACCGTGCCCGCCCTCAGCGCCGAGCGCTGAGGCGCGGGCCGGGCCCCCGCACGCCGTGCGGGGGCCCGGTGCGGCGCGTGGGATCGGTCAGTCCACCCGGCCGTAGAGGACGCTGTTGCTCCAGATCCGCTCCAGGCGGACCACCGCCCCGGTCCTGGGCGCGTGCCAGATCTTGCCGTCACCCGCGTATATGCCCACGTGGTAGACGCCCCGGCCGGACACGAAGAACACCAGGTCCCCTCGTTCGCGGTCGCCGCGGGAGATGTGGGTGGTCCGGTTGTACTGCTCGGCGGCGGTGCGGGGCAGGGTCTTCCCGGCCCGCTTGAAGGAGTAGAGGGTCAGGCCCGAGCAGTCGAAGCGGTAGGGGCCGGTCGCACCCCACTGGTAGGGGGAGCCCTGTTTCGAGGCCGCGATGTGCAGTGCGTTGGTGGCGACGGTCGATGCCTCTGCCCCCGTCGCGCCGCCCGGCACCAGCACCGTGGCACCGACGGCGGCGAGCGTGAGGGCCGAGGCTGCGCCGGCCCTGGACATCATTGACGGACGTTTGTGCGCGCCCATGTGCCAACCCTTCGTCAGCCGCCTGTGAAGGATGACCTGTCGGGTTCGGGCAGGCGAAGAATGCCCGGCCGTGTCAACGGCTTCACCCCAAGGGCCGACCGCACTACTCTTGGTCGTCCCACCGTGCTCGGGTCCTCCATCCCCACCGGTGCGTTCGGTCGACCCGGCATCCAGACAGCGGCGGGGTTCGGCGTCCGCCTGGACCGCCCCGCCGGGATGGCGGGGTCTTGTCGTCGACGGGATCTTGGCGCAGCCCAGGTACGGATTCCGAGCGGAACCAGAGGTATGTGAGGCTGCTCACTCCCGGGCAATTCCGCTGGACACGACGGGGATTGTCCGGTTCGGGAAAACCCTGTTGAGCCCCTGGCCTGGGGCCCGTCGGCACCGCTCCGGCGCGGCGTGCGTGCCCGGTTGAAATCGATCACCGCGCGCCGTCTACGACACCGTCCGGCGTCTGGGGGAGCGGTGTTTATTCGCCCGCCGACCCGTGATCCATGGGTGTGGGCGGGAGTGTGAGCGGGACCGCGCCCCGACGCGCCCGCCGCGCCCCCGCCGGGACCGGCATCGCGCGCGCCAGGGTGCCCCCGAGTAACTCCCGGCCGCCGCCCTCGAACACGGCTGCGAGGGACTTCGGCGGCCCGGCGCCGGCGACGGGCGCGGTCTGCGGTGCCCGTAGCCTGCCGTACGTGTCGTGCGGGAGGAGCGGAGTGATCCGGCCCAGGAGATCCCGTAGGTGCAGACGGCAGCTGCACGAACCCTTGGCCCTGACCGCCGGGTCCGCCCGGCCGTCGGGACCCGCGCCCTCACCCCTGGCCATGGATGCGCAAAGAGTCAGTTAACGCGTTGGAAAAGGTTCCGCTCTAATCTGCAATCCCTGGCTGTCCGATGAAGAAGCCCAGGTCAACAGTGTGTAGAACTCTTGTGTGCCCCCATTGGGTTCCGCTAGGGGGCCTGGTTCGTCAGTGAGGTGGACGCATGCAACTCTCCCCGCATGAGCAGGAACGCCTGCTTCTCCATGTGGCCGCCGACGTAGCCGAGAAGCGCCGGGCCCGTGGGCTGCTGCTCAACCACCCCGAGGCGGTGGCCCTGATAACCGTTCATGTCCTCGAAGGCGCCCGCGACGGCCGGACCGTCGCCGAGCTGATGTCCTCCGGGCGCAAGGTGATCGGCCGCTCCGAGGTGATGACGGGCATCCCCGAGATGATCCGCGAGGTCCAGGTGGAGGCCACCTTCCCGGACGGCACCAAGCTCGTCACCGTCCACGAACCCATCGGCTGAGGGGAAGTGCCCAACGTGATACCCGGAGAGATCCTCCTCGCCGACGCGCCCGTCGCCCTCAACCAGGGGCTCCATCGCACCCGCGTCACCGTGCTCAACGCCGCCGACCGGCCCGTACAGGTCGGCTCGCACTACCACTTCGCCGAGGCCAACCCCGGCCTCGACTTCGACCGCGCCGCCGCCCGCGGCAAGCGGCTCGACATCGCCGCGGGCACCGCCGTGCGCTTCGAGCCCGGCATCCCCGTCGAGGTCGCCCTGGTGCCGATCGGCGGCAAGCGCATCGTCGAGGGGCTGCGCGGCGAGTGCGGAGGGCCGCTGGATGACTGAACTCAGCAGGGCCGCGTACGCCGACCTGTTCGGCCCCACCGCGGGTGACCGCATCCGCCTCGCCGACACCGACCTCCTCGTCGAGATCGAGGAGGACCGCAGCGGCGGCCCCGGCCACGCAGGGGACGAAGCGGTCTTCGGCGGCGGCAAGGTCATCCGCGAGTCCATGGGCCAGTCCCGCGCCACCCGCGCCGACGGCGCCCCCGACACCGTCATCACCGGCGCCGTCGTCCTCGACCACTGGGGCATCGTCAAGGCCGACATCGGCATCCGCGACGGCCGCATCACCGGCATCGGCAAGGCCGGCAACCCCGACACCATGGACGGCGTCCACCCCGATCTCGTCATCGGCCCCGAGACGGAGATCATCGCGGGCAACGGCAAGATCCTCACCGCCGGGGCCGTCGACGCCCACGTCCACTTCATCTGCCCGCAGATCGCCGACGAGGCGCTCGCCTCCGGCGTCACCACGCTCGTCGGCGGCGGCACGGGCCCGGCCGAGGGCAGCAAGGCCACCACCATCACCCCCGGCTCCTGGCACCTCGCCCGGATGTTCGAGGCGATGGAGGGATACCCGCTGAACATCGGCCTCCTCGGCAAGGGCAACACCGTCTCCTACGACTCGATGCGCGCCCAACTGCGCGCCGGAGCCGTCGGATTCAAGATCCACGAGGACTGGGGCGCCACCCCCGCCGTCATCGACGCCTGCCTGTCCGTCTGTGAGGAGAGCGGCGCCCAGCTCGCCATCCACACCGACACGCTCAACGAGGCGGGGTTCGTCGGCGACACTCTCGCCGCGATCGCCGGGCGCACCCTCCACGCGTACCACACGGAGGGCGCGGGCGGCGGGCACGCACCCGACATCATCACCGTCGTCTCCGAGGCCAACGTCCTCCCCAGCTCCACCAACCCCACCCGCCCGCACACCGTCAACACCGTCGACGAACACCTCGACATGCTGATGGTCTGTCACCACCTCAACCCCGCCGTGCCCGAGGACCTCGCCTTCGCCGAGTCCCGGATCCGGCCCGGCACCATCGCCGCCGAGGACGTCCTGCACGACCTGGGCGCCATCTCCATCATCTCCTCCGACTCCCAGGCGATGGGCCGCGTCGGCGAGGTGGTGCTGCGCACCTGGCAGACGGCGCACGTGATGAAGCGGCGGCGCGGCGCCCTGCCGGGCGACGGTGCCGCCGACAACCGGCGGGCCCGGCGCTATGTCGCCAAATACACCATCAACCCGGCCGTCGCGCAGGGCCTCGACCACGAGATCGGCTCCGTCGAGACCGGCAAGCTCGCCGACCTCGTCCTGTGGGAACCCGCGTTCTTCGGCGTCAAGCCGCTGCTCGTCATCAAGGGCGGACAGATCGCGTACGCGCAGATGGGCGACGCGAACGCGTCCATCCCCACACCGCAGCCGATCCTCCCGCGCCCCATGTTCGGCGCCACCGGCCGGGCCCCCGCCGCCAACTCCCTGAACTTCGTCACCCAGTGGGCCCTCGACGACGGGCTCCCCGAGCGGCTCGGGCTCGGCAAGCGCTTCACCCCGATCCGCAGCACTCGCGGCATCACCAAGGCGGACATGCGCAACAACGACGCCCGCCCCCATGTGGAGGTCGACCCCGACACGTTCACGGTCACGGTCGACGGCACGGTGATCGAACCCCAGCCGGTGGCGGAACTGCCCATGGCACAGCGCTACTTCCTCTTCTGATGACGGCGGGGGAGGCGATACCGCCCGCTGCCTCGCGGGCCGCGCTGCTCGTCCTCGCCGACGGACGGTTCCCCGCCGGAGGCCATGCGCACTCCGGCGGGGCCGAGGCCGCCGTCAAGGCCGGCCGGGTCCGGGACGCGGCCACCCTGGAGGCGTTCTGCCGGGGGCGACTGCACACCGCGGGGCTCACCGCGGCCGGGCTCGCCGCCGCGGCGGCCGCGGGCCTCGACCCGCTCGCGCTCGACGAGGCCGCCGACGCCCGGACCCCCTCACCCGCCCTGCGCGCCGCCGCGCGCCGGCTCGGACGGCAGCTGACCCGCGCCGTACGGGCCACGTGGCCCTCGCCCGAACTGGACGCCCTCGCGGCGGCCCGCCCGCGCGGCGCCCACCAGCCCGTCGTCCTCGGACTGGCCGCCCGCACCGCCGGGCTCACCCCGCTGGACGCCGCGTACGCCGCCGTCTACGAGTCGGTCAGCGGTCCCGCGACGGCGGTCGTACGCCTGCTCAGCCTCGATCCGTTCGACGCGACGGGTGTCCTCGCGCGGCTGACACCGGAGCTGGACGCGGTCGCGGCACGCGCGGCCGACGCGGCGCGCGGGGGCGTGGACGCCCTGCCTGCTTGTTCCGCGCCCTTGCTCGACATCACGGCGGAGGTGCATGCGGCGTGGCCTGTGCGGCTGTTCGCGACGTAGGGGGACTTTTCCCCAATCCCGCCCCTTCCCGAAACTGGGGGCTCCGCCCCAGACCCCCGGGGTGCGCATATTCAGCCCGTCCGGCAAAGCCGACCCACACGACGACCACTGACATCCCGGGAGGGAAAATGCACCTCGACCACCCCGACGCCTACCCCCACCGCCACACCTACAGCGCCGCCCACCCGCTCCGCGGCGACGGCTCGCGCCGCGCCCTGCGCATAGGGCTCGGCGGACCTGTCGGTTCCGGTAAGACCGCGACCGTCGCCGCGCTCTGCCGCGAGCTGCGCGACCGGCTTTCCATCGCCGTCGTCACCAACGACATCTACACCCGCGAGGACGCCGAATTCCTGCTCCGCAACGCCGTGCTGCCGCCCGAGCGCATCACGGCCGTCGAGACCGGAGCCTGCCCGCACACCGCGATCCGGGACGACATCTCCGCCAACCTCGAAGCCGTCGAGGATCTTGAGGAGGCGGTCGGGCCGCTGGATCTGATCCTCGTCGAGTCCGGCGGCGACAACCTCACCGCCACCTTCTCCAAGGGGCTCGTCGACGCGCAGATCTTCGTCATCGACGTCGCGGGCGGCGACGACATCCCGCGCAAGGGCGGCCCCGGTGTCACCACCGCCGACCTGCTCGTCGTCAACAAGACCGACCTCGCCCCCTATGTCGGCGCCGACCTGGAGGGCATGGCCCGCGACGCGAAGGCTCAGCGCGGCGACCTCCCCGTCGCGTTCACCTCGCTCGCCACCGAGGGCGGCGTCGGGCCCGTCGCCGACTGGGTGCGCGCGCAGCTCGCCGCCTGGACCGCCGGCCCCCGATGACCACCGCACCCGCACGGCCCGAGCCCGCGTCGGGGATCCGCGCCACCGCCCGGATCGTCGCCGCCCCCGACGGCAGGGGCGGCACGGCCCTGCCCGTCCTCGACGGCGCCGGCCCGTTCGCGCTGCGCAGGCTGCGGGCGTACGGGCCCGGGGCGCGGGTCGCCCTCGTCGGCGCGATGAGCGCGCCCCTCGGCGGCGACCGGCTCACCCTCACCGCCGAGGTCGAGGACGGCGCCGCCCTGCGCTTCTCCACCACGGCGGCGACCATCGCGCTGCCCGGCCGTACGGGCGCACCGGCCACGTACGACACCCGGATCCGGGTCGGCGACGGGGCCACGCTGCACTGGCTGCCCGAGCCGCTGATCTCCGCGCGGGGCAGCGACCTGCGGAGCACCACCCGCGTCGAACTCGCGCCGACCGCGCGGCTGGTGCTCCGCGAGGAGCAGATCCTCGGCCGCGCGGGTGAGCCGCCCGGCCGGCTGAGCGCCCGGCTGACGGTCCACCGCGACGGCCGCCCGCTCTTCGACCAGGAGCTCTGCTATGGACCCGGGGCGCCCGGCTGGGACGGCGGCGCGGTGCTGGGCGGGCACCGGGCCGTGGGTCAACTCCTCGTCGTCGACCCGGCCTTCGAGGACGCCCCGGTGGCACCGCGCGTGCTCGGGGCGACGGCCGTCCTCGCGCCGCTCGCCGGTCCGGCCGCCGTGGTGAGCGCCGTCGCCCCGGACGGCCTCCAGCTCAGAAAAGCACTGGAATCAGGCGACTTGACGGCAGATGGAGCCATCCAGGCGATTTGAGGCGCCGAGGGGCGAACGTCGCCACATGTGGCATCTTTTGTGTCTTCATTCTTACGGATTAGTAAAGAAACCCCTGCACAACCTGTCCTTTATGGCATGGGAGACGGAAGGATCCGAGCAGCAGTATTGCGATCATCACCGCGCCAAGCGGCGCATCAGCAGGGGGATTCCTACGTGAGACCTACATCAATACTCGGCGCGGCCGGCACTGCGGTGACCGGCGCGCTGGTGGCCGGGTTCCTGACCGCCCCGGCCGCCAGCGCGGGCGAGCCCGTGCCGGGCGGCGCCGCCGAGGCGCACGGTGTGCAGGTCGCCGCCGCGAAGGCGGCGAAGACGGGCATCAAGTGGCAGGACTGTCCTGCCGATTGGGCCCTGGAGAAGCCGATCGAGTGCGGTTTCGTCACGGTTCCCGTGGACTACCGCAAGCCCAACGGCCGCACCATCAAGATCGCCGTGGACCGCGCCCGCTCCACCGGCAGCGCCGCCGAGCGCCAGGGCTCACTGGTCTACAACCCGGGCGGCCCCGGCGGCTCCGGCATGCGGTTCCCCAAGCGGATCACGACCAAGAGCCCGCTGTGGACCAAGACCGCCAAGGCGTACGACTTCGTCGGCTTCGACCCGCGCGGTGTGGGCCACTCCGCCCCGATCTCCTGCATCGACCCGCAGAATTTCGTGGCGGCCCCCAAGGCCGACCCGGTGCCCTCCAACGAGGCCGACAAGCTCGCCCAGCGCAAGCTCGCCCGCCAGTACGCGGACGGCTGCGCCGAGCGCAGCGGTGACCTCCTCCCGTACCTCACGACGGCGAACACCGCCCGTGACGTCGACGTCGTGCGCGCCGCCCTCGGCGAGAAGAAGCTCAACTACCTGGGCGTCTCCTACGGCACCTACCTCGGCGCCGTCTACGGCACGCTCTTCCCGGACCACGTCCGCCGCCTGATCGTCGACAGCGTCGTCAACCCGGCGCAGGAGAACATCTGGTACCAGGCCAACCTGGAGCAGGATGTCGCCTTCGAGGGCCGCTTCAAGGACTGGGAGGCGTGGGTCGCCCAGCACGACTCCGTCTTCCACCTCGGCACCACCCAGGCCAAGGTCCAGCAGGGCTGGGAGAAGATCCGGGCCACCGCCAAGAAGAGCCCCATCGGCGGTGTCGTCGGCCCGGCCGAGCTCATCAACTTCTTCCAGAGCGCCGCGTACTACGACTCCTCGTGGGTCCCGGTCGCCGACGCCTGGAGCAAGTATGTCGCCGGTGACAGCAAGCCGCTGGTCGCCGCGGCCGGCCCGGACCTGGCCGACAAGGCGGGCAACATCGCCAAGGAGAACGGCAACGCCGTCTACACCGCGGTGGAGTGCGCCGACGCCAAGTGGCCCACCAGCTGGAAGAAGTGGGACCGCGACAACACCCGCGTCGCCAAGAAGGCCCCCTTCATGACGTGGGCCAACGCCTGGATGAACCTGCCCTGCGCCACCTGGAAGGGCCCCCAGGGCACGCCCGTCGAGGTCGCCACCCACAAGGGTCTGCCGCAGACGCTCATCGTCCAGAGCACGCGTGACGCCGCCACCCCGTACGCGGGCGCGGTCGAGCTCCACAAGCGCTTCAAGGGCTCGCGCCTGATCACGGAGCAGGGCGCCGGTTCCCACGGCGTCACGGGGCTCGTCAACCCCTGCATCAACTCACGCGTCGACGCCTACCTCCTCGAGGGCAAGGCCGACGCCAAGGACGTGACGTGCGCCCCGCACGCCATTCCGGAGCCCACGACGGGGAAGTGACCCCGGGCTCACGCCTCTCGCAGCACACCTTGCCCCGGTCCTCCGCGGACCGGGGCAAGGCCGTTCCCGGGGCCGGAAGCCGCCCGCGACGGCGCTATCCTCTGTCGCGGCGGAGGGGATTCCGTGCGGCACCGCGGCACGGCCGGGTGGGTGACGGTGTGCCGCCGGTCGGACGACCGTCCGGTGCGGTCGCTTGCGTCGCGGCTCCCGCGCGCGATGAGCTTGCTCCGGGCACCCCCGCGCCCCAGGAGGCACCGAAATGTCCGTACGTACCGCCGCCACGGCAGCCGCGGCGAGCGCCGCCGCCCTGCTCGCCCTCGCCGCGCCCCCCGCGGCCGCCGGCGAATCCGAACACGGACGGCTCTTCCTGACCGTGTCCGGTGCCCAGAACACCTGGACCCGCGGGCTCCAGCTCACCTGCCCGGAGGCGGGCGGGCACCACCCGCACGGGCCGGAGGCCTGCGCGGCGCTGCGCCGGGCACAGGGGGAGCCGGGCGAGGTGGCCGGTGAGAACCACCTCTGCACGCGGGAGTACGACCCGGTCACCGCGACGGCCGAAGGCGACTGGAACGGGCGCCCGATCGTCTGGCACAAGACGTACCCCAACGCGTGCGCCCTCGATGTGGCGACGGGCCCCGTCTTCCGCTTCTGACCGGGCCGCCCGCCCCCTCACGTTCTCCTGGCCGCCGACGCCCCTATCGTCAGCAGCCCCAGCAACACCCATGTGAACCACAGCCAGCCGTCGCTGCCGATCGTCACCGTGTACGCGGTCACGACGACGAGCGTGCCCACCGTCAGCCCCGCCATCGCCTTCGTCGATCCGGGCATGCCCGTACCTCCTCACGGCGGCCCGGATGCGTGGAAGAACGGAAAAGGGCCGCGGCCAGGAGACCATCGTCTCCCGGCCGCGGCCCCTGCCGCTACGGCTGTGCCTACTGCCCGCGGCTCTGGAGCGACGCCAGGTACGCGTTGTAGGCCGTCAGCTCCTTGTCGCCGTCGCGGTCCGCGGCCCGGTCGAAGCGCCGGGCCTGCCGCTGCTCCGAGCGGTACCACTGGAGGACGAGGGCCAGCAGCACCACGACCGAGGGGATCTCGCTGAACGCCCAGGCGATGCCGCCGCCGGCCTGCTGGTCCTCCAGCGGGTCGATGCCCAGCGACGCCGGGGGGTGCATGTACGTGCCGATCATCGGCTCCGACGCCATCATCAGCGCGATGCCGAAGAACGCGTGGAACGGCATGCCCGCGAACAGCTCCAGCATCCGCATCACATAGCCCGGCCGGTGCGGCCCCGGGTCCACGCCCATGATCGGCCAGAAGAACACCAGGCCGACCGCGAGGAAGTGCACCATCATCGCGATGTGCCCGGTCTTCGACTCCATCAGGAAGTCGAAGAGCGGGGTGAAGTAGAGCGCGTAGAGGCTCGCGATGAACAGCGGGATCGTGAACGCCGGGTGCGTGATGATCCGCATGTAGCGGCTGTGCAGCAGCGACACCAGCAGCTCGCGGGGCCCCTTGCGGCCCCGCCCGGCCGTGGGCAGCGCCCGCAGCGTCAGCGTCACCGGCGCGCCGAGCAGCAGCAGGATCGGCGAGAGCATGCTGATCACCATGTGCTGCACCATGTGCACGCTGAACATGACCATGCCGTAGTCGTTCAGCTTGGTGCACATCACCAGCGCCACCGTCAGCACGCCGGCCACGAACGCCACGATCCGGCCCACCGGCCAGGCGTCGCCCCGCCGTCGCAGCCGGACCACGCCCCAGCCGTACAGTCCCAGCGCCAGCAGGCAGCCGATCAAGAAGAAGGGTTCGCTGCTGTACTGCAACCCCCGTCCCAGCGTGAACGGCGGCATGTCCATCATCATGCCGTGCCCGCTGTGATCCATCCGCTCTCTCCCATTTCGCACCAATGCGCCTCGTCAAGACTAGAGGCGCTCCCGGCCGGAGCTCCGGGCGGGGGCGCGCTTTGCGACGGTGGCCGCCGGGAGCGGCTAGAGCACGCACTCCACTTCCGCGTACCGCTCGTGCGGCACCGTCTTGAGCCGTTCGACCGCTTCCGCCAGCGGCACCAGCGTGATGTCCGTGCCGCGCAGCGCCGTCATCATCCCGAACGCCCGCTGGTGCGCGGCCTCCACCGCGTGCCAGCCGAACCGCGTCGCGAGCACCCGGTCGTACGCCGTGGGCGTACCGCCGCGCTGCACATGGCCGAGTATCACCGGGCGGGCCTCCTTGCCCAGGCGCCGCTCCAGCTCACCGGCGAGCTGCCGGGCCACGCCCGCGAAGCGCTCGTGGCCGTAGACGTCCGTGGCGCCGATCTCGAAGGCCATCGAGCCCTCGCGCGGCTTGGCGCCCTCGGCGACCACCACGATCGCGAAGCGCTTGCCGTCCTCGAAGCGGCGGCCGACGACCTCGGTTAGCTCGTCGATGTCGAAGGGCCGCTCCGGTACGACGATGGCGTGCGCGCCCGCGGCCATGCCCGAGTGCAGGGCGATCCACCCCGTGTGGCGGCCCATGACCTCGACGATCAGCACGCGCTGGTGCGACTCGGCGGTCGTCTTCAGCCGGTCCAGGGCGTCCGTGGCGACGCCCACGGCCGTGTCGAAGCCGAAGGTCACATCGGTCGAGGCGATGTCGTTGTCGATGGTCTTCGGGACGCCCACGACGGGCAGCCCGGCGTCCGACAGCAGCCGCGCCGCCTTGAGCGTGCCCTCGCCGCCGATCGGGATGACGACGTCGAGACCGAGGTCGGCGACGTGGCCCTTGGCCCGCTCGACCCCGTCCCGCAGCTGCGCGGGCTGCACCCGCGACGAGCCCAGGAGCGTGCCGCCGGTGGCGAGGATGCCCGCCACGGAGTCCAGGTCGAGCTTGCGGTAGTCGGCCTCCAGCAGCCCCCGCCAGCCGTCGTGGAAACCGATGACCTCGTCGCCGTGGTCGACCACGGCGCGGTGCACGACGGACCTGATGACGGCGTTCAGACCGGGGCAGTCGCCACCGGAGGTGAGTACACCAATGCGCATGACAGCGAACCTTCACAACAGGGGCCGGAGACCGGACCCCGTCGTCCGGCTGGATCCCCGCCACCCTACAAGCGGTGGGTGGCGGGGAACACAACCGTCCGTCATACGGGCCGGACGGCCCGTGCCGCGCTACGCGGGCTGGGTCGCCGCCGCGATCCGCTCGTCGCGCAGCGCCTCGTACCAGCGGTCGTCGACCGGCGGCAGGGCGTTGACGTCCAGCGCCAGCTTGATCAGCATGTCCGCGATGTGCGGGTTGCGGGCCATGACCGGACCGTGCATGTACGTACCGAAGACGGTGTCGTTGTACGCGCCCTCGGTGCCGTCGCCCGTGCCGTTGCCCCTGCCGACCCGGGTCCGCGCGAAGGGACGCGCGTTGCGGCCGACATGGGTGATGCCCTGGTGGTTCTCGAAGCCGGTCAGCGGGGGCAGGCCCAGCCGCTCGTCGATGTCGGCCAGTACGTCACCGACGCACCGGTCGCCGTCGCCACGGGTGCTCACGACGTCCAGCAGCCCCAGGCCCTGCTCGCGCTGGCCCAGGTCGTTGATGAACTCGTGGCCCAGGATCTGGTAGCCGGCGCACACCGAGAAGACGATCGCGCCGTTGGCCACGGCCCGGTTCAGGCCGCCGTCACGGCGCAGCCGCTCGGCCGCCAGCCGCTGCGGACGGTCCTCGCCGCCGCCGATCAGGTAGATGTCGCCCGAGGTCGGGATGGGCTGGTCGGAGCGGATGTCCACCCGCTGGACGTCCAGGCGGCGCTGGCGCGCGCGCCGCTCCAGGACCAGGGCGTTGCCCTGGTCGCCGTAGGTGCTGAGCAGGTCGGGGTAGACCCACACCACACGCAGACTGTTCTGGCTCATGCTCACAATCCTTCAGTGCTTGTGGGGTCTTCAGTTGCCGACGCGACGGCGCACGTCCTGGAACGCCGTGTAGTTCGCGATCAGCTCGATCCTGCCGGGCGGCGCGGACTGCACGGCCTCGTCGACGGTCTCGCAGACCCGGAAGTCCAGGCCCGCGACCTCGAGCCGCACCGCGAGGTCGAGCTTGCGGTCGCCGATCACGAAGATCGGGTGCCCGGCGAGGCGGGTGTAGTCGACGTCCCACAGCCACGAGGTGTCGGTGCCGTCCGCGCCGCGCGCGTTCACGCCGAGGATCACCGGGGCCGGCGGTCCGTCGATGAGGGAGAAGGTCTCCAGCCAGCCGGCCGGGTTCTTCGCCAGCAGCAGCCGGACGTCACGGCCCAGGAACGACACCACGTCGAACCGGCCCGCGACCGCCTGCACCTGGTACATCCGCTCCAGCGCGACCTGCGGCGGCACCCCGAAGGTGGCCGCGACGGCCGCCGACGTGGTGGCGTTCGCCTTGTTGGCCCGGCCCGGCAGCTGGAGGTGGATCGGCCACGCGCTGCCGTGCGGGTCGAGGACGTAGTCACCCGACAGCGCCCAGCTCGGCGTCGGCCGGCGGAAACCGCACTCGCCGCAGAACCAGTCGTCGCCGGGGCGCTGCATCACGCCACCGCACGACGGGCACGACCAGGCGTCGTCCTTCCACTCCTGGCCGGCCGCCACCCACACCACGTTCGGCGAGGAGGAGGCGGCCCATACGATCAGCGGGTCGTCGGCGTTCGCGATCACCACGGCCTTCGTGCCCGCCAGCCCCTCGCGCCACTTCTCGGCGAGCATGCGCGTCTCCGCGGCCCGGTCGAGCTGGTCGCGCGAGAGGTTCAGCAGCGCTATGGCCTTGGGCGAGACATCCCGGGCGACTCCCGCCAGGTACTTCTCGTCCACCTCGATCACGCCGTAGCGCGCGTCCGAGCCGCCCGCGAGGGCGGAGGTGATGCCTGCCGGCATGTTCGCGCCCAGCGCGTTGGAGACCACCGGGCCGCTGGCCCGCAGCGCCTCGGCGATCAGCCGGGTCGTGGTCGTCTTGCCGTTGGTGGCGGACACCAGGACCACGTCCAGGTGGGTCGCCAGCCGGGCCAGCAGATCGGGGTCGAGCTTGAGCGCGACCTTGCCGCCGATCACCGATCCGCTGCCGCGGCCCGCGGCTCGCGACACTGCCGCAGCAGCCTTGCCCGCCGTCACGGCCAGCTTGGCCCGCGGCGACAGCGGCCCCGTGTTGCCTGCCATCGTCCTAGATCCTCCTTGCATCCGGCGCCGCTGCCTGTCCCTGGTCCGCCGGTGGAACGCCCCCTCCGCGCCGAATCGCCAGCCAGGAGGCTTCGGTCGGGGCTCAGCCTATCGAGATCCGGCCGCGGGCCCGAACCCAGAGCCCCTGGAACGTACGCTTGACCCCATGCGAACAGGCTCGATTCCCGGCAGTACAGGACAGGTGCGGCCCATGCGGCTGCTCGGCGACCGGGGTCTCGGCGCACCGTGCGAGGAGGTCACGGACTTCGGTCCCGACCTCGCGAAACTTGTCGAGGACATGTTCGCCACGATGTACGCGGCCGAGGGCGTGGGCCTGGCCGCCAACCAGATCGGCGTCCCGCTGCGGGTCTTCGTCTACGACTGCCCGGACGACGAGGACCGCCGTCACCTCGGGCACCTCGTCAACCCCCGGCTGGTGGTGGCCGACGGCGTCACGGTCCGCGGGCCCGAGGGCTGTCTGTCCGTGCCCGGCATCGAGGCGGGCACCCCGCGCTTCGACCACGCCGAGGTGGAGGGGTTCACCGCGGACGGGGCACCGGTCCACGCGCGCGGCACCGGGTTCTTCGCCCGGTGCCTCCAGCACGAGTGCGACCACCTCGACGGCGGCCTCTACCTCGACCACCTCACCGGCCTGCGCCGCTACCGGGCACTGCGGGCTGCCCGGAGGGCGCCTTGGGCGGCCTGAGCGGGGCGTTGTTTTCCGGGTGCGGGTCCGTTTCCTCCCCCAGCTACCGCTGGGAGGTGCCCCCACGGGCTCAACCTGGCCGATGTGGATGCCAGATCAAGCCCGTCCATGGGCTGAGCCCCGGTCAGAACCCCGGCCCGCCCTCCAGGTCGCCCGCCGCCGCGAGCCGGCCCCACAGCAGATCCGCGAGGTGGCGCACCAGGTGCGCCCGAGGGAACGGCCGTTCGCGCAGCCACCAGTCACCCGCCGCGTGCATCATGCCGACGATGCCGTGCCCCCACGCGCGCGCCAGCTCGTCGCTGCCCGGCCCGAGGTCGACGCGCTCGGCTATCACCTGGGCCAGCTCCTCGCCGAGCCGGCGCAGCAGCGGGGCGGAGTGCCGGCCCACGTCGAAGCCCTGCTCGCCCTGGTCGGAGGGGTGGCCCTCGTCGGCGGGGTGCATCAGGAAGCGGTAGACCTGCGGCCGTGCCTCTATGGCCGCGAGGTAGGTGTCGAGCGTCGCCTCGACGCGCTCGCGCCGGGTGGCCGCCGGGGCGTCGAGCGCGGCGCGCAGCCCCGCGAGCAGCGCGTCCGTGTGCCGTACGGCCAGGGCGCGGTAGAGGCCGCCCTTGTCGCCGAAGTGCCGGTAGAGGATGGGCTTGGTGATGCCCGCCTCGGCCGCGATGGCGTTCATCGACGCCCCCGGTCCGTCCCGCAGCACCACCCGGTCCGCGGCCTCCAGCAGTTCTCTGCGCCGTCGCTCCGCGGCCCGCTGCTGATCGTCCCGCTGACTGGTTTCCATAGGACCTGCCTCCCCGCCCCTGTGTTCCGGTAACGCCTGCGCAACGTAACACCAAGCCCACTCAGCGAATCCGGGAGGCCGGGCAGTTGACACCTCTACTCGCGGGTAACATACTCATGTTACCGCGAGTAATGACGAGTTGGAGGGGTCGTGACGCAGTTCATGATGGAGCTCGACGAGGACCAGCGGGGCATTCGTGACTGGATCCATGGCTTCGCGGTCGACGTGATGCGCCCGGCCGCCGCGGAGTGGGACGAGCGCGAGGAGTTCCCCTGGCCGGTCGTCCAGGAGGCGGCCAAGATCGGGCTCTATTCCCTCGACTTCTACGCCCAGCAGTTCTTCGACCCCACCGGCCTCGGCGTGCCCATGACCCTGGAGGAGCTCTTCTGGGGCGACGCCGGCCTCGGGCTCGCCATCGCGGGCACCGGCCTCGCCGCGATCGGCGTGCTCACCAACGGCACCGAGGAGCAGGTGGGCACCTGGGTGCCACAGATGTACGGCGACGCGGCCGATGTGAAGGTGGCCGCCTTCTGCTCCTCCGAGCCCGACGCCGGCTCGGACGTCTCGGCCATGCGCACCCGCGCCGTCTACGACGAGGCCAAGGACGAATGGGTGATCAACGGCACCAAGACCTGGGCGACCAACGGCGGCATCGCCAATGTCCACGTCGTCGTCGCCGTGGTCGACCCGGAGCTGGGCTCGCGCGGCCACGCCTCCTTCATCGTCCCGCCGGGCACCCCCGGGCTCTCCCAGGGCCAGAAGTTCAAGAAGCACGGCATCCGCGCCTCCCACACCGCCGAGGTCGTCCTCGACGGCGTCCGCATTCCCGGTCACTGCCTGCTCGGTGGCAAGGAGAAGCTGGACGAGCGGCTGGCCCGGGCGCGCGAGCGGGCGGCGGGGGAGCGCGGCGCGGGTTCGCCGAACGCCGCGATGGCCACCTTCGAGGCGTCCCGCCCGGCGGTCGGCGCCCAGGCGGTCGGCATCGCCCGCGCCGCGTACGAGGTGGCGCTCGAATACGCCAAGACGCGCGTTCAGTTCGGCCGCCCCATCATCGACAACCAGGGCATCGCCTTCCAGTTGGCCGACATGCGCACCCGGGTGGACGCCGCCCGCCTCCTGGTCTGGCGCGCGTCCTGGATGGCCACCGCGGGCAGGCCCTTCACGGCGGCGGAGGGGTCGATGTCGAAGCTCTTCGCGGGCGAGACGGCGAAGACCGTGACGGCCCAGGCGATGCAGATCCTCGGCGGCAACGGCTACACCCGGGAGTATCCGGTGGAGCGCATGCACCGGGATGCCGCCATTTACACGATATTCGAGGGCACGAGCGAGATTCAGCGCCTGGTCATCGCGCGGACGATCTCGGGCATGCCGATCCGCTGAGCGCGAGGCCGTCGGAACAGCGAACAGGGCGTCACGGCCCCATAAAGTGGCGAAGTGACGGTGTGCGGCGGGGCCCCGGCAAGGGCCCTGCCGCACACGGCTGTTCGTCACTTTTGATCAAGTGTGTTCCGTATGCCGATTTTTCGTTGGAAGGAACGACCGACCCGTGATCGACAACACCGAGGACAACGGCCTGTGGGTCCGCAGGTTCCACCCGCGCCCGGACGCCGCCGCCCGGCTGGTCTGCCTGCCGCACGCCGGTGGCTCGGCGAGCTTCTACTTCCCCGTGTCGCAGGCCATGCCGGACTCCGTCGACGTGCTGTGCCTGCAGTACCCCGGCCGCCAGGACCGCCGCGCGGAGCCGCTCATAGACAACATCCCCGACCTCGCCGACCGGGTGTTCGCCGCGCTGCTGCCGTGGGCCGACCGGCCGCTGGCGCTGTTCGGGCACAGCATGGGCGCCACGCTGGCCTTCGAGGTCGCCCGCCGTTTCGAGCGGGAGAAGGGCATCGTCCTCGCCGGGCTCTTCGCCTCCGCCCGCCGCGCACCGTCCAGGCGCCGGCACGAGACCGTGCACCAGCAGGACGACAACGGCGTGATCGCCGAGCTGAAGAAGCTGAGCGGCACCGACTCGGAGCTCCTCGGCGACGACGAGATCCTGCGCATGGTCCTCCCGGCGATCCGTGCCGACTACCACGCCGCGGAGACCTACACCTACGAGCCGGGCGAGCCGCTGCGCTGCCCGGTGACCGCGATGACCGGGGACGACGACCCCAAGGTGACCCTGGAGGAGGCCCGGGCGTGGGCCGGGCACACCGAGGGCCCGTTCGACTTCCATGTCTTCCCGGGCGGCCACTTCTACCTGGCCTCGCACCAGAAGGCGGTCAACACCCTGATGGCCGACCGGCTGCGGGCCCACCAGGGCGCCTAGCCGCACCTGCCGCCGCCCTTCGCCCGCGATGCGGGGAAGGGCGGCGGTCCCGCCTCATGGGGCGGTGAACTCCCCTGTGGGGACTACGACTCCAGGTCCGCCTGGGCCGTGCCGTCGTGCGACAGCCAGTCCGTGAACCCGGACTTCCCCGAGCCCGTGTGCCGGGCGCTGCTGAGCCTGCCGTCCATGCCGAGGACGACGGCGACCGTGCGGCCCTTGGCGTCCTGGACCATCCCGGCCGTGCCACGGTGCGGAACGCCTTCGTCCAGCCAGGGGCCCGGGCGCCCCGAACCGGCCGACAGCCGGACGAGGCCCTTGCCGTCGCGCGCGGCGAGCACGGTCACGGTCCCCGCCTGGGCGAGCGCGACGCGGCCGTAGCCGCTGATCGTCGGGCACTCCGTGGCGACCTTCCAGCCCGCGCTGTCCGTCAGCCGGTCGGCGACGACGATGCGGGAGGTGTCCGGCATGCGCACGGCCATGCGCATGCCCCCGCCGGAGAGGGGGGCCAGGGTCAGCGGGCCGGTCGTGGCGGGGAGCCGGGTCGGCCCGGCCTCCTGCAGCGGCCCGCCGGGGCCCTGGGACACCCAGTGGTGGACGGTCTTGGTGTCGGCGGCGACGAGGTGGATCCGGCCCTCGTTGTCGAGCGCGGCGTCCAGACCGTCCTGGAGCTTCGTCCGCGGATCGGCGGCGGGCAGCGGGGCCCAGCCCGTCCAGCCCTTGCCGCCGGCGCCGCTGCGGAAGCTGATGCCGCCGTCCCAGTTGCGTACGAAGACGTGCGCCGTGCCGTCCTTGGCCACGACCGCGACCGGGTAGCCCACCTCCATCGAGCGACCGGGGTCGTCCTCGGGGGAGTCGAGGGACTGCCAGGGGCCGAACGCCGGGGCGCCGCCGGGGCCCGTGCCCCTCTGGAGGGCGGTGGTGACCTCGCGCCGGTGGGGTCCGCCCTTCACGGGCAGCACGGTGCGTATGGAGAACAGCTGGAGCATGCCGTCCTCGTGCCGCACCGCCTGTATCTGGCCCTCCAGCATGGTGCCGCCGACCGCGACGGGCGCGGACCAGATGCCGCTGCCCGCCTTGCGCTCGGTCCAGCACTGGGCGGCGCCGTCGAGGACGGAGAAGGCCGCGAGCCGGCCGTCGGGCAGCGGTTGCACCCAGCGCATCGTGCCCGGGGCGCGATGGCGGCAATTGCTCGACCAGCCGTGGTACTTGGTGCCGGACAGGTCGCCGACCTTGCGGTCGCCGCAGCCCGCGGCGTCCCCGCAGTTCTTGCCGTTGTCGGCCCAGCCGTAGACGTCCAGGAAGGTGACCTTGCGGTCGGTGGTGGCCTTGTCGAGGTTGCTGCGCAGCACGTCGACCTCGTAGCCGACGTAGCTCTCGACGGCGGTGGGCCGGGAGTGCTTGCGGCCCCAGTACTCCGCGAGGGCGGCCTGGGCGAAGAAGGCGGAGCTGGTGTGGTCCTGGTGGTCGTGGCTGTAGATGCCGTCCAGGACCGCCGGGGTGTTGCGGTACTCCGGCTGCTTCGCCAGGTGGGCCGGGTTCGGGTCGAGGGTGCGCACCACGGTCGGCTGATAGCGCTCGAAGACGGCGGCGAGCGTGTCGATCAGCTGCTGGCGCCCGTACTGGAAGGTGCGGGTGACCGGGGTCCCCGTCGGCGTGAGCGTGGTGAGCCGGGGCGTCGCCCCGAGCCACAGGCCGCGCAGGCTGTCCTTGTGCGGGTAGCGCAGCGACCGCGCCTCGATCAGCTCCACGAAGATCAACTGGACGTGGGGTGCGGCGCGCAGCGTCTGGAGCTCGACCTCGAAGCCGGGCAGGAGACGCAGGGTCTCCACATCCCAGGGGCTGAGGGAGTTGCCGGTGGCCATCTGGGCCGTGGCCGCGCGGAAGCCGTTGATCCGGGCACGGACGAACTCCGGCCGCTTCTGCGGCATGCGCCCGTAACCGCGGGCCTGGGAGAGGGCGTTGCGGCCGTCCGACTCGCCGCCGGTCAGGCATACGGTCACGGCGGGCGCGCCGCTGAGTATGGACTGCTCCAGCTCCGGGTTCATGAAGTAGAGCGAGTCGTCGGGGTGGGCGATCACATGGACGAACGACGCGGACGTCGACGCCTTCGCGGCACTCACCGGGGCGCCGTCGGTGCCGGTCTTCTTCACCTCGGGGGCGAGCCACTGCCAGGCGCCCACGGCACCCGCTCCGACGACAAGGCCCCCGCCGGCTACCTGCAGCACACGGCGACGCGGTATGTGCCCTGGCACAGGTGTCCCCCTACTCTCCTGCGCCAAGAGCGCGTAATCGTCAAACGGTCAAACAAGGCGGGGGCCAGAACTGATCACCCCCTGATCGTGAGTTCGATCCTATGACCCGGCACCTGCCGTTTCCCTGCTGTTTTGTAACAGCCGGCCGTCGACCGGATGTAGGTTCCCAGGCGGTTGGGCAACACGACCCCATGGACGCAAGGCCGCGCGCGGATCGGGGGCCGATGCGCGAAACCGCCGGACGCGGGGGCGCCGCGAGCACCTCAGGCCGGGCCGGGCCGGTCCGCATCATGGGCGAGCAGGGCGATCTGGACCCGGTTGTTGAGATCGAGCTTCGTCAGGATGCGGGAGACATGCGTCTTGACCGTCGCCACGCTCATATACAGCGCGGCCGCGATCTCCGCGTTGGACTGCCCGCGCCCGACGGCGGCCGCGACCTCCCGCTCCCGCTCGTTCAGCCCGGCCAGCCGGGCCCGCGCCCGGCTGCCATGGGAGTCCTTCGGCTCCCCGTCCGTCACCCGGGCGATCAGCTGACGCGTCACGGTGGGGGAGAGGACGGGCGAGCCCGCCGCCACCCGGCGCACCGCCTCCACGATCTGCGCGGGCGGGGTGTCCTTGAGGACGAACCCGGCGGCCCCGGCCCGCAGGGCGCGCAACACCTGCTCGTCCGCGTTGAACGTGGTCAGCACGATGACCTCCGGCGCGTGCTCCCGGGCGCGCAGCTGCTCGGTCGCCGCCAGCCCGTCCATCGACGGCATCCGGATGTCCATCAGCACCACATCGGGCGTGAGCCGCTCGACGAGGGCGGCCACCTCGGTGCCGTCGGCCGCCTCTCCCACGATCACGATGTCGGCCAGACCGCCCAGCATGAACGACAGCCCGGCCCGGACGAGCGGGTCGTCGTCGACGAGCAGGACACGGATCGGCTGGGGCGTCGGAGCGGCGGTCATACCGGCCACGGTAGCCAGCCGCGGACCCGGAACCCGCCGTCGGGTGCGGGCCCGTGCTCCAGCCGCCCGCCGGCCAGCGTGGCGCGCTCGGTGAGACCTATGAGCCCCTGCCCGGATCCGGGCACCGACGTGCCCCCCGAAGCCCCGGCCGGATTGGTGACCAGAACGGTGAGCCCCTCCTCCGGCGAACCCCCGACGACCACGCCCACCTCCGCGCCCGGGGCGTGCTTACGGGCGTTGGTCAGCGCTTCCTGGACTATCCGGTAGGCCGTGCGACCGGTGGCCGCGGGCACCAGCAGTGGATCGATCACCCGCTGGTCGAGACGGACCGCCATGCCCGCCTGCCGGGACTCATCCAGCAGCTCCTCCAGCGCCGCGAGGGTGGGCTGCGGCCGGTCGGCACCGGGCCCGGACCCGGCGCCGGGCACGCCCTCGGAGCCGGCGCCACCCTCGGGGGCACGCAGCACCCCGATCACCTCGCGTAGGTCCTGCAACGCCTGGTGCGCGCTCGCGCGGATCACCCCGGTGGCACGCGCCATCTCGGCGGGAGGCGCGTCCGGCCGGTATTCCAGGGCGCCCGCGTGCACGCACAGCAGCGACAGCCGGTGGGCCAGCACATCGTGCATCTCCCGCGCGATGCTCTCCCGCGCGAGGCGCTGGGCCCGCTCGGCCCGCAGCTCGGCCTCGGCCTCCGCGCGCACCGCGCGCTCGCGCAGCGACAGCACCAGCTGCCGCCGGGACCGCACGAACATGCCCCAGCCGATCATGGTGAGGACCAACAGCGCCCCGATCGCGGACGCCCCCATGAACCCCAGGCCGGGATCGGGCCGGATCACGGCCTGGATCGGCTGGCTGATCATCGCCAGCCCGCCCGCGACGGCCACCGCGCGGAACGGGCGGTGCACCGCCACGGTGAACGCGGCCACCAGCATCGCCCCCGCCGCGCACGGCGACACGGCACTGACCGCCGCCAGCGCCACGGCCAGCTCGGTCGGCCACCGGCGCCGCAGCCACAGCGCCGCGCAGGCCGCGGCCCCCGCGATCTGATCGGCGAGAAGGGCCCAGTCCGGCACCGCGGCCGCCTGCGCGTCGTCCGCCGCGAGCAGTCCGACGAAAGCGGCGAAGGCCAGGCAGACGATGTCGACCGCCCAGTCGCGCGCGGTCCGCCGCGCCCCGCCGCCACCGGCGCGGGGCTCCATGACGGCGGACGGCAGCAGCCACGGATAGGCCGCGTCCGGCTGGGGCATGTCCTGAGCTCGCTCGCCTTTCATGACCACAAATCTACTGACGGGCCGAGCGCCCCGGGAGCGCCGGAGAGCGGCCCGCGACCAAAGTCGCACGACCGGAGACTTTGGTCGGCGAAGGCCCGGTGACCTCGCTATTTCCGACCGTGGGCCGGCATCTTCCGGGCGATGTCCGGCCGCCGGGCCCGCGGGACGATCGTGGCATGAAGAAGCTGCTGGAGGGCATCGGCGTCATCCTCCTCATGGGAGGCATCACCACCGTCGTCCATGAATTCACGGGGTTCTTCCGGCTCTGGGGCGTCGTGCGCCATATCGGATTCCTCAAGGGGCACGAGATATACGCGGGCATGGTGCTCGCGGTGCTGGGCATGGTCCTGCTGATCGCCCCGGACGCGTTGAAGGGCAAGTCCGGACAGTGAGGCGCGGCGGGGCGCGCGCGAGAAAGGATGAACATGGCGGACATCTCCGGGCTCGTCACGGCCCTCGGCCTCCAACCGCACGTCGAGGGCGGGTGGTTCCGCGAGACGTGGCGGACCACGGCCGAAGCCGTCCCCGACGGATACGGCGGCCCGAGGGCGTACGCGACGGGCATCTACTACCTGCTGCACCCCGGCGAGACTTCCCGCTGGCATCGGGTGCGATCGGACGAGCTCTGGCTGTGGCACACGGGCGGGCCGCTGCGGATACGGCTGGGAGGGGAGGGGAAGACCCCGAGCGAGGCGGACGCCGTCGAGGCGGTGCTGGGGGTCGCGGTCGAGCGGGGCGAGCAGCCGCAGTTCCTGGTCCCCGGAGGGTGCTGGCAGTCGGCGGAACCGGCGGGCGACGAACCGGTGCTGGTCACATGCGTGGTGGCCCCGGGCTTCGACTTCCAGGACTTCGAGGAGATCTAGAGATCTAGGAGGGGCCGGGTCGGCGGGCGCATGGTGGTGCTGCCGCGGTCCATCCGGCCCGACGGTCACCAGGCCCCGCGCGGACGACTCCCTCGCACACCTGCCCGAGTCGACCAAACTCCTTGCCACACCAGTCAGATGGGCGTCAAGACTGGGCGTCGATGTGCACCTCCGACGGTCTATCGTGGGCGACATGTCCGCCCCTGAACTGATCCGCATCGTCTCCCGCGACTCACCCATGGCCCTGGCCCAGGTGGAGCGCGTCCGTGCCGAGCTGGCCGCGCTCCACCCCGGCATCCGCACCCACGTCGTCCCCGTCAGAACGACCGGCGACAAATGGATGGGCGACCTCTCCCAGGTCGAGGGGAAGGGGGCGTTCACCAAGGAGGTCGATGCCGCCCTCCTCGCCGGTGAGGCCGACCTCGCGGTGCACTGCGTCAAGGACATCCCCGCCGACCGCCCGCTCCCCGCGGGCACGACCTTCGCCGCCTTCCTCAAGCGCGACGACATCCGCGACGCGCTCGTCCACCCCGGCGGGCTCACCCTCGACGAGCTGCCCCCGGGCACCCGCATCGGCACCTCCTCCGTGCGCCGCACCGCCCAACTCGCCGCCTCCCACCCGCACCTCGACTGCGTACCGATGCGCGGCAACGCCAACAGGCGGCTGGAGAAGCTCGCCGCGGGCGACGCCGACGCCCTGCTGCTCGCCGTCTCCGGTCTGGAGCGCATCGGCCGCCTCGACGTGGTCGCCGAGATCCTGTCCGTCGACACGATGTGTCCGCCGATCGGCGCGGGCATCCTGGCCCTCCAGTGCCGCGAGGGCGACACCCCGGTCATCGACACGGTCAGTGGCCTGGGCGACCCCGCCACCCACCGCGAGGCCACCGCGGAACGGATGTTCCTCCACGTCCTCCAGGGCCACTGCAACAGCCCCATCGCCGGCTACGCCCGTGCCGAGCGCAGCGGCGAATTGTCGCTGCGGGCGCGCGTGTTCACCCCGGACGGCAAGACGGTCCTCAACGCCCACGAATGGGCAGGGCCCCTCGACCCCGCCACCCTGGGCACGTCGGTGGCCGTCGCCCTCCTGCGTCAGGGCGCGCGCGAGCTGATCGACAGCATCGCCCACTGAACCACCGCTCGCGACGCGCCCCGGACCCCGGCCCTCATGCCCGCCGGGCGGGGGCGGTCGCCGCGAGAACCGCCGTGAGCAGCCCGGGGAAGCGCGTGTCCAGGTCCTCCCGGCGCAGCGAGACGGCCTTGGCCCGGCCCACCTTGTGCTCCCGGGTGATCCCCGACTCCCGCAGCACCCGCCAGTGATGCGTGGCCGTGGCCTTGGTGATCTCCAGCGGCAGGCTGCCGCAGGTGCGCTCGCCGGGCGAGGCGTCCAGCTCGCGCACGATGCCCAGGCGTACGGGGTTGCCGAGGGCCGCCAGCACGTCCTCGATGAGCAGCTGGTCGCGGTCGGGGTGGTAGGCGCTCATGCACGTGATTGTACGAGACATCTCGTACTGACCGATTTGCCCGACCCTTCCGTTCGATTATACGGTTTATTTCGTACCGTCGTACCGAGACCTGCCCGGAAGGCACCCCATGAATCCCGTCGCCATCGTCACCGCCGCCGCTTCCGGGATAGGTCGCGGCATGGCGTCCGAACTGGCCGAGGCCGGGCACCGGCTCGCCCTCCTCGACATCGACGAAGGCGTCCACGACCTCGCCCGCGACCTCGGCGCCATGGCGATGACCGGCTCGCTCACCGCGCCCGCCGACCTCGCGCGCCTCGTCGACGGCACCCTGGAGCGCTACGGCCGGATCGACGCGGTGGTCAACGGCGCGGGGCACGCGAGGAACGACGACCTGCTCGACGTCACCGACGAGGACTGGCACGCCGGGCTCGACATGCTGCTGCTCGGCGTCGTACGGATGGCCAGGCTCGTCACCCCGCACATGGAGCGGGCCGGGGGAGGCGCGTTCGTCAACCTCTCCTCGTACACCGCCTTCGAGCCGCTCGGGATGATCCCCGTCAACTCCAGCCTGCGCGCGGCCCTCACATCGTTCACCAAGCTGTACGCCGACCGCTACGCGGCCAAGGGCATCCGCATGAACAGCATCATGCCCGGCTACGTCGACAGCTGGCCCGAACAGCCCGAGTTCCTCGCCCGCATCCCCGCCGGCCGCTACGCGACGGTCGCGGAGATCGGCAAGCTCGCGGCCTTCCTGGTCTCCGACGCGGCCGCGTACATCAACGGCGAATCCATCCGCATCGACGGCGGCGCCGCCCGCTCGCTCTGAGCGGGGGACCGGCCCGACGGGCCTGCGACCGAGGTCCGTACCGTGTCGATCATGTTGAGAAGAGCATCGCTTCCGCACCGGAAGACATCACGGCGGTCCTTCGTGGCCGCCGCGCTCCTGCTGGCCTTCGCCGCGCCCGCCGCACCGGCCGTCGCGGCGGACTCCCCGGGCCGGTCCGCCGTCGAGACGCCCGCGCCGACGACGCGGCAACCGCTCGGCACGAAGACCCTGCACCTCGTCGACACTTCACGCCCAGACCCCTGGAAACCCTCCGCGGGCCACCGCGAACTCATGGTCTCGCTCTGGTATCCGGCCCTGCCGTCCCGGGCCGGCAGGGCGCCCTACATGTCGGCCGCGCTGTCGAAGGCGATGCTGGGCAGCGATGTGCTGAGCGGTGTACGCACCCATGCCGTCGCCGGTGCGCGCCCCGCGCCCGTGGCCCGTCCGCTCGTCGTCCTGTCGCCGGGCTTCCAGATGAGCCGCCTGACCCTCACCGCACTGGGCGAGGACCTCGCCTCCCGCGGCTACGCGGTCGCCGCGCTCGACCACACCTACGAGGCGCCGGTGGAATTCCCCGGCGGCCGCATCGAACCCTGCCTGATCTGCGAGAAGCCGGACCTCGACGCCGTTGTGCGGAACCGGGCCCAGGACATCCGGTTCCTGCTCGACCGGCTCACCGGCCCCGGCAGTGAACTGCGCGTCGACCGGCACCGGATCGCCGTCGTGGGGCACTCCATCGGCGGCGCGAGCGCCGTCGAGACGATGCGCGAGGACCCGCGGGTGGACGCGGCGGTCAACCTCGACGGCGACTTCTTCCTCGATCCGCCCGCCAAGGGCCTGAACCGGCCGGTCCTGCTGCTGGGCGCCCAGCGGGGCCGGGACACCGAGGACTCCCGGGGCGACTGGGAGCGGAACTGGTCCCACCTGACGGGCTGGAAGCGCTGGCTCGACGTGCCCGACGGCGGACACATGACCTTCACCGACGTCCCCTGGATCGTGGACCGCTTCGGGCGGCCCGCCCAGATCCCGCCGGAGCAGGTCCCGGGCCAGTTCGGCACCCTGGGCGGCGCCCGCGCGACCGCGCTCACCAGGGCGTACGTGGCCGCCTTCCTCGACCGGCAGTTGCGCGGCCGGCCGAGCCCGCTGCTCGACCGGCCGTCCACGGCGTATCCGGAGGTGACCATCCTCAAGTAGCGGACGGGCAAGGGGTGGTGGATGTCCGGTAACCGACTGTGGAGACCAGGTGAAGGGCGTACAGAATGCTCAGCCCCGACACCTCGGAACGGCGCCTGACCTCCATTCACCCCACCCGTGAGGATCCGCCATGCGCTCCGCCCACACCACGCGCCTCACCAAGCCGGCCTCGGCCCTCGCCGCGGCCGTCCTCGCCACGACCGCGCTCCTCTCCGTTCCCACCGCCGCGCACGCCGCCCCGCCCGCCACCCACCCCGGACTGACCTGGGCGGCGATCGCCCAGGGACCCGACGGAACGGTCCACGTCGGCGGCCTCGGCGGCACCCCGAGCGACCCGTACCGGGGCGACACCCCGGCGAGCGCGGTCCGGCCCGTGCTCTGCCTGAAGGTCGACGGCAGCCCCGTGCCCGACGGCATCACCCCCGACTTCTACGCGGGCTGGGCCCAGGGCACGGTGGCGGCCAGCAGACCCGTACGCGGCTCGCGCCTCAACAGCCGGACCGCCGCGGACAGCGTCTGCCAGGCCGAGTTCGGCGCCGGCTGGCGGATGGCCGAGTTCCACGACGGGCACTACGGGCCGGACCTCGGCGCGACCGGCGGCTGGTCGTTCTGGGCGTACGGCGACCTGCCCGCGGGCACCCGCCTGTGGACCGCCATCAACGACCAGCGCGCCAACCCCTGGGACTGATCCGCCCCCCAGGGGTGCAACTGGTGCCACCCCCGGAACGGATGCCAGTGGGATCGACCGCGATCTTCCCGCACAGGAGCATCTGAGGTGCAGCGAAAACACCTCAGGAGGAACGATGTTCGAGCTCAGGAAGTCGCGGTGGACCCGCTCCGCGGTGACGGGTGCGGTGGCGACGGCGATCGCGGCCGCGGTGCTCCCGGCGGCCACCGCGGCCGCGAGGACCCCCGGCCCCCCGCCCGTACCCGAGCGCTACACCGCGCAGAAGCTCGCGTGGCAGCCCTGCCGGCAGGGGGACTCGCTGGAGTGCGCGCAGATGAAGGTCCCACGCGACTGGTACCACCCGGGCACCGGCGAGGACCTCACCATCGCGGTCTCGCGGCAGCGGGCGAGCGATCCGGCACGGCGCCGCGGCGTGCTGATGATGGCCGCGGGCGGTCCGGGCGGGCAGGGGCTGCTGCGCCCGGCGACCCTGGTCAAGAAGTCGCCCGGGATCGGCGCGGCCTACGACGTGGTGAGCTTCGACCAGCGCGGCGTCGGACAGAGCTCGCGGGTGCGGTGCGAGACCGACGCCGAGTTCCAGGGCTACTTCGACGGCGACTCCCGGGACCGCTCGCCCGCGGCCGTGCAGCGCGAACTGGACAACGCCCGCAAGTTCGTCGACAGCTGCCGCGCGCGCAGCGGCGACCTGATGAACTACATCACCACCGACCAGACCGTCCACGACATGGACCTCTACCGCGCGCTGCTGGGCGAGAAGAAGGTCTCCTACTACGGCCCCTCCTACGCCACGGTGATCGGCGCCTACTACGCGACGGAGTTCCCGCAGCGCGTCGAACGCGTCGTGCTGGACAGCAACATCGACTTCACCGGCACCTGGGAGGGGCACGAGAAGGGCCAGCCGATGAGCTTCCAGCGCCGCTTCGAGCAGGACTTCCTGCCCTGGCTCGCGAAGAACGACGGCACCTACCACTACGGGAGCACCGCCGCCGAGGCCCGGGCGAAGTACGAGAAGCTGCGCGGCCGACTGCGGGACCACCCGCTGCCGATCGCCGGGGGCAAGGCCCTCGTCGACCCCAACCGGCTCGACAGCGTCGTGATCTCGGCGATGTACAACGGGGCGAACTTCCCCGGCCTGGCGAAGTCGCTCGCCGTCCTCGACCACTGGGACCGGGCGACCGCCGAGGAGCGGGCGATGATCGACAAGGGCTTCGGCCAGTCCCCGAGCGCGGACTTCTTCGCCGAGTTCTTCTCGGTGACGTGCACCGACACCCCGTGGAACCGCGACATCGGCCAGTGGACGAAGAGCGCGGCCGAGGACAGCGAGAAGTACCCGCTCGCCGGCGCCCGGGAGCTGACGTACACCGCCGTCTGCGCCAACTGGCCCGAGGCCAAGGCGCCGCAGATCAAGGTCACCGGCAAGGGGCTGCCGCCCGTCCTGATGGTCAACGGCCGCCACGACCCGGCGACGTACTACGAGGGCGCGGTGCGCGCGCACCGGGGGCTGCGGGGGTCGCGGCTGGTCACGGTCGACGGCGGCGACCATGGCCAGTACCAGGACGGGAGCGCCTGCGTGGACTCCGTCGTGAACGACTACCTCATCAAGGGCACGATGCCCTCGCACGACATCGCGTGCGAGGCGGCGCCGTTGCCCTCGTCCTCGCGGGAGGCGGGTCGGAACGGCTAGGCCCGGACCCCGGAGGGGCCCCTCCGCGCCTCACAGCTGCCGGTCCAGGAAGTATTCCGAGAGCGCCACGATCTCCCGCGTCGCGCTCTCCTCCAGCGGCATCGCGGTCAGGCAGTCGCGCGCGGCGGCCACCTGGCGGCGGGCGTCCTCCAGGGCGAAGTCCCTGCCGCCCGCTCCTTCCACGATCGCGGCCGCGCGCTCCGCGTCGGTGGTGGACAGCGGCCCCGGTGAGCCGAGCAGCCGGCCGAGCCGCTCGGCCGCCTTCTCGTCCAGGGCCATCGCGGCCAGCACGGGCAGCGTCTTCTTCCGGCGGTGCAGATCGCTGTGGACCGGCTTGCCCGTGGCCTGTGGGTCGCCCCAGATCCCGAGCAGGTCGTCGACCACCTGGAACGCCAGCCCCAACTGCCGCCCCGCCTCCGACAGTGCGCCCACCACCGGCGGCGCGGCACCCGCGAGCACCGGCCCCAGCGCCATCGCGCACCCGAGCAGGGCCCCCGTCTTGCGGTCCGCCATGGCCCGGTAGTCGGCAAGGCCCACCGCCCCGGGCCCCGTCCACGGCCGGGTCTCGAAGAGCAGGTCGTCGGCCTGGCCGTGGACCAGATCGCCCAGGGTCTCGGCGAGCCGGCACACGGCCGTGGCGCCGTGCTCCCCACCGGCCACGGCCAGCGTCCGCACCCCGAGGGCGAAGAGCGCGTCGCCCGTCAGCACCGCCGGTCCCGTGCCGAACGCCTTCCACACGGTGTCCCGGTGCCGCCGCCGCTCGTCACCGTCCATGATGTCGTCGTGGACGAGCGAGAAGGTGTGGATCAGCTCCACGGCGACCGCGGCGGGCACGGCCAGTTCCGCGGGCGCGCCCACCGCCTCGGTGGCGAGGACGGCGAGCGCCTGCCGTACGCCCTTGCCGCCGGAGCCCGTGCTCGGCGTGCCGTCGGCGTCGCACCAGCCGAGCGAGAACGACGCCATCCGGCGCGGCTGGGGGTGCAGGCTCGCTACGGCCGCCCTGAGCGCGGGTTCGACCGATGCCCGGCAGCGTGCGAGGGCGCCGGGCGCGGTCGTCCGTGGTCCGGCGTGCGTGGTCATGGAAGCTCCTGTGGTGGACCGGTTCGGGTACAGCGGGACGAGGACGGGCGCGGTCAGCCGGCGGCCAGGACGCCGAGCTCCGCACGGGCCTTGTCGACCATGTCCCGGGCGTGCAGCAGGCCGATCCCGCCGAGCGTGCGGTGGAGCTCGTCGAGGTCGGCGGCGGTCTCCGCGGTGTCGCGGCCCAGCCGGGCGCGGGCCTTGACCCACCCCAGCCGGGCGAGTGCCGCGCCGCGTGGCTCGTCCATGGCCCGGAACTCCTCCAGGGCGCCGCTGTAACACGCTTCGGCCTCCGCGTAACGCCCCGCGCGGAAGAAGACGTTGCCGCGCATCTTGTGGTTGTACGCCAACGCGCTCACCAGCCGCATCTCCCGGCAGGTGGCCTCCGCCTCCGACAGCAGGGCCAGCGCCCGCCCGGTCTCGCCCCGCACGGACAGCACGTCCGCTATGCCCCGCAGCGCCCAGGCGCGGCCCCGGGCGTCGTCGGCGCCGCCGGCTATCGCGGCCGCCTCCTCGAACATCGCCAGGGCCGTGTCGTACGAACCGGTGTTGCGGTGCATCTGCGCGATGCCCTCCAGCGCCCACACCGTGTGCCGGGCCTCGCCGCGCCGTCTGGCCTCCGCGAGGAGCTTCTCGTGCAGCTCGCCGACGGCCTGGTAGTCCCCCTGTATGCGGCCCGTCTCGGCGAGCCCGGCGAGCGAGTAGCCGCGGGCGACGACGTCGCCGCCCCGCTCGGCGAGTTCGGCGGCCAGCGAGAGCCACCGCCAGGCCAGGGCGAGGGCGCCGCGCTGCCGGGCGAGGGTCCCGCCGCTCCACACCGCCCAGGCCATCGCCCCGCGGTCCCCGGCCCGCCGCGCGGCCCGGTAGCTGGCCTTCCACGCGGCCTCCGCCTCCGCGACGCGGCCCAGCCGCCGGCACGCCTCGGCGACGGCGAGCCCGGCGTGCGCGGACTCCAGGGCGGCGCCCTGGAGTTCGGCCTCCCGGCGCCGTGTCAGGGCCGTCTCCAGGACCTCTTCGAGCGAGGCGTTCACCGAGAGGCCGCCCAGTGACCCCCGGTACTCGGGTGCGAATGCCTTGCCGTACATGGTGTGTGCCTCACTTCGGGTCGATCGACGGCGGGTCAGCCGCTGATCACGAAGCTATGGCCGGGGGCGGCGGGGCGGCATCCGTCCAGGAGTCGGTGTGCCGTCCATCTGAGGACCGGTCATCGGACGCCGGGTCATACGAGAGATGTACGAATACCCCTGACGGCTCTCGGGGTTGCCCGCCCGTGAAAGCGGTGGATTCCCGTGCTTGTCAAGGCCCGCAAGCACGATTTTCCGGGCAGCCGTACGGGGGGTCCGCACCCTTCGGCGGAGGGACGGCGCGACCCCTTGGAGCTGGTAGTTTCGAGGTGTTGATCACTTGATACCTCGATAAGGATGCAAAAATTGGCTCGCCACCGGCTCCGCCGTTTAAACCGTCTCGCAGGGTGCGCGGCGGCCTCGGCCATCGCGCTCGCCGTGCTGCCCGCCTCACCGGCCCTCGCTGACTCCGCCGACGGGCAGGGCACCCCGCACCTCGACGCCGTGGAGCAGACGCTCCGTCAGGTCTCGCCGGGGCTCGAAGGCGACGTGTGGGAGCGGACCAGCGGCAACAAGCTGGACGCCTCCGCCGCCGACCCGGCCGACTGGCTGCTCCAGACCCCCGGCTGCTGGGGCGACGACAAGTGCGCCGAACGCCCGGGCACGAAGCGGCTGCTCGCCAAGATGACCGAGAACATCTCCAAGGCGAAGCGCACGGTCGACATATCCACGCTCGCGCCCTTCCCCAACGGCGCGTTCCAGGACGCGATCGTCGCCGGTCTCAAGTCCGCCGCCGAATCCGGCAACAAGCTGAAGGTCCGGATCCTCGTCGGCGCCGCCCCGGTCTACCACTTGAACGTGGTGCCGTCGAAATACCGTGACGAGCTCAATTCCAAGCTGGGCAAGGCCGCGGGCGACATCACGCTGAACGTCGCGTCGATGACCACGTCGAAGACCGCCTTCTCGTGGAATCACTCCAAGCTCCTCGTCGTGGACGGCCAGTCGGCGATCACCGGCGGCATCAACGGCTGGAAGGACGACTACGTCGACACCGCCCACCCGGTGTCGGACGTCGACCTCGCGCTGACCGGCCCCGCCGCCGGTTCCGCGGGCCGCTACCTGGACCAGCTCTGGTCCTGGACGTGCCAGAACAAGAGCAACGTCGCGAGCGTCTGGTTCGCCTCCTCCAACGGCGCCGACTGCATGCCGACGCTGCAGAAGGACGCGAACCCCAAGACGGTCCCCGCCACGGGCGATGTGCCGGTGATCGCCGTCGGCGGCCTCGGCGTCGGCATCAAGGACAAGGACGCGTCCTCGTCCTTCCGCCCGGACCTGCCGAGCGCCTCCGACACCAAGTGCGTCGTGGGCCTGCACGACAACACCAACGCCGACCGCGACTACGACACCGCCAACCCCGAGGAGAGCGCCCTGCGCGCGCTCGTCGGCAGCGCGAAGAAGCACGTCGAGATCTCCCAGCAGGACCTCAACGCCACCTGCCCGCCGCTTCCGCGCTACGACGTCCGCCTCTACGACGCCATCGCCGCGAAGATGGCCGCCGGGGTGAAGGTCCGCATCGTGGTCAGCGACCCCGCCAACCGCGGCGCCGTCGGCAGCGGCGGCTACTCGCAGATCAAGTCCCTGTCCGAGATCAGCGACCTGCTGCGCAACCGCCTCGCGCTGATCACCGGCGGGCAGCAGGGCGCCAAGGCGGCGATGTGCTCCAACCTCCAGCTCGCCACCGCCCGTAGCTCCGACAGCGCCAAGTGGGCCGACGGCAAGCCGTACGCGCAGCACCACAAGCTGGTCTCCGTGGACGACTCCGCCTTCTACATCGGCTCCAAGAACCTGTACCCGTCCTGGCTCCAGGACTTCGGATACATCGTGGAGAGCCCGGAGGCGGCCAAGCAGCTCGACGCCAAGCTGCTCGCCCCGCAGTGGCAGTACTCGAAGGCGAGCGCCACGTTCGACTACGAGCGCGGCCTCTGCCAGGGCTGATCCGGCCCATGACGGAAGGAGGCTCCTGCCGGACGTCCGGCAGGAGCCTCTTTGCATGGTCAGCGCACGGTCAGTGCATCGCCGCCAGCGCCGCCGACAGGGGCGACGGCGTGGTGCCGGGCGCCTTGCCGCAGTACTCCGCCTCGATCAGGGCGCTGGTGTCGCCCGTCCAGTCCGCGTTGAAATTGAACGCCGCGGTGTGCCGTCCGTCCGGCGTCGAGGCGACGACCGACGTCGATCCGGGGATCCCGCCGTCGTGCGCCCACACCTGCACCCCGCACGACAGCGTCCCGGTGAGGACACCCAGGCCGTACGTGAACCCGGGGCTTCCCGTCGGCACCGTGGTGAGCAACTCCCGCTGCTGACGCTCCGGGAGGAGCTTCCCGCCGAGCAGCGCGTGGTAGAAGCGGTTGAGGTCGCCGGTGGTGGAGATGATCTCGCCCGCGGAGGACGCCCACGAGGGGTTGAATTCGGTGACGTCGCGGATCTTCGCGTCCGGTGCGGTGTCCGGCTTGCCGTACGCCCGCCCGTGCGGGTCCGGCATCCACGGCGAGGTGCCCGGCAGCGTCGTGGCCCGCAGGCGCAGGGGCTCGATGACGCGCCGGGTGATCTCGGAGGCGTACGAGCGGCCGGACACCTTTCCCGCGATCATGCCGGCGAGGACGTAGTTGGTGTTGGAGTAGTGCCAGCCCTTGCCGGGCCCGAAGTCCGGCGCGTGGGTCATGGCGATGTCCACCAGCTGCCGCGGCGTGTGGATGTCGAAGCGGTGCCGGTCGAAGTCCGTGGTCAGCGTCTTGAGGAGCTCCGGGTCCTCGGTGTAGTTGTAGATCCCGCTGGTGTGGTTGAGGAGTTGACGGACCGTGATGCCGCGCCCGTCGTGGCCATGGCCGCGGACCACGCCCGGCAGCCAGTGCTCGACCGTGTCGTCGAGCCGGATCCTGCCCTCGGCCTCCTGCTGGAGGAGGACGACGGAGACGAACGCCTTGGTGATGCTGCCGACCCGGAAGCGGTCCTGCGCCTCGCGCGGCCGCTGTGTGATGCGGTCGGCGACCCCGGCGGACCCCTGCCAGACCCCGTCCTCTCCCACGCTGCTCCCCAGCACCCCCGGCACCCCGGCCTGGACCTGCGCCTCCATCGCGGCCCGGGTGGCGGCGTGCGGGTCGGTGCCGCGGCCCGTCGCGGCCGAGGCGGGTGCGGTGAGGGCGGTCGCGGTCACCGCGGCGGTGACCAGCGCGCCCACCAGTGCTCTGTGAATCGTGCGTACCTTCATGCTCTACGACCCCTCCACTTCGATCGACAGTGCACGGAGCAGGACTCGTTCAACATCCTGCCGGTTGAGCCGCGTTGACCGCGGCGGGCGGAATCCGGCCATGCGGCACTCCGCGTGACTGAAGGGAGCGCCCGGCGGTGTCCGTAACACCCAAAGGCGACTAAAATGGTCATTCCTTTGTGTGGAGCGTGATGGTGGTGAGCGCGATGGACGTGGAAGAGGTCTGGCGGACGACCGGCGCCGAGCGCCGGAGCCTCGCCGACCTGCTGGACCGGCTCTCCGACGAGGAGTGGGAGCGCCCGTCCCTCTGCGCGGGCTGGCGTGTACGCGACGTCGCCGCCCACCTCGCCCTCTCGCACACCGGCCCCGGCGCCGCGCTGATCGGTCTCGTACGGGCGCGGGGCAGCTTCCACCGCATGGTGCGCGACACCGCCCGGCGCTACGCCGCGCGGCGGCCCACCGCGGCACTGGCCGCCGAGATCCGCGCCACGGCCGCCTCCCGCCGCCACGCCGTGGGGACGAGCCACCTGGAGCCGCTCCTGGACGTCCTCGTGCACGGCCAGGACATCGCGCTGCCCCTGGGCAGGCCGCGCGAGATGCCGCCGCAGGCGACGGCCGTCGCCGCCACCCGCGTCTGGACGACAGGCTTCCCCTTCCACGCCCGGAAGAACCTGTACGGGCTGCGGTTCGCCGCGACGGACACCGAGTGGGCCGCCGGGGAGGGCCACGAGGTGGAGGGGCCGATCGGCTCGATCCTGCTGCTGCTCACCGGCCGCCCGGCCGCCCTCGACCGGCTGTCGGGGGCGGGGGCGGAGGAGCTGCGCCGCCGCCCTCAGTGGGAACCGGGTGCCGGGAGCACCCCGTCGAGGATGTGCCGCACTCCCCGGAGGTAGTGGTGCCGCCCCTCGGCCTCCGCCGGGGCGGCCGCCGGCGGGAGACCGGGTCCGCCCGGCCGTGGCACGGTCGCGAGGATCTGCCCGGCCGTGTAGTACCAGATCGTCCGGTGCGCCTCGACGGCCCGCTCCCGGCTGAGCCCGCAGCCGACGAGCGCTCCGACGATCTCCTCCGTCATCCACACCGCGGGCATGTCCACCAGTTCCCCGCGCGCCACGATGGGGACCACCCACGGGTTGCTCACGAAGGCCTGGTGCATCAGCCCGCAGACCGTGGCCAGCCGCTCCCGCGGTTCCTCGGGCAGCTCCGGCCGCGGCAGCGCGCGGGCGGCGTGCTCGAGGGTCAGCGTCAGCAACTCGTCCTTGTCCCGCACGTGGTGATAGACCGCCATCGCCGTGCTCCCCAGCGCACTGGCCAGCCGGCGCATCGTCAGATTCTCCGCGCCCTCCTTGAGGATGATCTCGTAGGCGGCGGTGACGATGTGCTCGCGCGACAGCCGGGACGGCCGTCCCCGCTTCGGGCGTTGGGGTGTGCTGCCGGTCAGTGTTCTGCCCTCTCTCGTACGCGTGCCGCCGGGTCCGCCGCCCACGGGGCGCGAATGCGCGGGGTGCAGCGTTCCGGATCTTCGCAGGCGTTTGAGGATACTGTTTCCGTATGCGTACGGTAACGTGCCGTCGCACTCCGGGGGTCCGGCCGGTGAAGGGGGAACGGGGCGAGCGGGCGTCGCGTGTAGCTTTGCGTACAGCCGTGCCGACGACCCGCGCGGCATTGCGCTCGTCACCCGCGCGTGTACTGCCGTGCCGGTACCGCCCTACCGATACAAAGGACGCCCCACCCATGCCGTACGTGCGCCACTGGTTGCGCAACTCCATCCTGCTGTTCGCGCTCGCGATCACGCTGGGACTGGTCGCCGCGCACACCCATCTGATCCAGCCGCACGACCTCCAGCTGGACCGCACGATCCAGAAGCTCCGCACCGGCTGGCTGAATCACACGATGGAGGGTGTCAGCTACCTGGCCTCACCCGTGGCCGGAGTCGTGATCCTGGCGCTCTGGAGCGGCTGGCTGCTGTTCGTGCGGCGGCGGCCGATGCGCGCGGTGGCCACCTTCCTCGTCGTCGCGATCGGCTGGAACAGCACGCAGCTGGCGAAGGCCATCGTGGCCCGCCCCCGGCCGCCCCGGGAGTTCATGCTCGACCCCGAGATCGGCTCCAACAGCTTCCCCAGCGGCCACACCGCCTTCACCGTCGCCGTGGCGGTCGCCGCGTACTTCCTCCTGCGCGAGAGCCGCCACCGGCGGACCGCCGTGGTCTGCGGCGTCCTCGCGGTGGTGCTCGTCGCCTTCTCCCGGATGTACGTCGGCGCCCACTACCCCACGGACACGCTCGGCTCGGTGCTGATCGCCGGTTCCGCGATCTTCTTCGTGACCGGCGTCTGGCACGCCTGGGCGCTGCCGCGACTGCACCGGCTGCCGCTGATGGAGCGCTACGGACTCTCCCGCGAGCTGGGCGAGGGCGACGCGGCGCACGTCCACGGGACCGTGCCCGGCGGGCGCAGGCGGGCCGCGGGCGGCGGCCCCGCGCCCACCGGCGGGCGGCACCGCAAGCACGCGGGGCGCTGACGCCCCCACCGGAACCAGCGGGCCGGTCGCCAGTGGCGGCCGGCCCGCCGTCGTTCCCGGCGCCTTCCGGATTTCTGCAACGGGTTCTAGTGTGTGCGCCGTCACCCGCGGCGACGGCGCGACCCTACGGAGGGCCCATGGACCTCAGCCACACACCCGAGCAGCGGCGGTTCCGCGCCGAACTGCGGGACTACTTCGCCGGCCTCGTCCCCGACAACGCCTACGCCCGGCACACCGACCCCGCCCTGCAGAAGCGCTTCTACCGCGACACCATCCGCCGGCTCGGCGCCGACGGCCGCCTGGGCGTGGGCTGGCCGAAGGAGTACGGCGGCAGCGGGATGACCCTGATGGAACAGTTCGTCTTCTTCGACGAGGCCGCACAGGCCGGGGTGCCCCTGCCGCTCATGGCACTCAACACCGTCGGCCCGACGATCATGCAGTACGGCACCGCCGAACAGAAGGCGTACTTCCTGCCCAGGATCCTCTCCGGGGAGATCGACTTCGCCATCGGCTACAGCGAGCCCGACGCGGGCACGGACCTCGCCTCGCTGAAGACCCGCGCGGTCCGCGACGGCGACGACTACGTCGTCAACGGACAGAAGATCTGGACGACCAACGGCGACACCGCCGACTGGATCTGGCTCGCCGTGCGCACCGCGCCCGCCGAGGACGGCGTACCGCCCCACCGCGGCATCAGCATCCTCCTCGTGCCGACCGGTGCCCCCGGCTACTCCTGCACCCCCATCGACACCCTCGCCTCCCACGGCACGACCGCCGGGTACTACGAGGACGTCCGCGTCCCCGTCCGCAACCGGGTGGGGGAGGAGAACAAGGGCTGGCGGCTGATCACCACCCAGCTCAACCACGAGCGCGTCACCCTCGCCGCCCACGGCACCACCGCCATCCGCGCCCTGCGCGACGTCCGGCGCTGGGCGGCGGCCACCCGGCTGCCCGACGGCCGCCGCGTCGCCGACCTCGGCTGGGTCCGCGGCCGGCTGGCCCGCACGCACCTGCGCCTCGACGCGATGAAGCTGCTCAACTGGCAGATGGTGGACGCCCTCCACCGGGGCACCCTCACCCCGCAGGACGCCTCGGCCGTCAAGGTCTACGGCTCCGAGGCGCGCCGCGACGCCTACGCCTGGCTGATGGAGGTCCTCGCCGCCGCGGGCCCCCTCAAGGAGGGCTCGGCGGGCGAGGCCCTCCACGGCGACCTCGAACGCGGCTACCGCAGCGCCGTCATCTTCACCTTCGGCGGCGGCAACAACGAGATCCAGCGGGAGATCATCTCCTGGATCGGGCTGGGCATGCCGAGGGTGCGGCGGTGACCCGGTGCGACTCCCGGCTTCAGTTGTCACTCACCAGGGATGATCAGCGGTCCGTGTACGCGTAGCGGTACAGGGGCCGTTCGCGACTCGGGGTGCCCCTGTGGGTTTCGTCGACCTGTGGGGCGGGAGCTCAGCCGTCGGCCAGGAGCAGCCCGGCTTCGGCGGCCGCGATGGCGAGGGCTTGGTCGAGGGCTTCGGTGCGGCGTCCGCCTGCGTTGGCGAGGGGGCCGCGTCCGCCGGAGCCGCCGCCGATAGTACGGGCGGCGTCGGTGAGGATCTGGCCGGCCTCGGCGCCTTCCTGGTGGAGGCTGTGCGAGATGGCGGCGACGATCAGGGCCTTGCCGTTGTGCTCGGTGCCGAGGATGACGACGGCGGGGCCTCGGTGGATACGGCCGACCGCGTCGGCGGCCAGACCGCGCAGTTCATCCGGGGCGACACCGGTGATGCGCTGAGCGACGATCCAGCCACGGCCGGACGGCTCGGCCTGGTCGCCGAGCAGGGCGGCCTGGTGCCGCAGCTCTTCAGCCCGCAGCTTCGACAGCTGTTCCTGGGCTGTGGCGAGCGCCTGGAGTCGCGTGCGCAGGGCGTCGGGGGACTCCGTGGGTCGGGTGCCGAGCAGGCCGGCGAGTTCGTTCAGCAGGCGGCGTTCGGTGTCGAGGTGGCGGAGGGTGTCGTGGCCGGTAAGGGCTTCGACGCGGCGGAGGTTGGAGCCGATCGAGGACTCGCTGAGCAGGCGGAAGGTGCCGACCTGGGAGCCGTGGGCGACGTGGGTGCCGCCGCAGAGTTCGCGGGAGAAGTCGCCGATGTCGACGATGCGGACGGTGTCGCCGTACTTCTCTCCGAACAGGGCGATGGCGTCTGCGGCCTCGGCACGGTCGGCGTGCCAGGCCCGCACTTCCGGGTCGTCGAGAACGTGGCCGTTGACGGCCGTCTCGATCTGGGCGAGCTGGTCGGGGTTGAGGGCGGAGAAGTGGGCGAAGTCGAACCGCAGCCGGTCCGGCTCGACCAGTGAGCCCTGCTGGGCGGCATGGTCGCCCAGGGTCGCGCGGACTACGGCGTGAAGGATGTGGGTGGCTGAGTGCGACCGCATCAGGCCCTTGCGCCGGTCGGCGTCCACGGACGCCTCACCGCCATCCCCCGTACGGATCTCGCCTTCCAGGACGCGGGCGGTGTGGACGCGGAAGCCTTCCAGGCCGTAGCGGGTGTCGGTGATCCGCAGCAGGGTGCCGCCGCTGGTGCGGAGCGTGCCGGTGTCGCCGATCTGGCCGCCGGCCTCGGCGTAGAACGGTGAACGGTCCAGGACCAGTTCGACCTCGGCGCCCTCGGGGGCGGTGGTGACGACGGTCCCTTCGGAGATCAGGCCCTTCACCGTGGTCTCGGCGGTGAGGTGGTCGTATCCGAGGAACTCGGTGCGCGGCAGTTGCGCGGCCAGCTCGCGGTAAGTGGCCATCTTCCGCAGGGCCTCTGTGGTCTTGGCCTTGCCTCCGGCCTTCGCGCGCTTCTTCTGTTCCTCCAGCAGCACGGCGAACCGGTCTTCATCGACAGTCAGGCCGGCGTCACGGGCGGCCTCGACGGTGAGTTCGAGGGGGAAGCCGAAGGTGTCGGCCAGCTCGAAGGCGGTCTCTCCTGACAGGGCGGCCGACCGGCTCTCGCGGGTGCGGGTGATCGCGGCGTCCAGCAGCCGGGTTCCCTGGGCCAGGGTGCGGGTGAAGGACTCCTCTTCGGCGGTGACGACCTGCTCGATCAGGGCGGCCTGGGCGGCCAGCTCCGGCCAGACGTCACCCAGATTGGTGATCACGCTGGCGGTGGCGGCAGGGAGGACCGGCCCGGTGATGCCCAGGAGTCGAGCGTGGCGGATCGCCCGGCGCATCAGGCGCCGCAGGACGTAGCCGCGGCCGTCCTTGGCGGGCAGGACACCGTCGGCGATGAGGAAGGCCATGGATCGGGCATGCTCGGTGACGACCTGGAAGGAGACCTTCTCCTCGCCCCGGCCGGGGTACTCGCGGCCGGTCAGGTTCTGGACGGTGTCCATGGTGGGGAGCAGCAGGTCGGTGGTGCAGACGTTCTCGGCGTCCTGGAGGATCGCGGCGAGGCGGTCCAGGCCGAGGCCGGTGTCGATGCTCTTGTTGGCGAGTTCGCCGAGGATGGGGAAGTTGCCCTTCTTGTCGCCCTCGCCGCGCTGGAACTGCATGAAGACCAGGTTCCAGATCTCGACGTAGCGTTCGCCGTCAACGGCAGGGCCGCCTTCCTTGCCGAAGGCGGGGCCACGGTCGTAGTTGACCTCCGAGCAGGGGCCGCAGGGGCCGGGGACGCCCATGGACCAGTAGTTGTCCTCCATGCCCAGGCGCTGGATGCGGGAGGCGGGGACCCCGATGCGGCGCCAGAGGTGCTCGGCCTCGTCGTCGTCCTCGTAGACGGTGATCCAGAGCTTGTCCTTCTCCAGCCCGTAGCCCTGGGTGAGGAGTTCCCAGGCGAAAGCGATGGCGTCTTCCTTGAAGTAGTCGCCGAAGGAGAAGTTGCCCATCATCTCGAAGAACGTGGCGTGCCGGTTGGTGCGGCCGACGTTGTCGATGTCGGAGGTCCTGGCGCACTTCTGGATGCTGGTGGCGCGGGAGAAGGCGGGCGGAGTCTCGCCGAGGAAGTAGGGCTTGAACTGGTTCATCCCGGCGTTGGCGAGCAGCAGGGTGGGGTCGTCCGGGATCAGTGGACTGGACGGGACCTGCTGGTGGCCGCAGGAGGTGAAGAAGTCGGTGAAAGTGCTGCGGATCTGCGTCGAGCGCATGGCGGCATGGCCTCACGGAAGAGTCGTGGAAGGTGGGGGAAGATCACACGCCGAGCCGGGCCGAGAACAGGGACTGAGAGGGTTCTCAGTTCTCCAGCTCGACGCAGATAGCTCGCGCCCCCACGGTGAACACCATGACTCCAGATCCATTGCACACAAGGTGGTGGGGGGG
>NZ_BAAABW010000018.1:0-133506 GCF_039521185.1 Streptomyces blastmyceticus | reverse complement strand
CCCCCACCACCGACTGTAGCGGGTACGGAGTCAAGATCGCTCAGCTAATTGCAGTCGTCACCTGCTGTGGGGCCCGCCCGGCAGGAATCAGGTCGAGCAGGCCGGGGCCGATCTGGGCCGGGTTCGTCAGCACCACCGGACAACCCGCTTCGGTGAGGGCGCGGCGGCCTGCGTATCCCCATCCGGCTCCGGCGAAAGCGGCCCCGGCCTGGAACGCGGCCCACCGGTCGGTGAGGGTGTCGCCGACGAAGACCGCCGCACGGGGTGTGGCGCCGAGGTGGGCCAGGGCCAGGAAGATGCCGTCGGGGGCGGGTTTGGGCTCGGCGTCCTCGCGGCAGATGGTGGTGTCCATCAGCTCGAAGACCTCCGGCGGCAGGAGCCAGGGCAGGCGGCCTCTGGTCTGGAGGGTGACCAACCCGGTAGCGGCCCCGGCAGCCCGCAGGGCGGTGATCCCGTCGACAACGCCGGGGAACAGGGCGGTGCCGGCGGCGGTGGCCAGAGCCGGGTCCCACCAGATCTCGCAGAGCTCGTCCGGGGCCGGGACGCCGAGCGCGGACAGAACCTCGACGCGCGGGGTGGTGATGGCGTCCGGCGGCAGGTCCGCAACCGTGACACGGCGTCCGAGCGCAGCGGTGGCAACTCCGGCCAGGGTGGCCAGCATCGCGGCCCGGCTGTCCAGCAGCACCCCGTCCAGGTCGAACAGCACCACGGGCTTCATGACGCCGCCCCGGCCGAGGCGGGCAGGTCGTTTTCGTACAACAGCGAACCGAGGGAGATGCTGTGCTCGTCGAGCAGCACCCTGCCGCCCAGCGGTCGCTCCAAGATGCAGAGCGCGTCGGAGACGTGGCCTCCGGCGGCCCTCAAGACATGTGCCATGGACAGCAGTTGGCCGCCGGTGCGGACTACGTCATCGATCAGGACGACGCGACGGCCCTCCACCTGGGTGCCTTCGATCTGCTGCTGTGAGCCGTAACGTTTGGGCAGTCGCCGCAGGAAGGCGCCCGGCAGACCGGTGACCGCCGACAGGGCGACGACCAGTGGGATGCCACCGAGCTCGACCCCGGCCAGCACCTCGGCCCCGGCGGGGACCAAGGCGTGCATCGCCTTGGCGACGTCATGCAGCAGCTGAGGGTCGCCGGCGAGCCGGAACTCGTCGAAGTACGAATCCAGTACCTGGCCGTCAGCGAGGGTGAAGGGGCCGTCCACACAGGCGGCGGCGATCCGGGCCGACAAGACAGCCGCGATGCTCGTGGTCCTGGTCATGCTTTTCCCTTTGCGGACGGGGACAGGTGGGCGAGTTCGGCGGCGAACAGGGCCGCCGAAGCGATGGGGGTGAGGAACCCCAGGGGCCTGGTGGGCGACTCGAAGAGCCAGCTCTCCCGCTTGAGGAAGGCCAGCAGGCGAAGGGCGGTGGGGCCGGCGAGCCAGACCGGAACGGGGCGGATGTTGCCCGCGTAGTAGACGGCGGCGGTCAGTTCGTGCAGGGTGCCGATGCCGCCGCCCATCGCGACGACGAGGTCTGCGCGAGCGAGGTAGTGGTTCAGGCGGGCGCCGAGGTCGGGCAGGTGGACTTCCCCGGTGATGTGCGGGTTGAAGTCGCCCCATTCCGGGTGCTTGTCCTTCAGGGTGACTGCGATCGCCTGGCCGTTTTCGGCAGCGGCGCCGCGGGCGGCGGCCTCCATCAGCCCGTTGTAGCCGCCGTGCAGGAGCGTGAATCCGGCCCCGGCCAGGGCCATGCCGATCTCCTCGGCCATCCGCTCTTCGTCCTCGGACGCGGGGACGACCCCGCCGAAGAACACCGCCGTCTTGCCCGTCGCCTCCGGTGTCGGTGTCATGCCAGCTCCAGGTAGGTCCGGTACGCGGTGACGGCGTCGTGCAGACCGTCCAGCGCACTGGGGCAGGCCCGCTTCGTCAGCGCGATCACCCGGTCCAGCGCGGCGTCGACGCCCACCGCGTCCGGGACGGCCGGGGAGGTGACCGCCATCTCCAGGTCGGCCAGGCAGGCCCGGCCGATCGGGGTGAGTGCGATCTCCTCCCGCAGCTGGTACCAGCCCCAGAACCGGGAGGCGGGGGCGAGGGCGGCCTTGATGAGGTCCTTGGTCGCGGTGTGCAGCAGGTGCCACTCGGCGTACGCGATGAACCGCTGCCCACGTTGGATGCGTTTGCGCAGCAGCACCGCCAGCACCAAGTGCTCGATCAGCAGCTCGGTGCACGACTTCGGCCGCGCCTTCTGCTCGGCAACGCATTCCCTGGCCTGACGGATCTGCGAGGTGGTCGGCTCCGACGGCTCACGTTGGAACAGGATCGCGCCGGCGACGCGGCGGCGGATCGTGGGGACCTGCGACGCGGGGGCCAGGTACAGATCGATCTGGTGCAGCTTCCCGTCGTACGGGACCAGGAAGACGAACCCGATCCCACCCAGGTCCACGACGATGCTGTCCCGCCAGCCGGGCAGCAAGGCTCCGGCTCCGACGGCCATCAGGTCGTCCAGGGCCGAAATGAAGGCAGGCAGCGCGCCGTCGCGGATGCCGACGAGGAAGTCCACATCCGAGAGCCGGTCCGCGGTGCCGGAGGCGAGCGAGCCGCGAACCAGCAGGTGGATCACCGCCGGGGAGACGGCCAGCAGTTCGGCGGTGCGGGTGACCAGCGGCAGCTGCGCCGGCCGGTTGGCTTCGGCGAGTTCGGCCAGCCGCAGGTCGGGCGGGGCGGTGATGAGCGTGGCGGGCATGCGCAGTCCTTCCAGGAAGGGGTGCAGCGGATGAAGGGACCGTTCGCGTGTTCAGGCGGTGAGCGCGAGGAGCTTGGTCTTCGCCTGGGCCCAGCGGGTGCTGGACTCGGTGTCGCCGAGGCAGGTGTGCAGCTCGGCGATCAGGTCGTACGTGATGCCTTCGGGCAGGGCGAAGGAGTAGAAAAGGCGCAGCAGCAGCCGTTCGGCCGCCTCGATGTAGCCCGAGGTCGGCCAGTCGCCGGGCGGTGGCGAGCCGATCCGCCAACAACGTCTGGGACGCCTCCGGAAGGACCTCGGCGTCCGGTGTCTCCAGCCCGGCCGGTCCGGCCAGGTTCCGGTAGGCATCGTCCGCGTAGACGTCGGCGATCAGGTGGATCCGGTCCGGTCCCAGGAGATTGCAGACCCCGTGCGCGAAGGTCGGGGTGAGCCGCCAGATCCGCCCGCCGGACATGTGGACCTTCGTGCCCCCGGTGACCAGGAAGGCGGAGGAGTTGGTGTGCAGCGGGATGTGGAGGCGGTGCCGCTCGGCGTGGGTGAGCTCGTCGTAGTCGCGGTGTTCCCAGAGGAACGCGTTCGCCTCCAGCCTGGCGAGCCGTACCCACATGTAGGAGAGTCCCAGCTCGGCCAGCAGTTCGGCCGTGGCGGGCATCTGCTCCAGCAGAGCAGTGGGTTTCGCGGTGCAGTCGGTGATCGTGACGTCGGCAGCCTTGCCGGAGGCGTTCATCAGCGACGCCGTCCACCAGCCGCCCGACTGGTAGTTGCCGTACTCGGCCTTCCAGGGCGCCGGCGCGGTCAGGGCCTCGTGCCGCAGCCGCTCGACCCGGGCCGGCTCCAGCCTCACCAGCTGGGCGATCTGATCGGACAGCGCCCCAGTGGGCGGGTGATCTCCCATCGTTTCCCTCTCACGTCTCATCGCCCCGCCCTGTGGGCAAGGGGCAGTGCAGGTTGGGTGTGGAGGGCGCTCGCATCCGGCCGGTGTCCTCGCTTCGCGCTAGGGGGGACCCAGCCGGTGGGAAGGTGTGTCGGCCGGACGCGGCGCCTGGGCATCAGACTGGTCCGGCCACGTTTGCGCTGGTAGTGAGAGGTGCCCGCCCCTCATGGGCGGCGCCGTCGCCCGCTGCGGGCGGTCGGGCCGCCCGCAGCGGGAAGGTTTGGCCAATGCAGGAGGCAGGCAAGCAATCTTCGGCGGCGCATCCGGGACCTTGGTCCGCGCCCGGTGGGGAGGCCAACGTGACAGGCACGACACCGAGCAGTCCGGTCCATGACGTCTCCTGCGGGAAACGCCTGCGGGAACACGCGCTCGGCCGGGCTGGTTCGCCCGGAGTGGTGCCGCCCGAGCTGGTCGTGGCCATCGCGGTAGAGATCGAGACCCATTGTGGGCACCACCGCCTCAAGTGCCGTCGCCTGGCGATGGCCTGGACCGTCGCCCAGGCGGTGGAGGCCGCCCACGACCTCGTCGAACGCGAACGGCTCCCCAAGGTCGGGCTGGCCGAACGGTCGTGGAAGGACTGGGAGGCCGGCCACCCGCCCAGTGCGGACTATCAGGACCTGCTGTGCCGCCTGTTCGCCACCGATCCCGTGCAGTTGGGCTTCGCCAACGACTACTCACCGAGGTCCGCTGATCCGCTTTGGAACGGGCCCAAGGCGAATGCGACACTCCCCGCAGGGCAGGCAAGTGCCAGCGGAACCAGCCCGGACACCGGGGCGGAGGTGGACGAGACGAAGCGTCGTGACGCGGTGAAACTCGCCGGACTGGCCCTGGCCGCACCGGCAGCCGCCGCACTCATCCTGGAACAGGCAGCAGCCGAGGCCATGGAGTTCACTCGCCAGGCAGAGGCAACCGCTCTCGGCTCCGGCACCCTCGATCATTTGGATCTGGCTGTCGCCGAGTTCAACCACGCCTACTCGCTCAAGCCCCCGCATCTGGTGTTCGACGCCGTGTTGGACTACCGCCGCAAAGTCGACGCCATGCTGCGGGGCAACCACACCCATCGGCAGGGCCGCGAGCTGTTCGCCTTCGCCGGCTGGCTCTCCGAACTCCTGGCCTGGCTGGCCCACGACCTCGGCGACGCCCGGACCGGCCTGGCATTCGCCGCCGATGCCTTCACCCACGGCCAACAGGCCGGGCACGGGCAGCTGTGCGCATGGGCGATGGACGCCGCCGCCTCCATCAACCTCTACCAACACCGCCCCGCCAAGGCGCGCCAAGCCGCTCTCAAGGGCCTCACCGAGGCCCCGGCCGACCATCCACTGGCCGTGCGGCTGCACGCCCAGGCAGCGCGCGCAGCCGCCGCCGACGGCGATGCCGACGGGTTCACCACTGCTTTCCAGGCTGCTGAGGACGCCTATCGGCTGCTGCCTCCTCGCCCACCCCGCCGCTTCGGCATGGACATCGCGCCACTGGCCGAGTACGCACTCACCTCGTATCCGGCGACCGCCTGCATCTGGCTGGGCCAGGCCGAGGCGGCCCGCGGTCATGCCGAGCACGCGCTGGCCGTCTACGAATCGGCGCCCGCGGCCTCCCGTTCACCCAGCCGTGAAGCCATCGCCCGCATCGACCTCGCGCTTGCCCATGCCCAGCTCGGCGACCCCGACGACGCCGTGGTCCTCGGGCACCAGGCTCTGGACTCCGCACGCGTCGTGGACTCCGTCCTGGGCCGGGCCGGCGACCTCGCGGCCTTCCTCACCCGTCGCTATCCCCGACAGGCCGCTGTGGAGGGCCTGCGCGAGCGCCTCACCGCAGCAGCCCCGGCCGCCCGCTCCACGCCGCCCGTCGTCCAGTGAAGGAGCTCCGAATTGGCCGAGTCGGATCCCGGCGAACGCGTGATCAACATCCGCAAGCCCTATCTGGAACTGATCGCTGCAGGCCGCAAGACCATCGAGGTCCGTGTCGGCTACGCCGGCATGCGCAAACTGACCCCGGGCCAGGTGCTGCGGTTCGCCTCAGGCGACACTTCCGTCCGCACCCGCGTCACCAAGGTCAACCAGTACCCGTCCTTCGAGGCCATGCTGGACGCCGAGGACAACACGACGATCGGCAGCGAGGACATGACGCGGGACGACCTGCTGTCCGCCTGCCGCAACATCTACCCACCTGAGAAGGAAGCCCTCGGCGTCCTCGCCATCCACCTCCAGCTCCTCCCCGACTGAGGCGCCACCGCACGCAGTTCACCATGCCCCTGCAGCCACGTACCGAAGGGCCGGGGCTCCAAGGCCCTCCACCGCGTCCGCGATCTGGGACCGGGCAATGCGCGTTCGCGCTAGTGTGCGTGCGTGAGTCTTTATGTCGTTGTGGGATTCGGGCCCGCCGGGGCCGCCACTGCTCGGCTGTTGGCCGAGAAGGGGCACTCGGTGCGGGTCGTCACCAAGTCGGGGCGGAGCCCGGAGCCCGGCATCGAGCATGTCGCTTTCGACGCGGCCGACAGCGGGCGGCTGACCGAGGCGGCGCGGGGTGCGGACGCGATTTTCAGTTGTGCCGCGCCGCCCTACCACCGCTGGGCGAGCCAATGGCCGCCGCTGGCCTCGTCGGTGTGTGCGGCGGCTGAGGCGAGCGGGGCCGTCCTGGTGATGCTGGGCAACCTCTACGGCTACGGTCCGGTGGACGGCCCCATGACCGAGGAGCTGCCGCTCGTGGCGACCGGCACCAAGGGGCGGGTGCGCGCCGCCGTTTGGGAGCAGGCGCGGAAACTGCACGAGCAGGGGCGTATCAAGGCGGTCGAGGTGCGGGCCTCGGACTTCTTCGGGCCCGGCGTGACCGATGGGGGACACCTGGCCGCGCGGGTCATGCCACGGCTGCTGCGCGGCAAGCCGGTCTCCGTGCTCGGGGACCCGGACGCCCCGCACAGCTGGAGCTATCTCCCCGATGTGGCCGGGGCCTTGATCGAGGTCGCGGGCGAGGAGCGGGTCTGGGGACGGGCCTGGCACGCCCCGACGGGGCCCGCGCTGTCCACCCGGGAGATGGTCGACCGCCTTGCCGACCGCTCGGGAACGGGACCGGTCGCGGTGCGCAGGCTCTCGCCGGCCGTGCTGGGCATCGTGTCGGTCTTCTCCCCGCTGATCCGCGAACTGAAGGAGATCCGCTATCAGTTCGACCGTCCGTTCGTAGTCGATTCAAGCGCCTACGAAGCCGCGTTCGCGGTACGGGCCACCCCCGTCGACGAGCAGGTCGAGGCGACGGTGGACTGGTGGCGTGAGCGGTCGGCCACCACGGGATGACGTTCCGGGACGCCGGGCCGTAGGTCTACAGCGGGGCGTCCGCGTCGAGGGCCGCCGTGCGCAGGGCGTCCGCGACGCGGGAGGCCGCTTCGGTCAGTCGGGCCGGAAGGTGCGCCAGGAGGAGGCGGCGCTGCTCCTGCGGGCCTCCGCGTACGGGCAGGTTGCGTACGCCCGGGGGCGCGGCGGGGACGAGGGAGACGGGCACGGTGGTCAGGCCGCAGCCCGCGGCGACCAGGTGCAGTTTGGCCAGCCAGTCACGAGCGGTGTGGGCGATCTCCGGCCGCTCGTCGAGACCGGGCCAGACCCCCATCAGCTTGTCCTCGCCCGTGGAAGGGCCGGCGATCCAGCGCTGTCCCCGCAGATCGGCGACGTCGACGAAGTCGCCGCGGGCGAGCGGATGGGCGGCCGGCACGGCGAGGCGCAGGCTGCGTTCGGTGAGGGTCTGCAGGGTCAGCGGGGGCGACTCGGTGTCCGGCGGGCGGAACGGCGGCGCGGTGGCCAGCAGCGCGAGGTCCACGCTGCCCGCCCGCAGCGCGCGGACCAGTGCGGGCGTGGTGCCCTCGCGGGTGGTGACGGTGATGGCGGGGTGGCTGCGGCGCAGGGCGGTGACGGCCCGGGGCAGCAGGGCGGCGCCCGCGCTGGGGATCCAGCCCACCCGTACCGTCCCGGCCTGGGCGGGCAGCCCCGCCAGCTCGCGGGCCGTGGCGTCGATCTGGTCGAGCACGGTCGTGGCCCGCCGCAGCACGAGGTGCCCGGCGGCGGTCAGCCGGACCCCCTCGCGGCGCCGCTCCAGCAGTTCCGCGCCCGCCGCCCGTTCGAGGGAGGCGATCTGCCGGGACACCGCGGACTGGGTGTAGCCCAGCGCGGTCGCCGCGGCGGTGAAGGTGCCCCGCTCGGCCACCTCGCGGAAGACCCGCAGTGCGGTCAGTGAGACGTCGCTGAAGTCCATGACTTCTACGCATATCAGATGTGCGTAACTTTCGTTGGCCTCATGGGCGAGAGGTCCCTAGCGTGGATGCCATGACAGCTTCACGCATCGCTCTGGTCACCGGAGCCAACCAAGGGCTGGGCCGCGCGCTCGTCGAGGGGCTCGCCGCCCGGATGGGCCCGGACGACCTGGTCCTGCTCACCGGGCGCGACGCCCGGCGGGTCGCGGAGGCCGCCGAGGACGTCGCCTCCTCCGGCGCGCGGGCCAAAGTCGAGGGCCGGGTCCTCGACGTCACCGACGCCGACGCCGTGGCCGCGACCGCCGCCGAACTCGCCGAGCGCCACGGCGGGGTGGACATCGTGATCTCCAACGCCGTCGCCCGCGTCCTGCCCGACCGGTCGCAGGCGGAGCAGGCCGACGAGGCCATCGACGTCGCCAACGGCGGCACGCACGCCGTCCTGCGCTCGTTCGGCCCGGTGCTGCGCCCCGGCGGACGGCTGATCGTCGTCGCCAGCTCCCTGGGCACCCTCGGCCACCTCGACCCCCGGCTCCACCCGCTGTTCGACGGCGCGACCCTCGACCAGGTCGAGTACGCCGTCGAATCCTGGCGCAGCGCCGTCCACTCGCGCACGGCGGAGGAAGCGGGCTGGCCGCGCTGGCTGAACGTGCCGTCCAAGGTGGCCCAGGTCGCCGCCGTGCGGGCGGTCGCGGCCGAGCGCCGGGACGCCGACCTCGCCACGGGCACCCTGATCGCCTCGGTCTGCCCCGGCATGGTCGACACCGCCACCTCGCGGCCCTGGTTCAGCGACTTCAGCCAGGCCCAGACACCGGCCGAGGCCGCGCGCGCCGTGCTCGACCTGGTGCTGGCCGAAGAGGCCGACCCCGCGCTGTACGGCGAACTCGTGCGCTTCGGCAAGGTCCTGCCCTGGCACGACGGGACACCCCCCACCGAGCAGGACGAGCTGCTCACCCCGTGACCGACATGACCGCCCCACTTTTCAGGGAGTTCCCCATGCGTGCCCTCATCCGGACGCCGTTCGGCTTCGCCAGCACCGCCGCCGAGGTCGCCGCCGGCATCGACCTCACCGGCCGCCGCGCCGTCGTCACCGGCGCGTCGTCCGGCATCGGCGTCGAGACGGCGCGCGCCCTGGCCGGCACCGGCGCCGAGGTCACCCTCGCCGTCCGCGACACCGCCGCGGGCGAACGCGTGGCCAAGGACATCACCGGGTCGACCGGCAACCGGGCGCTGCGCGTCGCGCGCCTGGACCTGACCGACCCCGCCTCGGTCGCGGAGTTCACCGCCGCCTGGCAGGGGCCGCTGCACGTCCTGGTGAACAACGCCGGCGTGATGGCCTGCCCCGAGCAACACACCCCACAGGGCCGGGAGTTGCAGTTCGCCACCAACCACCTGGGCCACTTCGCCCTGGCCACCGGCCTGCACACCGCGCTCGCCGCCGACGGCGCTGCGCGGATCGTGGTGGTCAGCTCCACCGGCCACCAGTCCTCGCCGGTGGTCTTCGACGACGTCGACTTCGCCTTCCGCGCGTACGACCCGTGGCTCGCCTACGGCCAGTCCAAGACCGCCAACGTGCTCTTCGCCGTGGAGGCGACCCGCCGCTGGGCGGACGACGGCATCACCGCCAACGCCCTGATGCCCGGCGCCATCTACACCAACCTCCAGCGCCACACCGGCGGCAAGGGCAGCGGCAAGGTCCCCGCCGAACTCATCAAGACGACGGAACAGGGCGCGGCCACGTCCGTCCTGCTCGCCACCTCACCGCTCCTCGAAGGCATCGGCGGACGCTACTTCGTCGACTGCAACGAGACGGAGACCGTCGACCGGCGCTCCGGCACCCTGGGCGGAGTGGCCCGCTACGCCCTCGACCCCGACAACGCGCGGCGCCTGTGGGCCCTGTCCGAGAAACTGCTCGCGGGCGCGGCCTGAGGCGACGGCCCCGCCGGTCCAGGGGCCCGCGTCAGCCCTGGACCGTGGGCCTGATGACGATTTCGTTGACATCGACCTCCAGAGGCTGGCCGATCGCGTAGTCGATCGCTTCGCCGATGGCCGAGGCCGGAATGGCCATGCCCATCTGGCCCTGGACCGCCTCGCGCACCCCGGTGTCGCTGATGCCCTCCGCCAGCTCACTGCGGGTGAAGCCGGGGCTGACCACGGTGACGCGCAGATCGCGGCTCTCCTGCCGGAGCCCCTCCGAGATCGCGCGGACCGCGAACTTGGTGGCGCTGTAGACGGCCGCGGTGGGGTCGACGCGGTGTCCCGAGACGGAGGCCACGTTCACGATGTGCCCCGCGCCCTGGTCGCGCATGAGGGGGAGGACCGCGGCGATGCCGTGCAGGACCCCGCGGATATTGACGTCGATCATGCGGTTCCACTCGTCGACCTTCAGCGCGTCCAGTGTCGAGAGCGGCATCACCCCCGCGTTGTTCACCAGGACGTCCACCCGCCCGTGCCGGTCGTGCGCCTCCCGGACGAAGGACCGCATGCTCTCCAGGCTGGTGACGTCGAGCTCGTGGTGGTCGGCCGCGCCGCCGCCGGCCCGGATGTCCTCGGCGACGGCGCGGATGCGGTCGGTACGCCGCGCGCCGAGTACCACCCGGTGGCCGGAGGCGGCCAGGCGGCGGGCCGTGGCCTCACCGATCCCGCTGCTCGCCCCCGTGACCAGGACGACCTTGCTGTGGGAGGTGGTGGGCGGGACGGTCATGGGAACCCCTTCGGTCGGGAGCCGGTGATCGCGACGGTGTTCCGCCACGGACTTCCGAGCATGCGCCGGGCCCCGCCGATCAGGCAGGACGTGGCTTCCTGGGTGTGCCGCACCCAGGAAGAGGCGGCGTAGCATTTTTCGCATGGGCGGTGACGAATGAGCGGTGACGGGCTGGGCGAATTCCTGCGCGCGTGCCGCTCCCGGATCGGCCCCGCGGACGTGGGCCTGGCGCCCGGTTCCGGCGCCCGCCGGGTCGCGGGGCTGCGGCGTGAGGAAGTGGCCGTGCTGGCCGGGGTCAGCGCCGACTACTACACCCGCCTGGAGCAGGGCCGGGAGCGAAGCCCCTCCTGCCAGGTGATCGACGCCATCGCACGGGCCCTGCGCCTGGACGCCGAGGCGCACTGGCACGCGTACCGCCTCGCCGGTCTCGCACCCCGGCAGACACCCCCGGCGCGGCCCGACGACGTCGACCCCGCGCTGTCGCAGCTGATGGACGCCTTCCCCACGGCCGTCGCCTATATCGTCAACCGCCGCCTGGACATCCTCGCCTCGAACGCGTTGGCCGACGCCCTGCTCTCGCCCCTGGCCGACCCGCGCGGCATGGTCCGCTCCCTCTTCCGGGACCCCGCCGCCCGGGAGCTCTTCGCCGACTGGCACACCGTCGCGCGCGACTCGGCCGAGGCCCTGCGGCTGGCCGCCGGGCACGACCCGAAGGACCCCGGGATCGCCGCGCTCGTCACGGAACTCCTCGCGGACAGCGAGGAGTTCGCGGCGCTGTGGCGCACCCACGGCGTCAGCGCCCTCGGCCGCCGCACCAAGGTCTTCCAGCACCCCGAAGCGGGCCGGATCGAGCTCACGTACCAGACCTTCGACGTGCAGAGCGCGCCCGGGCAGCAGCTCCTCGTCGGCACCGCCGAGCCGGGCGGCCCGGACGCCGCCGCCCTCGCCCTCCTCGCGAAGGGTGGCACGCCACCGTCGGGCTCTGCCGGGTGAGCGACCCGAGCGGCACGGGCCGGGGTCAGGCGTCCGTGCCCGGAAACCCCGGTGTGCGGTCCGTGCGGCCGGTGGTGTCGATCGTGAGGGCCTCGTGGCCGTCGAGGGACGCCACCCAGGCCAGGGCGGCCGACGGGCCCATGGCGAACGCCGCCGTCGCGTAGGCGTCCGTCGTGGTGAGGTGGCGGCCCACCACGGTGACCGAGGCGCAGCCGGAAGCGGGCTCGCCGGTGTGCGGGTCGAGGATGTGCGGCCCGCGCTCGGCGGTGCCCGAGGTGGCGACGGCCAGATCGCGGCCCGTCACGACGGCGGCCACCGCGCCGGGGCGCAGCGGGTGCGCGATGCCCACCCGCCAGGGGACGCCCGGCGCCGCCTCCCCGCGCAGCTGGAGATCGCCGCCGCCGTTGACGCAGGTGTTGCGCGCGCCCGCCGCGTGGAGCAGGTCCGAGACGCGCTCGATCGCCCAGCCCTTCACCAGCCCCGACGGGTCGAGGACGGCCCCCGCGGTGGTGCTGAACCAGCCGCCCGTCACCTCCTCCGCCTCCGCGCAGAGGTCGAGGACCTCGCGCACCTCCCGCGAGCACTGGCGGTACGTGATCTCGCCGCGGCCGAGCCGGCTGACGACGCTGTCGGGGCGGTAGGTGGAGAAGACGCCGTCGGCGTGGTGGAGCCAGGCCACCGCTCGCGTCACGGCCGTCCGCAGGGCCGGTGTTGCCGGGTCGCGGACGTCGAGGGAGAAGACGGTGCCCATCGCGTGCTCGACGTGGCGCAGCCCGCGCCCCGGCTCAGGCATGGGCCTTGTCCAGCGCGCTCTGCAGGGACTGGGCGTAGCCCTGGCTGGTGTAGCTGGCCCCGGAGACGGCGTCGATGCGCGCGCTCTGGGCACCGAGCGCCTCCTGGGTCAGGCGTGGCACCGCGTAGAAGGCGATCTCCTGGTCGCGGCCGTTGTCCGACGGGACCTGGAGCACCTTGACGGCCGTGAGCCTGCCCCGCGCGAGGGTGGCGGCCACCTGCACCGTCCCGTACCGGGTGTCGACGGGGTCGCCCGTGAAGGTGCCGGTCGAGGACCCCGACGCGGCCCCGGGCGACGGGGACCCCGCGGGGCGCGGCACCCCGGCGGCGATGACGGTGCTGTGGTGCGGCTTGAGCGAAAGCAGCAGTACGACCAGGGCGGTGGTCGAGGCGGCGGTGAGAACGGCGCGGCGCACGGCGGGACTCCTCAGAACTCGAACGACTCGTGGTGGATGCGCCCCCGCGGCACGCCCGCGCCCCGCAGCGCCCGCGTCGCGGCCTCCGTCATGCCGGGCGGCCCGCAGAGGTAGACGTCGTGCGCGGCCAGGTCCGGCACGAGGCGGGACAGCGCCCGCGCCGTCAACGGCGAGGAGTACGCGGCCGGTTCGTCGACGACGTAGTGCACGGTCGCGCCCCGCGCGGCGGCGATGGCGTCGAGTTCGGCGCGCAGCGTGAGATCCTCGGGCCGCCGGGCCCGGTGGACGAGGGTCACCTCGCCGGGCAGCGTCTCGAAGAGCGCCCGCAGCGGGGTGATGCCGACGCCGCCGCCGAGCAGCAGGACCTTGCGGGCCGTCCGGCGGTCCGCGGTGAAGGCTCCGTACGGGCCCTCGGCCCATACCCGGGTGCCGGGCCGCAGCCCGGCGAGGGCCGCGCTGTGCCCGCCGACGGCCTTCACGGTGATCCGCAGATGGCGCGGGTGGGCGGGCGCGGACAGGGAGTAGGGGCCGGCCGTCCACCACAGGCCCGGCGCGAGGAACCGCCAGCGGAAGAACTGGCCCGGCCGCGCGCCCAGTTCGTCCAGGCGCTCACCGGTGAGCACGACCGACACGACGCCCGGCGACTCGGGGTGGACGGCGGCGACCCTGAGCCGGTGACGCAGCGCGCGCCGGACCGGGACGAGGAAGCGGAACCAGCCGACCAGCGCCGCGACCCCGAGGTAGAGGGCGTACCAGGCGAGCTGGGTCGCGTTGTTCCCCACGAAGTCGGCGCCGTTGGACAGCTGGTGCCCGAAGGTGAGGAAGACCGCCGGATAGGTGGCGAAGTGGAGGTAGTGCCACGTCTCGTAGCGCATCCTGCGCCGGGCGGCCCGCGCGGAGACGATCCCGGTGCCGAGCAGCAGGAGGAAACCGGCGGTGCCCTTGAGCAGGTCCGGGTAGTGCAGGACGAGCGTGGCCGTCTGGCCCACCACTCCCGTGCGGGACGTGAGCGAGTAACCCCAGATGATCAGCAGGGTGTGGGCGCAGGCGAGGGAGACGGTCCAGCGGCCGCCCAGCGCGTGCCAGCGCGCGAGCCGGTCGCTGCCGACGCTGTGGTCGAGCAGCGGCACCCGGGCCATCAGCGCCAGCAGGACCGCGCAGGCGTAGCCCGCCAGCAGCCCGGTGATGCGGCCCGCGCCCGTCAGCCAGCCCGCCGGCCCGACGACCGATGCCGTGTCGCTCCACCACAGGGCGAGCACCCCGGCGGCCCCGGCCCAGATCAGGGCCGGGGCGAGCAGCAGCACGAAGCGGTCCCGGCGGTGCCGCGACGGCATGGTGCGGGCCACGCCACGGCGCTCGTACGTACTGGTGACCATGGGACCCCTCTCTCGTTTCCGGCACCGCGACGGTCGGTGCAAGCCTCGCAGGGCAACCTCTGAGTTCCCTCTGAGCTGCGGGTCCGTGACCGGATTCAGAGGAAACTCAAAGGAAGTACGGGCTCCGGCACACCCCGGACGGCGGGATCCTGGAACCACCATGGAGAACCACACCGCGCCTCCCGCCCTGCTCCGCCCCGACGGCACCCCCGTCCGCGCCCTCGTCGTCGACGACGAGCCCGACCTGACCGAGGTCCTGGCCGCCGCCCTCGCCTCGGAGGGCTGGCAGGTCCGTACGGCCGCCGACGGGGCGTCCGCGCTCGCTCTCGCCCGGACGTTCCGGCCCGACGCGATCGTGCTCGACTGGATGCTGCCCGACACGGACGGGCTGCGGGTGCTGCGTGACATACGGAGCGAGCTGGAGGGCGTCTGCGTGCTCTTCCTCACCGCCCGCGACGCGGTCGAGGACCGGATCGCGGGGATCACCGCGGGCGGCGACGACTATGTGACCAAGCCGTTCAGCCTGGAGGAGGTGCTGGCGCGGTTGCGCGGTCTGCTGCGCCGGGCCGGCACGGCCCGCGAGCCCCAGGGGCACCGGCTGACCGCCGGTGACCTGGTGATGGACGAGGAGGCCCGGGAGGTCACGCGCGGCGGGCGGGCCGTGGAGCTGTCCCGCACCGAGTTCGAGTTGCTGCGCTTCCTGCTGCGCAACCCCCGCCGGGTGCTGTCCAAGGCGCAGATCCTGGACCGGGTCTGGTCCTACGACTTCGGCGGCCGGTCCCATGTCGTCGAGCTCTACATCAGCTATCTGCGCAAGAAGATCGACGCGGGGCGGACCCCGTTGATCCACACCGTGCGGGGCGTGGGCTACGTCCTCAAGCCGGAGACGCCCGCCAGGCCGGAAGCGCCCGCCGAGCCGGGGACGCCGTGAGGAGGCCGCTCCCGCGCACGCTCGGCGGGCAGCTCACCGCCGGGCTCGTCCTGCTGCTCGCGGCCGCCTGTCTGGCCGTGGGCGTGACCACGGTCCTCGCCCTCCAGGGCTTCCTGGCCGGGCGCCTGGACCAGCAGCTCGCCGCGTCCGGCGGCAGGTTCGCGGCGAGCCTGGAACACGAGGCGAAGCCGGACGCCGACAACAGCGGCCCCGACACGCGCGGCCAGTCGGAACACACCTTCGGCGCCCGCCTGTTGCGCGGCACCACCACCCAGGCCGCCGTCGTCCGCCACCAGAGCGCCGCCCCCGTGCCGCTCACCGACGCCGACCGCCGGGCCCTGGACGGCGTTCCGGTCGACGGCCGCGGCCACGGCATCAAGCTCGCCGCGCTCGGCACGTACCGAGTGTCGGCGGTCAACGGCGACGACGGCGACGTCATGATCACCGGCCTGCCGCTGCACCCGGTGGAGGAGACCGTGCACCGGCTGGAGACCGTGGAAGCCGTGGTGTTCGGCGGGGCCCTCGCCGTGACCGGGGTCGCCGGGGCCCTGTGGGTACGGCTGTCCCTGCGCCCCCTGCGGCGGGTGACCGCGACCGCCGCGGACGTCGCCCGGCTGCCGCTCGCCGACGGCGACGTGGCCATGCCCGCACCCCTGCGGGTCGACGACCCGCGCACCGAGGTCGGCCAGGTCGGCACCGCCCTCAACCGCATGCTCGGCCACGTCGGCAACGCACTCGCCCGGCGGCAGGCGAGCGAGGAACGGCTGCGGAACTTCGCCGCGGACGCCGGCCACGAACTGCGCACCCCGGTCGCCAACATCCGCGGCCACGCCGAACTCGCCCTGCGGCACGGCGAACCGGCCCCCGCCGCGGTCCGCCGCTCGCTGGAGCGCGTCCAGGCCGAGTCCGAGCGCATGAGCCGCCTCGTCGACGACCTGCTGCTCCTCGCCCGCCTCGACGGCGGCCGCCCCCTGGACCGCGACCCCGTCGACCTGACCCGCCTCGTGCTCGACGCCACGGACGACGCGCGGGCCGCGGGCCCCGGCCACCGCTGGATCCTCGACCTGCCCGCGGAACCGGTCACGGTCACCGGCGACGAACACCGGCTCCACCAGGTCATCGGCAACCTCCTCGCCAACGCCCGCACCCACACGCCCGCGGGCACCGAGGTCACCGTGAGCCTCACCGCGGACGCCACGGACAACACGCACGTCCGGCTGACGGTGACGGACGACGGGCCCGGCATCCCCGAGGAGCTCCGGGCCGAGGTGTTCGGGCGCTTCGTCCGCGCGGACCACAGCCGTTCGCGGGCCGCGGGCTCCACCGGCCTTGGCCTGGCCATCGTGCGCGCCGTCGTCACCGCGCACGGCGGCACCGCCGAGGTGACCAGCCGGCCGGGGCACACCGCGTTCCACATCACCCTGCCCGCGCGGGACGCCGACAGCTGAACCGGCCGGGGGGTCAGCTCTCGGCGGGCGCGCGCAGGGCGAGTACGGCCATGTCGTCGTGCCCGTCGCCGGGCCGGGCGTCGGCGACGGCCCGGGCCAGCGCCTCGAGGGGCTTTCCGGCATGCGCGGCGGCGACGTCCGTGATGATGCGCAGGCCCTCGTCGAGGTCGCGGCCCGGGTGCTCGACCAGGCCGTCGGTGAACATCAGCACCGTGGCCCCCGGCGGCAGCGCATGCCGGTGGTCGCACCGCGCGAGCCCGGCGTCGACCCCGATCGGCAGGTCGGCCTCGGCGCCGAGCAGACGCGCGCCGCCGTCCGTGGTCACCACGAGCGGCGGCGGATGGCCCGCGCTGCTCCACAGCAGCGACCAACCGCCCTCGCACGGTGCGATGCGGGCCACGCACACGGTGGCCATCGTCGGCTCCGTGACGGCCTCCAGGGTGCGGTCGAGGCGGCTGAGCAGCTCACTGGGCAGCGCGTCGGAGTCGAAGGCCAGGGCGCGCAGCATGTTGCGGATCTGCGCCATCGTGGCGGCGGCCCGCACGTCGTGGCCGAGGACATCGCCGACGATCATCACGCGGGTGCCGTCGGGCAGCACGAGCGCGTCGTACCAGTCGCCGCCCAGCAGCGCCGGATCCGCGGCGGGCTGGTAGACGGCCCAGGAGTCGAAAGGGGAGAGGTCGGGCAGGCTCGGCAGCAGCAGCCGCTGGAACTGCTCGGCACCCGCGCGGACCTGCCCGTACAGGCGGGCGTTGTCGATGGCGACCCCCGCCGCGCCGGCCAGCGCGACCACCACGGCCTCGTCGGCGGCGTCGAAGGCGGCGCCGTCCCCGCGGTCGGTGAGGTAGAGGTTGCCGTAGACCTTGCCGCGCACGGTGATGGCGACCCCGAGCAGCGAGTGCATCGGAGGGTGGCCCGGCGGGAACCGCGCCGCCTGCGGGTGCTCGGCGATCGCCTCGACGCGCAGCGGCTCCGGGTCGCTGATGAGCAGGCCCAGCAGCCCCCGGCCGTGCGGCAGCGCCACCCCGGCCAGCCGCTCCCTCTCCTCCTCGGTCAGGCCCACGGGGATGAACTCGGCGAGCTCCGTGCCGTCCTCGTCCAGGACGCCGAGCGCTCCGTAGCGGGCCCCGACCAGGTCCATGGCGGTGGTCACGATGCGACGCAGCACGACGGGGAGGTCCAGCTCCCCGCTGACCGCGAGTATCGCCCCCAATAAGCCGCGCATGCGCTCCTGCGTGCGGGCGAATTCGGCCAGCTGCTCACCGAGCCGGTCGAGGTCCGCGTCCAGGGCCGGCCGGCGGCCGGTGAGATCGTGGTGGGGATGTCCGTTGTCTGTCTCGCTAGTCGCCACCGCTCAGACACTAGTGAATCGGCAGCCGCGGGGTGGGCGATGACCGCATGTCAGCGCGGTGATCGCCGCACGGACGGAGGCACGGCCCGTCACCCCCGCGCGGTTCCGGGGCCGGGCAGGCGTCGGACGTGCGCGGGCGCGGGTGGCCGGGACGTCGAGGAACGCGGTGGTCAGCGGGTCGCGGGCAGGCGGACGGCGGGCGGCCTGTTCCGTGCGCACCGCCGTGCGTGGCCGGAATCCCGCGGCGGCCCCAACGCACCGCTCCCGCCGCGCGGTTGTCGGCTACGCGGTGCGGCCCGGTGCCGCGTACGCGGCCCGCAGCAGCTTCTTGTCCGGCTTCCCCACCGGCGTCAGCGGGATGGCCGAGCGCACGTGGACGGCGCCGGGCGCGTACATCGCACCCTTGCGCGCCGTGACGAACTCGCGGAGCGAGCCGGTGGTGACGCTCCCGCCCGGCGCAGGGACGACGGCCGCGTGCACCTCCTCGCCGCCGTCGCGGCCCGGCACGCCGAAGACGGCGCAGGCGGCGACACCGGGGTGGGTGAGCAGCAGCTCCTCCAGTTCCGTCGGGTACACATGGCCGCCGACGACGATGATCATGTCCTTGAGGCGGTCGACCAGGTACAGGAAGCCCTCGTCGTCCAGGTAGCCGACGTCGCCCGTGCGGACCCAGCCGTCGCGCAGGACCTCGGCGGTGAGCTCCGGCTGCCGCCAGTAGCCGGTCATGGCCTGCGGGGAGCGGACGGTCACCTCTCCGGTGCGGCCCGGCGCCACGGGGTTCCCGTCCTCGTCGCGGACGGCGATCTCGACCCCGGGCGCGGGCCTGCCGACCGTCGCGTGCGCGGTCAGCCGGTCCGGGGTGTGCTCCTCGGGGGCCAGCTCGGTGATGTGCCCGGCCTCGGACTGGCCGTAGCCGCCGTACAGGACCGGACCGAACAGCTCCTTCGCCTGGAGCAGGCGCGCGGGGGAGGCGGGGCTGCCGCCATAGGTGATCCTGCGGAGGCTGGAGAGGTCGGTGGTGGCCGCGGCGGGGTGGTCGAGCAGCCGGTGGAGCAGCGGTGGCAGCAGCCACAGACAGGTGATCCGCTCGCGCTCGACGGCGGCGAGCACCTCTCCCGGGTCGAAGGCGCGGTGCAGGACGACCGACCCTCCGCACAGCAGGGTCGCGTCGGCGACCATCCCGGCGAAGTGGGCGAGCGTCGAGGAGGCCAGGAACCGGGGCGGGGAGCCCGCGCCGACGACGACCCGGGCCAGGGCGAGGGGATAGGCGGCGAACGCCATGCGAATGCCCTTGGGGACGCCGGTGGTTCCTCCGGTGTGGCGGATGCACCAGTCGTCGTCGGGTCGCGCCGCGCCCGGCACGGGTTCCGCCGAGCGGCGTGCGGCGCACGCGAGGAAGTCGTCGCCGAGCGGGCTCGGGCCGAAGGCCAGCACCGTGGGAGGCCGTACGTGGGACAGGAGCTCGTCGGCTGCCTCCCGCGCCTCCGGCTCCACGATCAGCACGGCGGGCTCGACGCTCGCGGTGATCCCGGCCAGCGCGGCGGGGGCCATGCCCTCGTAGAGGAAGACGATCCGGGCGCCGAGCAGGTTCGCCGCGTACCGGGCGGCGAGGGCCTCGGGCCGGTTGCCCGAGAGCAGCGCCACTGTGCCGCCGCGCCGCACGCCGCGCGAGGCGAGCTCCCGCGCCATGCGGTGGACGCCGTCACGGAACGGACCGGCCGCGGTCTCCCGGCCGTCCGCCCCGGTGAGGGCCACCCGCAGCGGGTCCTCCGCGAGGGCGTCGAGTATGGACTCCGCATAGCTCACGAACCGGCCCGGGGCGCCGGCGGGCGCCTGTGCCGTGGGACAGCTGCTCATGGGACCTCCTCGTGGAACGGACAACAACCCTGCTCCCGCCGGGGATTGAGCGGCCTCGGCAGCACGTATCGTATGAGTCGCAGCCGACCACCGGAGGTGCGCCCCATGCCGCAAGCCGACCCCGGGCTCTTCGGACCCGCCTCGGTCACCTGGCAGCTGCACGGTGACCCGATGATGTGGATCGCGGGCGTCCGCGCGCTGTGGCTCCAGGCGCTGCACCCGCGCGCGGTCCGCGGCGTCACCCAGAACTCCGCTGCATTTAAAAAGGACGAGAGGGGCCGGCAGGACTCCTGGGGGCGGCTGCGGCGCACCGCGAACTTCGTGGGCACCACCATCTACGGCACCACGGAGGCCGCCGAGCGCGCGGGCGCGGCCGTCCGCGGCATCCACCGGCGGCTGTCGGCCGTGGACCCGGACACCGGTGAGCGCTACGGCGTCGACGATCCCGAACTGCTGTTGTGGGTGCACTGCGCCGAGGTCGACTCCTATCTCCAGGTCGTCCGCCGCTCCGGCGTCCCGCTCACCGCCGCCCAGGCCGACGCCTTCCTGGCCGAGCACCGGGTCTCCGCCCGGCTCGTGGGCCTCGACCCCGCCGACGTCCCGGCCACGACACGGGCGATGGCGGCGTACTTCGAACGGGTGCGGCCCGGCCTGGCGCTCACCCCCGAGGCGCGGCAGATCGACGACTTCCTGCGCCGGCCCCCGGTCCGCCCCCCGCTGGGGCCCGCGCGCGACCTGCTGTGGGGGAGGGTGGCCTCCCTCGCGTACGGGGCGCTGCCCGCCTACGCCCACGAGCTCTACGGGCGGCCCGCCCCGCCCGCCCCCGTCGTCACCCGCCGGCTGCGCCTCGCCGGTACCGTCCTGCGCACCGTCCCCTCCACCGTACGATGGCAACTCCCGCCCAAACACATCCTCCGGGCCGTCGGCAGGCTGGGCGCCGGTAGCCGCCCTTCCTCCTACAACCTGCAAAGACGGGCCGCCATACTGGTCGGGCCGGGGGAGGCACAGCGACGCGACGGGGGCGGCGGCGAGGGATGGCGGAATCCAGGCTGATCCAGGGCCGGTACCTGCTGCTCGAACGGATCGGGCGGGGCGGCATGGGCGAGGTGTGGCGGGCCCGCGACGAATCACTCGGCCGCCAGGTGGCCGTCAAGTGCCTCAAACCGATGGGACCCCAGCACGAGCAGTCGTATCTGCGGGTGCTGCGCGAGCGGTTCCGGCGCGAGGCGCGCGTCGCGGCGGGGCTCCAGCACCGCGGCATCACCGTCATCCACGACTTCGGCGAGTCCGACGGCGTGCTGTTCCTGGTCATGGAGCTGCTCGACGGCCGTAACCTCAGCGAGCTCCTGGAGGACAACAAGCAGCACCCCCTGCCCGTGCCGGAGGTGATCGGCATCGCCGAACAGGTCGCCGCCGCCCTCGCCTACACCCACCGGCAGGGCGTGGTGCACCGCGACCTCAAGCCCGCCAACATCATGCGGCTCACCGACGGCGCCGTGAAGATATGCGATTTCGGGATCGCCCGGCTCGGCCACGACATCGGCCTCTCCGCGCAGTCCTCCCGCCTCACCGGCACCGGCATCGCCATGGGCACCCCGCACTACATGTCGCCAGAACAGATCGGCGGCGGCCAGGTCGACCACCGCAGCGACCTCTACTCCCTGGGCTGTGTGCTCTACGAGATCGCCACCGGCGCCCCGCCCTTCGACATGGACGACGCCTGGGCCGTCCTCGTCGGCCACCGCGACACCCCGCCCACCCCGCTGCGGGAGATTCGCCCCGAACTGCCCGAAACGTTCGAGGAGATCGTCCTCGACCTGCTCGCGAAGGACCCCGACGCCCGGCCGCCCGACGCCGGTGACCTCCATGAACGGCTGCTGGAACTCGCCCTGTCCGGGCACGCCACGACGGTGCCCCGCACGCTCCCCGAGGTGCGGCCGCGGCCCCTGCGGGCCTCCGTCCGGCTGCCCGAACCGCCCCGGCTCCCGCACTGGGCCCGGAACATGACCACCGGCTCCAAGGCCACCGGCACCGGTCTCCTGCCCGCCCCGCCGTCCGACCCCACCGCCTCGCTCACCGGCGCCTGGACCGGCCCTGCCGCGGCGCGCCCCGAGGCCGTCCTGCCGGCGCCGTCCCCGGAGGTCCTCGCCGACCTCACGACGCGTCACCAGGAGGCGCTGCGGCTGGGCAGGCTGGGCCGCTGGGCCGAGTCCGGCGAGGCGCACCGCGAGGTCGCCGCCGAGCGCGAGCGGGTGCTGGGCGCCGACCACCCCGACACCCTCGCCAGCCGGTACGAGGCCGCCTTCACCCTCAGCAGGCAGGGCCGTCCCGCCGACGCGCTGCGCGAGTACGCCCGCGCCGCGGCCGGGCGCGAGCGCGTCCTCGGCCCCGACCACCCCGACACGCTCGCGGCCCGCCAGGAGACCGCGTACGTGCTCGGGCAGCTCGGCCGGCACGTCGAGGCCCACGAGGTCTACGCCGCCGTGCTCGCCGCCCGCGACCGCGCCATGGGCCCCGACCACCCCGACACCCTGCGCTGCCGCCACAACCTCGCCTTCAACCTGGGCCGGCTGGGGCGCCTCGAGGAGTCGTACGGCATGGCGCGCGAGGTCGCCGACGCCCGCGCCCGCGTCCTGGGCGCGAGCCACCCGGACACCCTCGTCACCCGCTACGAGGTCGGTTACGCCCTCGGTCAGCTGAACCGCTGGACGGACGCGCTGCGGACCTACCGCGAGGTGGCCGCCGCGCGGCAGCGGACGCTCGGGGCCGACCACCCCGACACGCTCGCCGCCCGCTACGAGGCCGGGATCTGCCTCGGGCGGCTCGGCCGCAGCGCGGAGGCGCTCCGGCTCTTCCGCGACCTCGTGGACGAGCGCACCCAGGCCCAGGGTGAGGACCACCCCGACACCCTGCGGGCCCGGCACTGCCTCGGTGTCAACCTCGGCCGGCTCGGCCGCTGGGAAGAGGCCCTCGCCGAGGCGCGGGACGTGTGCGTGATCCGCGAGCGGGTGCTGGGCGCCGACCACCCCGAGACCCTCGTCAGCTGCCGGGAGATCGCGGTCGCCCTCGGCTGGCTCGGCCGCTGGACCGAGGCCCTCGCCCGCTACCGCGAGGTGGCCCAGGCCCGCCAGCGGGTGCTGGGCGCCGACCACCCCGACGCCCTGACCAGCCGCAGCGACGAGGCCCACTGCCTGGAGCAGCTCGGCCGCTCCACCGAGGCCGTCGAGCTCCACCGCCAGGTCGCCGCGCTGCGCCGGACGCGGGCCACCCGGGGGAGATGACCACCGAGAACTGACGTTGCGTCAGAAAACCTCTTCCCTCGCCCGGCCCGCTGCGGGATCCTGCCGCCCATGCAGACGGACCTGAGCCGGCGACTGGGAATCGAGCACGCGATCTTCGGCTTCACCCCGTTCCCCGCGGTGGCCGCGGCCGTCACCCGCGCCGGGGGCCTCGGTGTGCTCGGCGCCGTGCGGTACACCGACCCCGGCGCCCTCGCCCGGGACCTCGACTGGATGGCCGCGCACACCGAAGGCAAGCCGTACGGGCTGGACGTCGTCATGCCCGCGAAGAAGGTCGAAGGGGTCACCGAGGCCGACGTCGAGGCCATGATCCCCGACGCGCACCGGCGCTTCGTCCACGAGACCCTCGCCCGGCACGGCGTACCCGAACTCGCCGCCGGGGACCGCTCCGGGTGGCGCATCACCGGCTGGATGGAAGAGGTCGCCCGCGCCCAGCTCGACGTCGCCTTCGAACACCCCGTCAAGCTCCTCGCCAACGCCCTGGGACCGCCGCCCGCCGACGTCGTCGGCCGGGCCCACGCCCACGGCGTCCTCGTCGCCGCCCTCGCCGGCAGCGCCCGGCACGCCGTACGCCACGCCGAGGCGGGCATCGACATCGTCGTCGCCCAGGGCTACGAAGCCGGCGGCCACACCGGCGAGATCGCCACCATGGTGCTCACCCCCGAGGTCGTACGGGCCGTCGACCCGCTGCCCGTCCTGGCCGCCGGCGGCATCGGCAGCGGCGAACAGATCGCCGCCGGGCTCGCGCTCGGCGCGCAGGGCGTCTGGCTGGGATCGCTCTGGCTCACCACGGAGGAGGCCGAGCTGCACTCGCCCGCCCTGACCGCGAAGCTCCTGGCCGCCGGCTCCGGCGACACGGTGCGCTCCCGCGCACTCACCGGCAAACCGGCGCGCCAGCTGCGCACGGCCTGGACCGACGCCTGGGACGACCCGGGCGGCCCCGGCCCGCTGCCCATGCCGCTGCAGGGCCTGCTCGTCGCCGAGGCGCTGTCCCGCATCCAGAAGTACGAGGTGGAGCCGCTGCTGGGCACGCCGGTCGGGCAGATCGTGGGGCGGATGGACTCCCGGCGCAGCGTCCGGGCGGTCTTCGACGACCTGACGGCGGGCTTCGAGCGAGCGGTCACCCGCCTCGCCCGGATCGCCGACCACACACCGGAGCCTCTTCCCCGGCCCCGCCCCCTCCCGTGACCGGGGGCTCCGCCCCCCGCCCCGGGGCCGCACCCGAAAGGAGCCCGCACCCACATGCCGCACCCACCCCAAGGATTCTGGGCCCAGGCCACCGCCGACCCCGACCGCACCGCACTGATCACCCCGAACGGCGAAGCCTGGACCGCGGGCGAGCTGCACGGCGCCGCCAACCGGCTCGTGCGGGGCCTGCGCGCCGCCGGCCTGCGGGCGGGCGACTCCTTCGCCGCCGTCCTGCCCAACGGCGCCGAACTCCTCACCGCCTACCTCGCCGCCACCCAGGCCGGCTTCTACCTCGTACCCGTCAACCACCACCTCCTCGGCCCGGAGATCGCCTGGATCGTCGCCGACTCGGGGGCGGGGGCGCTCATCGCCCACGATCGGTTCGCCGCCACCGCGACCGCCGCCGCCGACGAGGCGGGACTGCCCGCCGCCCGCCGCTACGCCGTCGGCGACATCCCCGGCTTCCGCCCGTACGAGGGGCTCCTCGCCGGCCACCCCGACAGCCCGCCGCCCGACCGCACGCTCGGCTGGGTCATGAACTACACCTCCGGCACCACCGGCAGGCCCCGGGGCATCCGCCGCCCCCTGCCCGGGAAGCCGCCCGAGGAATCCCATCTCGGCGGATTCCTCGGCATCTTCGGCATCGAGCCGTCCGGCGGCAACACCCACCTGGTCTGCTCGCCGCTCTACCACACCGCCGTCCTCCAGTTCGCGGGCGCCTCCCTGCACGTCGGCCACCGGGTCGTGGTGATGGACAAGTGGACGCCCGAGGAGATGCTGCGCCTCATCGAAGCCCACCGCTGCACCCACACCCACATGGTCCCCACACAGTTCCAGCGACTGCTGGGGCTGCCCGGCCGCGTCCGGGCCGCGTACGACGTCTCCTCCATGCGGCACGCCATCCACGGGGCCGCGCCGTGCCCCGACCACGTCAAGCGCGCGATGATCGAATGGTGGGGAAGCTGCGTCGAGGAGTACTACGCGGCCAGCGAGGGCGGCGGGGCCTTCGCCACCGCCGACGACTGGCTGAAGAAGCCCGGCACGGTCGGCAAGGCCTGGCCCATCAGCGAACTCGCAGTCTTCGACGACAACGGCGCACGGCTCCCCGCCGGTGAACTCGGCACCGTCTACATGAAGATGACCACCGGCGGCTTCGCGTACCACAAGGACGACGACAAGACCCGCAAGAACCGCATCGGCGACTACTTCACCGTCGGCGACCTCGGCTTCCTGGACGAGGACGGCTATCTCTTCCTCCGCGACCGCAAGATCGACCTGATCATCTCCGGCGGGGTCAACATCTACCCCGCCGAGATCGAATCCGTGCTCCTCGCCCACCCCGCCGTGGCCGACGCCGCCGTCTTCGGCGTCCCGCACGACGACTGGGGCGAGGAGGTACGAGCCGTCGTGGAGCCGGCCGACGGGCACGCGCCCGGCGCCGCCCTGGCCGCGGAACTCCTCGCCCACTGCGCCCGCCACCTGGCCGGCTACAAACGCCCCCGGTCCGTCGACTTCATCGCCGCCATGCCCCGCGACCCCAACGGCAAGCTCTACAAACGCCGGTTGCGCGACCCGCACTGGCAATCCCGGGGGCGCGCGCTGTGACCCAGCCGCTCAGGGCTTCGGCGCGCGCTCGTCCACGACGCGCCCGAGCTTGCCCGTCGAGCGCTCCAGGGTCCCGGGGTCCACGATCTCGACGGCGACCGTCACCCCGATGCCGTCCTTCACCCGACGGGCGATCTCCCGGGCCGCCTCGGCGCGTTGCCCGGGATCCGCGCCGGGGCGGGCCTCGGCGCGCACGGTGAGGTGGTCCATCCGGCCCTCACGGGTCAGCCGCAGCCGGAAGTGCGGCGCGACGTCCGGCACGCGCAGCACGATCTCCTCGACCTGTCCGGGAAAGAGATTGACCCCTCGCACGATGATCAGGTCGTCGCTGCGCCCGGTGATCCGCTCCATGCGCCGGAACACCCGGGCGGTGGTGCCGGGCAGCAGCCGGGTGAGATCGCGGGTGCGGTATCGGACGACGGGCATGGCCTCCTTGGTGAGCGAGGTGAGGACCAGCTCACCGCGCTCGCCCTCGGGCAGCACCTCGCCCGTGACCGGGTCCACGACCTCGGGGTAGAAGTGGTCCTCCCAGATGTGCAGGCTGCCCTTGGCCTCCGCACACTCCTGCGCGACACCCGGCCCGATGATCTCGGAGAGGCCGTATATGTCGACCGCGTCGAGCGCGAACCTCTCCTCGATCTCCCGGCGCATCCCCTCCGTCCAGGGCTCGGCCCCGAAGATCCCGGTCCGCAGCGAGGTGGAACGGGGGTCGACGCCCTGGCGCTCGAACTCGTCGAGCAGGGTGAGCATGTAGGACGGCGTCACCATGATGACCTCCGGGCGGAGGTCCTGGATGAGCCGGACCTGGCGCGCGGTCATCCCGCCGGACGCGGGGATCACCGTGCAGCCCAGCCGCTCCGCGCCGTAGTGCGCACCCAGACCGCCGGTGAACAGGCCGTATCCATAGGCCACATGGACCTTGTCCCCCGGCCGGACACCCGCTGCCCGCAGGGAGCGCGCGACGACCTCGGCCCAGGTGTCGAGGTCGCCCCGGGTGTAGCCGACGACGGTCGGGGTACCCGTCGTGCCGCTGGAGGCATGGACGCGCCGCACCTCGCTCTCCGGCACGGCGAGCATCCCGAAAGGGTGATTCTCGCGGAGGTCGGCTTTCGTGGTGAACGGGAACCGGGCGAGGTCGGCAAGCGCCTGGCACTGCTCGGGACGGGTGGCGGTGGCATCGAAGGCGCGCCGGTAGAAGGGCACGCGCTCATAAGCGCGCCGCAAGGTATCACGCAGACGCGTCAGTTGCAGCTGCTCGAGCTCGGCACGTGACATCTGCTCCACTGCGTCGACCATAGCGAGGATCTTCCCCAACCCCGCCCCTCCCCGAAACCGGGGGAGACCCCCGGACCCCCCGAAGCGGCTGCGCCGCCAGGGCTGCTGGCTGGGGTCCGGCCGCCCCCCCCGTAAGGCCAGTAAAGGCACCGGGAGTCGATAGCAGCACCGCCCGCGTACGACTCTGAGGGGCTCGGTTCACGCAGCGCCCTCAAGTACGGCGCGCACTTCTGCCACGTCTCGGAACTCCTCCAGCCGTGCGAGCACGACCTTCACCCGCGCCGCCGTGCGTTCGCTCGCCACGTCAGCGGACAGGGTGATGACGCGCTCCGCCGTTGCCGCTGCTTCCTCCGGCTCGTTGGCGTCCGCGAGAGCGACGGCAAGCCACGACAGGTAGAGCGCAAATTCCCGCGTGTGCGTGGCGTCGTACCGGCTGAGCACGTCCCGGAGCAGCGGGACGGCGCGCAGTGGTCGGCGCAGCTCTGTGTAGACGCGTGACTCCATGACTTGGAGTTCTCCGGCATCCACCCAGTACAGGTAGCCGGGCTCTTCTTCCTCGCCGTGCCCCGTCAGCGCCTCGCCTGCCTCGCCGAGCGCCCGCATGGCGGGCTGAGGTTCCCCGGCTTTTGCGTGGGCCCATGCCACCCGGTCGAGATACAGGGCGCGCGCTCGAGGCGGTGCTCCGTCGGCGTTCTCCAGCGCTGCGCGGGCCATGATGAGACCTTCGCGTACGTCACCCGTGTTTGTTCGCTGGTAGGCCAGGCAACCCAGCAAGTTGCCCGCCAGCGTCGTGTCTCCCGCCGTGTGTGCTGCCGACAGGCCAAGCCGATAGATCCGTTCGGCTTCCGCGTGCTGACCAGCGTCACTCGCGATCCATCCGGCGATCTGTGCCAATTCCCCGATGGCCCGCAGGAGCGACCGGCCGATGGCTTCCGTGTGGCTGCTCTCCCTGAACAGCCTTACAGCGGAACGGAGTTCACGAAGAGCGGGGCGCAGCAAGTCCCCGCCCGCGATCACGTCGTCGGCAAGCCTCAGCCCATGTACGCGCTGCTGTAGATCACCCACGGCACCTACGCCGACGCGACGCCCCTCACAGCCGCCGAGCGGGGCGAGCGGGTCACCTTCGGGCAAGTAGTCGGCCAGTGCCGGCGGGGGTGGTTCTGCGGGGCCCAGGGGCGTCCTGAGCACGTCCACGGGCACACCGAGAGCGGCAGCGATGAACGACAGCCACTCACGAGGAGTGCGCTTGCCCGTCTCGTACCGGCTGATCTCCTGCCGTCCGATCGGCTCGCCCTGGACACCAGCCGCACGGCACGTCTCCCGCGCCAAGCGCGCCTGGCTCCACCCGCGCTGTTCGCGCAGGCGACGGATGTTGGCCCCGATGCTGCCTGTCATGTCGCAAGTCTGGCCGACAGTTGGCCTACACGGGGCCGCTAGTTCTGGATCACGAACGGACGGACGCTGGTCGCCACACCGAGTCAAGTTGGCGGAGAGGGCGGTTCAAGCGCATGGACGGCGAGAGATCCCACTGGGGTACAGGCGCCACGACGACGCTCTGGGGCAGCACCGGGTACCGCTCCGGGGCGCTGGTGGTGGACACGGGGACCGACGCCATGGGCGTGATGCACGGGCCCCGGGATGACGGGTTCCTCATCCGGGGAGTGGGTGACCACCACGGCGAGGAGTGGACCGCCCCTATGAGGCGTCTGCGCGTCGCGACATCAGCGGAGCGCCGCACCCTTGGTCTCGCCCCTCGGAGCACGGTCTGATGGAAGCCTTGGACGGAAGCGAACACGTGGCCAAGTCGCATCCTGCTGACGCTGAGAGCGTCCGCCCACCCTTCGTGGTCGCGCGGGACGGGTCGGCCGAACCTCCCGCGCCCCCTGCGGGTGACGTGACGGCGGACGCGCTGACCCCCGCCTACAGCCCGACCGTCTACGACACCCAGGAATTCCGCGATCAGTTCGCCCGGGTCGTCATCGCACGGTTGCGCGGGTGGCAGGAGGACATGGACGAGTTGCGTGCGCTGGTCGATGCCGCTGCGCGCCTTGAGGCGTTCTGCCTGCCGCACCAGCACGGCGCCCCCTAGACCGCCCGCCCCTCTGCCGGACGAATCCCTCACCCCCCGAGGGAGTTGGCTCTTCCTCCCCCCGGCACAGGGGCGGGCCTCAAACGCCCGTTCGGTCGATCCTGGGGAGTTTTGGCCGGGCGGGTGCACCACCCGCACGACGACAGAGACGTGGGGTTCCAAGCACCCACCCCAACCCGCTACAACCGAAGGAGGCCCGTCATGGGCAGGGACGAAGTCAACGGGTACGACCTGGGGGCGAACGAGACGATCACCCCTGTCGATCCGCCCGAGGACACCAGCGGCGACGAGGACACCAACGGAGATGACAAGTAGCAACACCCCCGACGGCGAGGGCACGCGCGCCACGCTGCGGCAGTTCCTCAAGCACGACTTGCCGGAAGACACCGAGCTGTCCTGGCTCTGCCCCATACATCGGGACCCGCAAGCCATGCGGCTGGTGCTCCGCTCCCGGTACGTCTGCGACAAGTGCACGCACGAAACGGCGCGCCCTCGCTGAAGGGTCTGCCCCGATCTGACGCATCCGCTGCGCCGGGGCGGGGCTTCGTGCTGGTCAGGCAGTCTCAAAGTGACATGTATCCCAAGGGGTGTACCGTTCCAGCTACCTCCCCCAGACTCCGTCCGGGGGTGCCCCCAGAGGTGCCCCCACGGGCTGGGTCAGCCGAAGACCCGTCCCGCGAAGCGCCGTTCGAAGCCGTCGCCCGCATCGGCCGTGACGGTCACGTCATACGCACCGGACTCAGGCACGGCAACCAAAACCTCCACCCGCCCGCCACCCGCGACCGTGGCAGTCGTACCGTCCGACACGGTGAAGACCACCCCCGCACCCCCGCCATTGCTCAGAGTCAGCCGCAGCCCCTGCGAAGAAGCCGTCACGGCCGCCTCCGGATGCCCCTTCGCCGGATTCGTCCACGTCCGGACGTCTCCCTTGAAGCCGCGCAGATAGCCGTCCGGGCCGTGCAGGTCGATGTCGTACTTGCCGCCGCCGTAGGTGAGGGCGCTGAAGTAGTCGCTCGCGCTGCCGTCCACCGGGACGGTGTAGTGCCAGGCCTCGTACGCCCGGTGGTTCACCGTGTAGGCGGTGAAACCCGCGCCCAGCCGGCCGGTGTTGACGACCTTGAACCACAGGCGGTTGGTGGAGGTGTCGGTCCAGGACGTGGTGTCGAAGCCGTAGCCGGTCGGCCGGGCCGGGCGGGTCCCCTCCTCCTGGACGGGCCGGGTCGCGGCGGCCGGGGGCTTGGCGTCGGGCAGGGAGTCCTGCTTGTCGCAGGCAGCGACGAGGGCCGTGGTGTCCGGCAGGGCGGGGAAGGAGGCGTTCTTCGAGGAGAAGTCGAAGGCGCTCATCAGGTCGCCGCACACCGTGCGCCGCCAGGCGGAGATGTTGGGCTCCTTGACGCCGGTCCAGTTCTCCAGGAAGCGCAGCGGCGACGTGTGGTCGAGCACCTCGGAGTGGACGTGGCCGCCCCGGCTCCACGGCGAGATCACGGTCATCGGGACCCGGGGCCCGAGCCCGATGGGCGCGCCGCCGATGAACTCGTCCGGGGTGCCGGACGGCGGCACCGGCGGGGCGACGTGGTCGAAGAAGCCGTCGTTCTCGTCGAAGTTCAGGAAGACCACCGTCTTCGCCCAGACCTCGGGGTGCGCGGCCAGCGACTCCAGGGCGTACTTCGCGGTGTAGTCGGCGCCGTACGCGGGCGGGTAGGCGGGGTGCTCCGACTGCCGCTCGGGCGCGACGACCCAGCTCACGGCAGGCAGCGTGCCGTTCGCGACGTCCTGGTTGAAGGCGTCGGCCGAGCGCCGCTGCATGCCGCCCACGTACAGCGGCGAGTCCTGCTTCGCGCTCTTGAACCGGCCGAACCAGGCCAGCGGGTTGTCGTCGTAGTTGTCCTGCTGCTGGTAGACCCGCCAGGAGATCCCGGCGGCCTCCAGCCGCTCCGGGTAGGTGGTCCAGGTGTAGCCCTTCTCGGAGTTGTCGGTGACGGGGCCGCCGTTCCTGCCGCCCGGGTCGATCATGCCCGTCCACTGGTAGAGCCGGTTGGGGTTGGTCGGCCCCTGCACGGAACAGAAGTACTGGTCGCAGATGGTGAACTCTTCGGCCAGCGCGAACTGGAACGGGATGTCGGCGCGCTGGTAGTACCCCATGGTCCAGGCGCTCTTGGCGGGTATCCAGTTGTTGTATCTGCCGCCGTTCCAGGCGCTGTGCGTCCCCGACCAGCCGTGGTCGAGGTCGCGGACCCGCTGGGCGTCGGTGGTGGCCGTGTCCAGGTGCCAGGGCGGCAGCGCGCTGCCGCCGAGCGGCCCGAGCGCCGTCTGGCGCAGCACGTCGGAGCCGCCCGGGAAGCGCAGCAGGGAACGGTCCCCGAAGCCCCGTACGCCCTTGAGGGTGCCGAAGTAGTGATCGAAGGAGCGGTTCTCCTGCATGAAGATCACCACGTGCTCGACGTCGTCCAGTCCGCCGGACGGCGAGCTCGCGGCCATGGCCTGCTGGAGCGAGGACGGCAGGGCGCCGAGCGCGGCGGCGCCGGCGGCCGCGCCGAGGAAACCACGACGGGACAAGGGGGTCACGGTGACTCCTGGAGGCAGGGGGCGGGAGGGGACGGGCCGATTGAAGGGCCACGCGGCCACCGGCGCCCCAACGCGCGCGGAGTGCGCCGTGTCCACCGCGCGCACAGCAGATGGCCCGCGCGTCAAGACCTGGCAAAGGCGCTACGGGGTCCGCTCGCCGGACGCCACCGCCCGCGCCCACCGGTAGTCCGCCTTGCCGCTGGGCGACCGCTCGATGCGGTCGGTGACGACGACGCTGCGCGGCACCTTGTACCCCGCCAGCCGGGCGCGGCAGTGCGCCTGGAGCGCGCCGAGCGTCGGCGGGCCCGCGCCGGGCCGGGGCTGTACGACGGCCGCGACGCGGTGCCCCCACCGGGCGTCGGGCACGCCGGTGACCAGCACGTCGTAGACGTCCGGGTGCGCTTTGAGCGCCTCCTCGACCTCTTCCGGATACACCTTCTCGCCGCCGGTGTTGATGCACTGCGAGCCGCGCCCCAGGACCGTGACCACGCCGTCCGCGCCGACCGTCGCCATGTCCCCGAGCAGGACCCACCGCTCGCCGCGCGCGTGGAAGAACGTCTCCGCGGTCTTCGCGGGGTCGTTGTAGTAGCCGAGGGGCACATGGCCGCGCTGGGCGACCCGCCCCACCTGGCCGGGCCCCACCGGTTCGTATGTGGCCGGGTCGATCACGGCCGTACGGTCGTTGACGCGCACCCGCAGGCCCCGGCCGCGGTCGTCGGTGGCGGTGCCGTTGAAGCCGGACTCCGAGGAGCCGAAGTTGTTCAGCAGCGCCACGTGCGGCAGGAGCGCCGCGAACTCCTCCCGCACGGTGTCCGAGAGGACGGCCCCCGAGCTGCTGACGCTGAACAGCGACGAGCAGTCGGTGCCCCGCGACGGCCCCGCCAGCGCCTCCACCAGGGGCCGCAGCATCGCGTCACCGACCAGCGAGACGCAGGTGACCCGCTCCTTCTCGATCGTCCGCAGCACCTCCCGCGGCACGAACTTGCGGTGCAGTACCACCTTCTGGCCGAAGTCGAAGGCGACGAACGCCGTCAGCGTGGACGTGCCGTGCATCAAGGGCGCGGTGGGGAAGAAGACGAGCCCCTCGCCGCCCGCCGCGACCCGCTCGGCGAGCTCCTCCGGCCGCCGCACCGGCTCGCCCGTCGGCGCGCCACCGCCGAGCCCCGAGAAGAAGAGGTCCTCCTGCCGCCACATCACGCCCTTGGGCAGGCCGGTGGTGCCACCGGTGTAGATGATGATCTGGTCGTCGCCGGAGCGCGGCCCGAAGTCGCGCCCGGGCGCGCCCGCCGCCTCGGCGTCCGCGAAGGGCACCGGCTCGACGCGGGGTTCGGGCGCATCCTCGGGCGGGGAGCCGACGCGGACGAGGTGGCGCAGCCGCTCCGCCCCGGGCAGCGCGGCGGCGACCCGCCCGGTGAACTCCGCGTCGAAGACCAGCCCCGCGAGATCGGCGTCGCGGTAGAGATAGGCCAGCTCCTCCTCCACATAGCGGTAGTTGACGTTGACCGGCACGGCCCGGAGCTTCAGACAGGCCCAGAGGGTCTGGAGGTACTCGACGCCGTTGTAGAGGTGCAGGCCCACGTGCTCGCCCGGCCGGATGCCGCTGTCCCGCAGATGGTGGGCCAGACGGTCGGCCGCCGTGTCGAGCTGCGCGTACGTCAGCCGCCGCTCGGCGCCGCCGCCCGGGTGGTCGACGTGGACCAGGGCCTCGCGGCCGGGCACCGTGTCGACGACCGACTCGAAGAGGTCGGCGAGGTTCACGTCCATGTCTCCTCCTGCCGTGCGGCGAGGTGCGGCGAGGTGCGGCGGCGGCCCGGCGGTCATTAGAGCGCCGGGCGCGATGGGTGGGAAGGGGAGCCGCCCAAGAAATCTGACGGGAAGTCAGAAAAGCCTTGAAGTGCGGCCCCGCCTCCGCCACCCTGTTCTGCGTCGCCGGACAGGAGGACACCCCATGGGCGGGACCGCACACCTGAAGGCCGAACGCGTCGGCGCCACGCTGGTGCTCACCCTCGACCGGCCCGAGGCCAGGAACGCCCTCTCCCTGCCGATGCTGGTCGGGCTCCACGACGGCTGGGCGGAGGCCGACGAGGACGACTCCATCCGCTCCGTCGTCCTCACCGGTGCCGGCGGAGCCTTCTGCTCCGGCATGGACCTCAAGGCGCTCGCCGGGCAGGGCGGCACGGCCGACGACGCCTGCCGGGACCGGCTGAAGGCGGACCCCGACCTCCACTGGAAGGCCATGCTCCGCCACCACCGCCCCCGCAAACCCGTCATCGCCGCCGTCGAGGGCCCCTGCGTCGCGGGCGGCACGGAGATCCTCCAGGGCACCGACATCCGCGTCGCGGGCGAGAGCGCCACTTTCGGCCTCTTCGAGGTCCGCCGCGGCCTCTTCCCCGTCGGCGGCTCCACCGTCCGCCTCACCCGCCAGATCCCCCGCACCCACGCCCTCGAAATGCTGCTCACCGGCCGCCCCTACTCCGCCCGCGAGGCCGAGCGCATCGGGCTCGTCGGCCGCGTCGTGCCCGACGGCACCGCCCTGGAGTCGGCCCTGGAGACCGCCGAACTCATCAACGCCAACGGCCCCCTGGCCGTCGAGGCCGTCAAGGCGTGCGCGTACGAGACCGCCGGCCTGCCCGAGCCCGAAGCCCTCGCCCTCGAACTCGAGCGCGGCATGCGGATCTTCGGCACCGCCGACGCCAAGGAGGGCACCCGCGCCTTCGCGGAGAAGCGCCCGCCCGTCTTCCGGCGCGCCTGAACACGGCCGGGAGCACCCGAGCCGCCCGAGACAGTCCAGAGAAGGAGAGCCGCGGCCGTGTCCGAGATCCTCACCGCGCCCCTGGTCGTCGAGTTCCCCTTCACCCGCTCCCTGGGCCCCGTCCAGAGCGCCTTCCTCACCGGGCTGCGCGAGCGCGTCGTCCTCGGCGTCCGCACCACCGACGGCCGCATCCTCGTGCCACCCGTCGAGTACGACCCGTACACCGCCGACGAGATCCGCGAGCTCGTCGAGGTCGGTGCCACCGGCACCGTCACCACCTGGGCCTGGAACCCCGCCCCCCGCCCCCGGCAGCCCCTGACGACCCCCTTCGCCTGGGTCCTCGTCACGCTCGACGGCGCCGACACCGCCCTGCTGCACGCCCTCGACGCCCCCGGCCCCGACGCCGTGCGCACCGGCATGCGCGTCCGCGTCCGCTGGGCCGCGGAGCGCACCGGGGCGATCACCGACATCGCGTGCTTCGAACCGTACGAAGGCGGCGAAGCAGGCCCCGCGACCCCGCACACCGGTGTCTTCGCCGACCCCGTCACCGGCATCACCACCCCCGCCCGCCTCGACTACACCTACGCCCCCGGCCGCGCCCAGAGCCGCCACCTCGCCGCCCTCGCCCGGCACATCACCGTCGGTGAACGCTGCCCCGAGTGCCGCCGGGTGTACGTACCGCCCCGCGGCGCCTGCCCGACCTGCGGCGTCGCCACCGGCGAACAGGTCGAGGTCGGCCCGCGCGGCACCGTCACCACCTACTGCGTCGTCAACATCAAGGCCAGGAACGCCACGATCGACGTCCCGTACGTCTACGCCCACATCGCCCTCGACGGCGCCGATCTCGCCCTCCACGGGCGCATCGCCGGGATCCCCTGCGACGAGGTGCGCATGGGCCTGCGCGTCGAGCCCGTATGGACCGAGGACGCCCGCCACCCCGACCACTACCGGCCCACCGGCGAACCCGACGCCGCCTACGACACGTACAAGGAGCTGCTGTGATGCGGTACGCCCGCGACGTGGCGATCGTCGCCTTCGCGCAGACCGCCCACCGGCGCTCCTCGCAGGACGTGTCCGAGACCGAGATGCTGCTGCCCGTCCTGCGCGAGGTGCTCGACCGGGCCGGACTGGCGCCCGGAGAGCCCGGCTTCACCTGCTCGGGGTCGAGCGACTACCTCGCCGGACGCCCCTTCTCCTTCACCATGGCCCTCGACGGCGTCGGCGCGTGGCCGCCCGTCGCGGAGTCCCACGTGGAGACGGACGGCGCCTGGGCGCTCTACGAAGCCTGGGTCGAACTCCTCACCGGCGCCGCCGACACCGCCCTCGTCTACGCCTACGGCAAGGCCTCGGCCGGCGACCTGGGCGCCGTGCTCACCCGCCAGCTCGACCCCTACTACGCCGCCCCGCTCTGGCCCGGCCCCGTCGACCTCGCCGCGCTCCAGGCGCAGGCGCTCATCGACGCGGGCGAGACCGACGAGGCGGCCCTCGCGGGCATCGCCGACCGCAGCCGCACCGCCGCCCGCGCCAACCCCCACGCACGGCTGCGCGGCCCGGTGCCCATGGGCGACCACGTCGTACGGCCGCTGCGCACCGGTGACTGCCCGCCCGTCAGCGACGGCGCCGCCGCCCTCGTCCTCGCCGCCGGGGACACCGCCCGCCGGATGTGCGAACGGCCCGCCTGGATCCGCGGCATGGACCACCGCACCGACCCCCAGGGCCTCGGGCTGCGCGACCTCACCGACGCCCCCTCCGCCCGGCTCGCCGCCGAGCGCGCCGGGGCGTTCGACGCGCCCGTCGACACCGCCGAGATCCACGCACCCTTCACCGCGCAGGAAGTGATCCTGCGCAAGGCGCTCCGGCTCGGCGACGACGTGTCGGTCAACCCCTCCGGCGGCGCCCTCGCCGCCGACCCGGTCATGGCGACCGGGCTGATCCGCTTCGGCGAGGCGGCCGTCCGCGTCCACCGGGGCGAGTCGGACCGGGCACTGGCCCACGCCACCTCCGGCCCGTGCCTCCAGCAGAACCTCGTCGGCGTCCTGGAAGGGGAGAGCCGGTGAACCCCGCGAACAACGAACCCGTGGCCGTCGTCGGCATCGGCCAGACCGAACACGCCGCCGCCCGCCGGGACGTGTCGATCGCCGGACTCGTCCGCGAGGCCGCCCTGCGCGCCCTCGCCGACGCGGAGCTGACCTGGGCCGACATCGACGCCGTCGTCATCGGGAAGGCGCCCGACTTCTTCGAGGGCGTCATGATGCCCGAGCTCTACCTCGCCGACGCGCTCGGAGCGGTCGGCAAGCCCCTGATGCGCGTGCACACCGCCGGTTCCGTCGGCGGCTCCACCGCACTGGTCGCCGCCAACCTCGTGGCCTCCCGCGTGCAACGCACCGTTCTCACCGTCGCCTTCGAGAAGCAGTCCGAGTCGAACGCCATGTGGGGGCTGTCCCTGCCCGTCCCCTTCCAGCAGCCCCTGCTGGCCGGTGCCGGCGGCTTCTTCGCCCCGCATGTACGGGCGTACATCCGCCGCACCGGAGCGCCCGGGCACGTGGGCTCCCTCGTCGCCTACAAGGACCGCCGCAACGCCCTGAAGAACCCCAGCGCCCACCTCCACGAGCACGGCATCACCCTGGAGAAGGTGCAGTCCTCACCCATGCTGTGGGACCCGATCCGCTACTCCGAGACCTGCCCCTCCTCCGACGGGGCCTGCGCGATGGTCCTCACCGGCCGCCGGGGCGCCGCCCGCGCCCCGCACCCGCCCGCCTGGGTGCACGGCGGCGCCATGCGCAGCGAGCCGACCCTCTTCGCGGGCAAGGACTTCGTCTCGCCCCGCGCGGGACGCGACTGCGCCGCCGACGTCTACCGCCAGGCCGGGATCACCGACCCGCGCCACGAGATCGACGTGGCCGAACTCTACGTGCCCTTCAGCTGGTACGAGCCGATGTGGCTGGAGAACCTGGGCTTCGCGGCGGAGGGGGAGGGCTGGAAGCTCACCGTGTCCGGCGCGACCGAACTGGACGGCGACCTGCCGGTCAACCCCTCGGGCGGCGTGCTGTCCACCAACCCCATCGGCGCGTCCGGCATGTTGCGCTTCGCCGAGGCCGCGCTCCAGGTGTGCGGCCGGGCCGGCGCGCACCAGGTCGACGGCGCTCGCAGGGCCCTCGGCCACGCCTACGGCGGGGGAGCGCAGTTCTTCTCGATGTGGCTGGTGGGCACCGAACCGCCCGCCGGCTGAGGCCGCGCGGCCTGTCCGGCGCACGCCGCGCTCGCTAGTGTGGGCCGGGACGACGACCGGGAGGAGCTACGGACGTGGCGAAGAGCACGACGGACCAACTGACCGGTGGCACAAGGCCGGAGCTCGACCTCGCGAACGCCGCATGGCAGCCGGGCAGCCAGGGCGTCGGCGACGTCCAGATCGCCTTCGTCGAGGGCTTCATCGCGATGCGCCACGGGCGGGCGCCGGGCGGCCCGGCCGTCGTCTTCACTCCGATGGAGTGGCGCGCCTTCGTCCGCGGCGCCCGGGTCGGCCGCTTCGACGCTCCCTGACCCCCGCCGCGGGCGGCGAACCGTCCGCGGCGGGATGCAACGCGTCAGCCGACCGGGCTGCCCTCCGTCAGGAGCCCGGAGTGGTAGCGGCGGGCGACCTCCGGGTGCGCGCGCAGCCAGCCCTTGATCTCGTTGCGGCCGTACTCCGCGAAGAGCGGGTTGGAGGAGTCCTGGGTGACCCCGGGCGCCCGGTGCGCGTGCGGGAAGGGAACGGGCTCGATGCGCGCGTCCAGCCGGGGGTTGTAGAAGAACGGGACGGAGTAGCGCTCCCGGGTGCCGGGCGGGCTGACCACGCGGTGGTTGGTGGCCTTGAGATAGCCGTTGGTCGCCACCTCGAGCAGCTCGCCGAGGTTGATCACGAACGCCCCGGGCATGGGCGGCACATCGCGGAACACCCCGTCCGCCCCCTCCACTTGGAGGCCCCCGACCTCGTCCTGGAGCAGCAGCGTCAGGAAGCCGTAGTCCTTGTGGGCGCCCACGCCCTGCGCCGCGCCGTCCGGGGCGCTGCCGGGGTAGCGGACGAGCTTGAGGTGCAGGTGGGGGCGGTCGGCGAAGGCGTCGTCGTAGAAGGTGGCCGGGGCGCCGATGGAGGCCAGCAGCTCGTGCAGCAGCCGCTCGGCGACCGCGCTCAGCCTGTCGATCCAGTGCAGGGCGGCGGTCCGCAGCCCGGGAAGGGCGGCGGGCCACTGGTTCGGGCCCTCCAGCCACCAGTAGCCGGGCTCGTCCGCGCCGGGTGTGCGGGGCGCGCGCTCGGCGCCTATGTCGATCTGGTCCCGCCAGTCGGGGCTGCCGCCGGTCCGCTCGTCGCCTATCCGGGTGTAGCCGCGGAAATGGGGCGAGTTGAGGTTGCTGATGGACAGCCGCTCCGCCTCGGGGAGGGCGAAGAACGCACGGAGCGTGCGCATCAGTTCGGCGGTCTCGGACTCGGTGATCCCGTGGCCCGTCAGGTGGAAGAAGCCCACGTCGCGGGCGGCGCCGTGCAGCGTCTCGTGGAAGGCGGCGCGGGTCGCGGCGTCACCCGAAGCGGCGGAGAGGTCGATGACGGGAAGGCTGTTGCTCATGAGGACATCCACTTGCGTGAAGGCCCGGTACGTACGGCGGTGCGCCGGACGGCCGCGCTGCTGCCGCGGGGTGTGCGGACAGGGCAGGCGGGGGGACCGGGAAGCGGCAGGAAGGAAGAAAACAGGCCACGGCCCGGGAAGGCGGGCTGGGCGGGGTGAAGGTCAGCCGTAGCGGCGACAGGACATGCTCGTGACGCGGAGGAGGTCCACGTGGCGGCGTTTCACGAGCATGGTCACGTCGCCCATCGTATACGACGCCGTAACAAACGGATCCGGGGCGCCCGGCCCTCGGGCTGCCGGTCGGCGGCCGGCCGTCGGCGGCCCGCTGCCCTGTTAAGTCGATATGCAATTCCGATACACGATTTCGGTGCATGGTGCTTGACCGGCAGATATTCCGGTCAGCATACAGAGAAACCCCCTTCCGCGGGGCCCGTGCACCCGCGGAAGGGGGAATTCTGTTCGAGCGTCTCGCCGCTGCTAGAGCCCTCGGTTGCCCGAGCCGTTGCCCGAGACGACCGGGATCTCGTCGAGGATGTGCGACAGCGGGTCGTCCCCGTCGCTGATCGTCGAGTTGTCGGTGCACTGCTGCTGCTGCTGAGAGCTGAGGATCGGTACGTCCTGGACGCCGACGTTGAGCAGCGCGATCAGGGACTGCAGACCGATCTTGCCGATGCCGAGGCACGGCTTGTTGAGCGTGCCCTGGACCAGGCTCATCTGCGGGCTCTGCTCACCGCCGGTCTTGGTGTTCCCGTAACCGGTCTTGGAAGCGTTGCCGTTCGCGACGTCGCTGTCGTTGCCGATCGCCATCGCGGGCGCGGCGACGGCGCCGACCGCGGAGGCCGTGAGCGCGGCCGTGGCGAGTACCTTCTTGAGCACGTCTGTGCCTTTCGATCGATTAGCGCCTTCTCAGGGGAAGTGACCTGAGTAACTCGGGCCCAATTGATGAGGTTTCGGGCATTCACTCATTTGCGTCACCGAGCGGTCGGTACGGAAATATCGGGAGTGTCGCCATCGCCCCGGGTAATTCCTCCGCTAATGCGGCGCATTTGAGTGATGACGGCGGGACCGTGCGTATACGCCTGGTAGCGTGCTGTGCGCGGCGGATCTTCGGCCGTCAGTCCGCCCGGACAGCGCCCCCACAAGCTGCGTCCGGGCGGGCTTTTGTGTGCGTGGGCCGACGGGTCCGCCGTCCGCGACACGCTTGGCTCGCTCATGCCAAAGAGGTACCCGTTCGGCCCCACGGCCGCCGCGCGCGCCACCCGCCCCGTACGCCGCCGTGACCCCGCCCCACGGCCCGCACCGGGGGTCTCCCCGGCGTCACGGCGCGGTGCGGGGCACGTACGATGTGAGCATGTCGTTCCTCCGCCGCCGCAGCGCCGCCACGCCCACCGGGCCGGACTTCGACGTCCTCGCCATGGACCCGGGGGACTGGCCCGGCGACCTCGGCGCCGGGCTGCTGCCCGCGCCCGATGGCAGCTGCCAGGGCGTCTTCCTCCGCTACGACCTCTTCGGCGGGCGCGGCCCGGCGATGATCATCGGCAATCTGCCCGAGGGCTCCCCGGCCCGGGAGCTCGGCGAGGGCCAGGTGCCCTTCGAGGTGGCACAGCTGCTCGTGGCGCTCGGCAACGACGAGCCCGTGCAGGTGCTGGAGACCGAGGACATCCCGGTCATGCACGAGGACAATCTGCTGATCGTGCGCCGCCTGAAGTGCTCCGAAGGCCGCATCTCCTGCACCCAGTTCGACCGCAGCGACGGCGTCCTCGTCACCATCGCCAGCTGGGACCGCCCCATCACCGACGAGCTCTACCAGCTGCTCAAGCCGCTGCCCGCGGAGATGTTCCAGCAGGTCTGACCGCGCCCGCGGAGATCCTCGACCGACACCGGAGCCCGGTACGCCTGCCGTACCGGGCTCCTTCGCTGCCTAACGCCCCCAGTGATCGGACGGGCGCACGGTCACATCGTCCGCCTTGACGAACGCCACCCGGTGACCGAACTGGATCTCGTAGTAGACGTCCTTGCCCCGGATCACCTTGTGACCGGCCGGGTCGAAGGTCTTCGACCACAGATACTCGCTCGGCACCCGGCCGCCCAGCGCGTACGTCTGCCCCGCGAGCAGCTTGTACGGCAGCGGTGTCACGTCCTGCACCGGAATGCCCGCGGGATACGCCTCCTTCTCCGGAAAGGCCCGCCCGTACACCGGGACCTCGGCCGCCCCCGGCCTCGGAGTGACCACGGGCCCATAGGCGTTGACCACGGTGGGCTGCCACCACGGGTTCCGGAACCACGCCTTCTGACCCAGGTACCAGATCGCCGTCCAGCCGCCGTGCCGGCCGGCGACCGCGAACTGCTGGCCGGTCGAGGCGCGGGCGCCCGTGTCGTTGACGTCGGTCGTCGACGGGCTCCCGTCCGGGCGCAGACCGATGTCCTTGACCAGCGGGGAGTCCTCGCTCGGTGCCGTGTGCAGCCGGACCGCGCCGGAACCGTGCGGAGCGCAGGGCTTCCCCGGCTCCACGCAGCCGGTGTACGGCGGGGTGTTGACGTCGTAGTCGGGCCGGATGGTGACCATCCCGCCGAACATGCCGCCCGTGGGGTAGAAGGGCTCGCCCAGCAGCTCGAAGTAGTGGTCCCAGTCCCAGAAGGGGCCCGGGTCCGTGTGCATCCCCCTGATGGTCGCCGTGGTCGTGCCCGGGACGTTGTCGTGGCCCAGGATGTGCTGCCGGTCCAGCGGGATGTCCAGCTCGTCGGCCAGATAGCGCACCAGATCGGCCGACTTGCGGTACATCTCCTCCGTGTACCAGGCGTCGGGCTGGGCGAGGAAGCCCTCGTGCTCGATGCCGACGGACGCGGAGTTCACATACCAGTTGCCCGCGTGCCAGGCCACGTCCTTCGTCGGCACGTGCTGGGCGATGTGCCCGTCCACGGAGCGCACGGTGTAGTTCCAGGAGACGTACGTCGGATCCTTGATCAGCCTGACGCTCGTCTCCCACGACCCCTCGGTGTCGTGGATGACGATGAATCTGACCTTCTGCGAAGGCTTCTCGGGCCGGTCGGCGACGTCGTGGTTGCCGTAGTCCGAGCCCTGCAACTGCTGGTACGGCGCCGGGATCGACTCGCACGCCAGCGACCTCGGGCACTCCACGCCGTCCCGCGAGGGCGCCGTCAGCCCCAGCCGCCGCACCAGATCCGCGCGGTCGGCCAGCCGGGGGCTCGGCTCAAGGGCGACCAGTTGACCGGCATCCGTCGTGCGCCGCTCACCGGAGCGGATCACCTCGAAGACATCGTGCGCGAACGTGCCGGCCGACACCGAGTCCGTGGCATCCGGATAGCTGGCCACCGCGCCGAACCAGTCCGCGGGATCGGTGCTCAGCGGCAGCCCCAACTTCCGCTGCGCGGCGGCCAGCAGGGCCGCACCGCCCTGGACATTGGCCGTCGCGTCCTGGCGCAGCGCCTCCGCTGAAAGGCCGGAGAGCTCGGCTGCCCGGTCCAGGGTGCGCAGCCGCGCCGGGACCTCGGCGGGCACCGGAAGCTCCGGACGGACGGAACGCACCGCCGCGAGCGGCCGGGCGGCGTCGCCGCGCGGGTCCGTAAGAACATCCGTGTGCCGACCGGCCGCGGCGAGCGCGGCGGAGGCATCGGTGAGATGCATCGGGCCGTAGCCACCGGTGACGCTGGGCGCGCCGCCATGGCTGTTCCAGCGGGACTGGAGATAGGAGACGCCCAGCAGCACGCTCGCGGGAACGTGATACTTCGCGGACGCGGCGACGAAGGCCCGTTGCAGCGCGCCGGGGCCCGGCTGCTCGTCGGCGCTCGCCGTGGAACTGCCCGAGAGGGCGGGCAGCAACAGGGCGGCCGACGCCACGACGCCGACCGTCTGGAGTCTGCGGCGGTCTCTTCTTCGCCGGGCTCTCGGCGGGCTGGTCCGGGGTGCGGGGGCTGATCCTCGCAATGCGGCCTCCTCGGGACGGCAGTGCCACCGAGCTGGGATGGTAGGTGCGCGATCGGGCGTGTGCGGGACCGGACGTACCAGAGGTAGCCGCTGGATGACGATCCGTCAATCATGCTGATGCGCCCGTGTGAGGGACACACGGGCGCATGGGGAGGCCGTCATCCGTACCAGTGAACGGCGACACGCCGCGCGGGAAGGGAGCGCGGCGTGTCAGGGCGAACCCGGGCGGAGGGCGGTCAGCGGGTGCCGACCGCCGCCCGTACGGCACGCCTGGCGAGCGCGCAGTCGTCATGCAGGCGACGCAGCAGCAGCCGCTGCTCCTCACCGGACTCGGCAGCACCGGGTGCGGTCGGCGCGGGCTCCTGCAAGGCGCGCTGAACGGCCGTTTCGTACGTGCGGATCTCCCGTGTCAGTACGAGCATCAGATTCACCAGAAAGGCGTCACGGGAGACCGGGCCGGCCTGCTGTGCGTACTGGCTGATCTGACGGCGGGCCCCCGGGGCGTCGCCCAGGACGGTCCACAGCGTGGCCAGGTCGTACCCCGGGAGATACCACCCGGCCTGGTCCCAGTCGACGAGCACCGGACCGGCGGGGGAGAGGAGGATGTTGGAGAGCAGCGCGTCACCGTGGCAGAACTGCCCCTGGACGTGGGCCAGCCCGTGCAGCAGCTTCTGGAGGTCGCCCAGATCGCGGTCGGTGAGCAGGCCCAGCTCGTGATAGCGGGTGATGCGCTTGCCGTAGTCGAGCGGCATGTCGAACATGCCGGCCGGTGGCCGCCAGAGGTTGACCCGGCAGACCGCCCCGAGCGCCGCGCGGACGTCCGCGCGGGGCGGGGAGTCCGCGGGGTGCCGCTGGGCGGCGGCCGGCCGGCCGGGCATCCGCTCGATGACCAGGGTGCAGTTGTCGGGGTCCGCGGCGATCAGCCGAGGCACCCGCACCGGCGGGCGGTGCCGGACGAACGCCCGGTATGTAGCTATTTCGTGGCGGAACCGCTCGGCCCATGCCGGTGAATGATCCAGTAAACACTTGGCCACGGCCGTGCTCCGGCCGGTGGATCCGACCAGCAGGACCGAGCGGCCGCTGCGGCGCAGCACCTGGACCGGGTTGAACTCCGGGCAGATGCGGTGCACCGCGGCGATCGCCGTGCGCAGTTGCGTGCCCTGGGGGCCGGACAAGTCGATTCTCCCGCTGAGCGGTTGGCCGCCGAGCCCCGGGGACCGCCGGGCCCTTCCGCCCCCGAAGGCAGCTCCCGCGGCATGGGAGGGGTCGAGGTACGGCCCGCCGCCGGCGTGCTGCGGACGGAGCTGCCGGGGCGGGGCGGACACGGAGGACGAGGCTGCATACATGTGCGGAACAGATCCCTTCGTGTGCCGGCGAATTACGGCGCTCCCCGGTCCCCGGGCCATGGGGCACCCTGGGGAATGCCTTCCGGCTGCGGGGTGGCCGGGGTGGCGCGTTCCTACATCACACCCCGTCGCGGGTGGCACACCATCTGGCGGACCCTGGCGAACCCTGGCGAATACTCGCTTGGCCCATGACGGCCCGCTACCTTCAAGTCAGCCGAGAACCTGGGGGCTTGACGTGACGAGGGAACCCAACACCCGCCTAGCGGATCTGTTCGGCCTGGCCGGCTGGTCCAAGGGCGAACTCGCGAGACTGGTGAACCGGCAGGCGGCCGTCATGGGCCACCCGCAGCTGGCCACCGATACCTCGCGAGTGCGGCGTTGGATCGACATGGGGGAGTCCCCGCGCGATCCCGTGCCCCGTGTGCTGGCAGCCCTTTTCACCGAGCGGCTCGGTCGTGTCGTGACCATCGAGGACCTCGGGTTCGGCCGGCGAGGGCGCGCGGGTAAAGGGCAGTCCGCGGACGGGCTGCCCTGGCCGCCCGAGCGGACCGCCGCGGTCCTCACCGAATTCACGGGAATGGACCTCATGCTCAACCGACGCGGCTTGGTGGGCGCGGGCGCCGCGCTCGCCGCAGGCTCAGCACTCAGCAGCGCTATGCACGACTGGCTGCACTCCGATCCGGTTCTCGCCTCCGACGCTCCTCGCTTCACAGACCCCCTGCACCTGGACTCCACGCACGCCGAAGCGGCCGGGCTCGACCGCTATGAGGCGGCGCCCGTGGGCTCCACCGAGATCGACGCCCTGGAACACTCGGTCGATGTCTTCCGCGCCTGGGACGCCCAGCGCGGTGGCGGGCTCCAGCGCAAGGCCGTCGTGGGCCAGCTCAACGAGGTGGGCGGGATGCTCGCCTACCACCACCCCGACCACCTCCAGCGGAGGCTGTGGGGGGTCGCCGCGAACCTCGCGGTGCTCGCCGGCTGGATGTCCCACGACGTGGGCCTGGAGCCCACCGCGCAGAAGTATTTCGTCATCGCCGCCCACGCGGCGCGCGAGGGCGGCGACCGCCCGCGGGCGGGCGAGGCGCTCTCCCGCGCCGCGCGCCAGATGGTCCACCTCGGCCGCCCCGACGACGCGCTGGACCTGATGAAGCTCGCCAAGTCCGGCTCCGGCGAGGAGACCCTGCCCCGCACCCGCGCCATGCTCTACACCATCGAGGCCTGGGCACAGGCGTCCATGGGCCGGGGCCAGGCCATGCGGCGCACCCTGGGCGAGGCCGAGGAGCTCTTCGTCTCGGACCGGGGGGACGTGCCACCGCCCAGCTGGATGCAGTCGTTCGACGAGGCGGATCTCCACGGCATGGAGGCGCTGGCGTACCGCACGCTCGCGGAGCACGACCCGGCGGCCGCCGCCGTCGCCCAGCAGCACGCCAGGGAGGCGCTGGCCCTCCGGGGCAACGGCTATCAGCGCTCCATGATCTTCGACTACATCTCCATGGCGTCGGCCTGCTTCATCGGCAACGACCCGGAGCAGGCGGACACCTATGCCCGGCTGGCGCTGGTGTCCATCGGCGAGACGTCCTCGCACCGCACCTGGGACCGGCTGCGCGTGATGTACCGGCTCACCGGGCGGTACGCGGGCTACGGCCGGATCGAGGAACTCCGGCAGGAGATCAAGGAGGCCCTCCCCAAGGCTCCCAATAAGAGCCCCGGGAAGGCCACCCGCAAGGACCCCGGGGCGGACAAAGGCGGCAAGGGCATGGCCGTGTAGGGCGGGCCCGGCACGGTCCCGCGGCCGACCCCCACGCGGATGCCTGCGCGGGGACCTTCAGCGGCGAATACGGGCGATCAGCACGCAGGCATCGTCCTCGCGCTCCTTGCCCCCGAACTCCTCCAGCACGGCTCTGACGCACTCCTGGGCACTCCTGGCCACGGCGAACCGTGGTGCGAAGCCCAGCAGCCGCTCCGCGATCGAATCGGCCGGCTCGGTGCTGCGGGGCGACAGGCCGTCGGTGTGCAGCACCAGCACATCGCCGGGCTCCAACCGCTCTTCGGCCTGGGCATACGAAGCATCGGGGACCGCCCCGAGCAGCATGCCCTCCGGCGGCCGGAGCGCGATTCCGCTCCCCTCGCGGAAGAGCAGCGGGGCGGGGTGGCCCGCCTGCGACCAGCCCAGCGTCATGGTCGTGGGGTCGTAACGACAGCAGACGGCGCTGCCGAGCGCGGGCTGCGCGGAGGCGTCGAGGAGGTGATTGAGCCAGCCCATCAGGGGGCCCGGCTCGGCCCCGGTGATCGCCATGCCGCGCAGCGCGCCCAGCAGCATGGCCATGCTGGAGGTGGCGGCCACACCGTGCCCGGTGAGGCCGCCCACGCTCAGCAGCGTCCTGCCGTCGGGCAGTTGGAGGGCGTCGAACCAGTCCCCGCCGACCAGGGCACTGCTGGCGGACGGGAGATAGTGCGCGGCGAGATCGAGGGTGCCGGGGGCCGCTTCGGCCTCCGGCACCGCGCTGCCCGGGAAGCGCAGGGAGCCGCGCCACGGTGGCAGCACCGCTTCCTGGAGTTCGACCGCGAGCCGGTGCTCGGTCCGCGCGGCGTGCTGGTGGTGCCGCAGCGAGTCACGGGTCTCGTGCACGGCCTGGCGGCTGCGGCGCAGCTCGCTCACATCCCGTAGGACCGCCCACATGGAGGCCGTGGCGCCGTCGGCGTCGAGCACCGGCTCGCCCATCATGTGCACGGTGCGCAGGGAGCCGTCGCCGCGCACGATGCGGAATTCCCCGTCGATCGGCTTCCCGTCGACCAGGCAGTCGGTGACCATCGCGGTCAGCAGCCGGGTGTCCTCCTCCAGGACCCAGGAGGGCAGTTCGTCCAGGGTGGGCGCGCCGTCCTCGGGGCGACGGCCGAAGAGCTCGAACAGGTCGTCGGACCAGGTGACGTCGTCGGTGAGGAGGTTCCACTCGGCGCTGCCGGCCCGGCCGAGCGGTGCGCCGGCCGGATCCGCCGGCGCCGTGAGTGCCTGCGGGCCGGGCTCCCCGGGCCGGGCCGCGGGGCCGTCGTCGGGCGGCCCTTCCCGCAGCTGGTCCAGGTGCTCGCCGAGGTCGTCGAGCTGATGGACGGCGAGCTCGCACAGGGCGCGCTGCCAGCGCGCCCTGGGGTCCGTCGGCAGCTCCTCGCCCACGGTCCCGCGGCGCACGGCGTCGATGTCGCCACGGAGCCGGCGCGTGAGCGAGATGAGCGCGTCGACGGTCTGCTCGGGCGGCTGAGCGGCGGAACGATCCGTGTGGAGAGGGGACGGCATGACGTACTCCGATACGGGCGCGGCGCGGCCGGCGCTGGGTCCGGGGACAGGGCCGGTAACGACTGTTGCACAGGGAGCGAGGGCCTGTAAGTGGTTTGGCAACACCCGATCTGGTGGTGTCATCGGCATATGCCGTGGGCAACAGGGGGTTTTGTCAGGAGCATGAGAGGCGGGTCGTCGCACGTGTGGCAGGGGGCTGTCGGAGGTAGGGAAGGGGGGTGTCGTGGACATGGAGGGCCGATGTCGGGCGCGATGCCGAGGGGAGAAGGCCGTCAAATGCGGTCAAAGATCAATTACATGGTGATCGCGGACCCGGGGCGAAGCCGGCGTGGGTGCGGAAGCCGGGAGTCCGGGGGTGCGGGCGTCGGTGGCGGCGGGCGGCCACGGGAGGGGCGGAGCAGGGCAATTCGGGCGCGACTCGGCGGAATGCTCGGCTCCGGGTAGGCTGCGGGCGCTCGGAAGACCGCGAGTTCCCCCTGTTCACCAGGCATAGCACCGGTGGACACCGGCAAGAATGCCGGACGACGGAAATCCCGTTGCCAGCCGACTCCCCGCACCGGATGCTGACCCCATGTTCGATCCAGACATAGCGCCCAGCGGCACCCTGCTCGGCCTCCTTCAGCGAGGCCGCGGCGACGGGACCCTGCATGCCCTCGCGGCGCCGCGGGCGGAGGCGCTCGCGGCGCTGCACCACTGCGTGCTGCACGACCCCAGGCGCGACTGGCAGGTCGAGAACCGCTCGCTCTACTACGCGCGCCTCCACCTGGATCTCGACGGCGGGCTCGACGAGCTGGAACAGCACCTCTTCCACGTCGACGACCTGCTCGACACCGCGGAGGAGCGCACCGGGCTCGCCCTCGCCGTCCTCGGCCACCTCGCGTCCTACGGCCGCACGGACGCCCTGCTGCTGCTGCGCCGCTACGCGATCTCCGGGGCGAACTGGGCCTGGGCCCTCGACGAGCTGGCCCTGCGGGACGACGACGCCGGACTGCTCGGCATCGGCGAGAGCATCCTCGCCCGCTTCCCCGGCACCCCCGCGGGCGAGGCCGCGCTCGCCGCGGCCGTGCGCGACGCCTTCGAGCCCCGCCCCTGGCGGCTGTGGGCCGACGAGCGGCAGTCGCCCTCGACCGCCGCCCGCGTCCTCGCCGCCGGGGAACAAGGCTCCTTCGACCGCTGGCAGCGCCAGCTGCGCCCGACGGGCCCCCGGCCGGGCTGGAGCGTGCGCGAGGTCCTGGACTGGGCCCAGGAGGGCCTCGCCCTGCACCCCACCCAGCTGCGGCACGTCCCCGCGACCCGCTGCCTCACCGCCGTGGCCGGCCCCGAGGACCGGCTGGAGATCATCCAGGCGGCCGCGTCCGGCCCCGAGGCCGCGCGCGCCACCGCCCTGCGCTATCTCGCCGAGCACCACGACCCCCAGGCCCTCGACCTGATCGAGGCCGCCGCGGCCGACCCGGCCGAGCTGGTCGCGGAGGCCGCCGTCACCGCCTTCGAGCGCATGCGCAGCACCGCGGCCCTGGAGCGGGCCCGCGGCTGGATCCACCGCGCCGACGCCCTGGGCGGCGCCGCCGCGGGCATGCTGGCCTGCCGGGGCGCGGCGTACGACTCCGCGCTGGTGCTCGGTGCCCTGCGCCGCACGGTGCGGGCCGAGGGCCCGGACGCGGCGGTGCTGTGGGAGCTCGTCCAGGGGGCCGGGCGGCTGTCGATCGGCTGTGCCGCGCCCGTCCTGCGCCATATCTACCGCGAGACCTCCTCCTCGCAGCTGCGCGGGCGCACGGCGCGCGCCCTGGCGGCCACGGACCCGTCGTTCGCGGCCGGCTTCGCCGTCGAGTGCCTGTGGGACTGCGAGGAGACCACCCGCGAGCTCGCCGCCCACCACGCCACCACGGCCGACGCCCGCGTGGTCGAACAGCTCCGCAGACTCGCCGCCGACCCGGCCGAGGAGGCCGAGGTCCAGACGGCGGTCCGCAGCCGCTTTGGCCCCGAGGCGTCATCGGCGGGATGATCTTCGGCATGACTTCCACGATCATGCCGCGCATGGCGGCGGGCGGCCGGGCGCTGCTGCTGTCCGCCACCCTCATATCCGTCGTCGCCGTCCCGCTCGCGGCCGGGCCCGTCGCCGAGGCCCGGCCGCGTGCCGCGGCCGCCGCGAACAGCGACACGGCCGCCGTCCGGATCACCGAGGGCCAGGTCGCCGAGGCCGGGCCCGGCCGGCCGATCCTCTACCCGAGCGTGACGAGCTGTCTGACCGTGACCGTCCGGCTGCGGGACGGCGGCAAGGTGGGGGCGCACGCCAGCCTGTTCCAGGTGCCCGGCGAATACCGCTCCGACCAGATCCTCGCCGCCCTGAAGAACCGGGTCGGCAAGCGGGCCGTGAGCCGCGTCGAGGTCAAGGGGGCGGTCGGCGCCTGGTATCCCGGCTACTTCACCAAGGCCATCGAGAGCTACGGCGAGGGGGAGACCGTTCCCTACCCCACGGCGCCCGATGCCGAAGGGATCGCGAAGGCGGTTGCCGCGGGGCTCGGCGTGCCCCGGTCGAAGCTCACCGTCCAGGACCTCCCCGACGGTGATCTGACCATCGACTGATTCCCCCGGAACCGCAATTCCCGGTGCGCGTGGGCAGATCGGGCCAAACCGCTTCAAGGGCGCTGCCGGCCGCCGATGACGGCTTTCCCGCCGTTACCTGCTTCAATCGGCTCAGCTGAACGTCAACCGGACTTCAACTGAACGAGCCGTCGTGCGAAGCTGGGACGACGGCCGCCATGACCAGGAGGTTTTTGATGACGGACAGCACTGCGTCCCAGGACACGCCCGAGACCGGCGCCGAGGACGAGGTCAAGCGGAAGTTCCGCGAGGCCCTCGAGCGCAAGCGCGGCCAGTCGGCCGACGGCGCCGCGGGCGGCCAGGGCCGTGACGGCTCCAAGATCCACGGCACGCACGGCAAGGCGGGCGGCCAGCGCTCGTTCCGCCGCAAGAGCGGCTGACCGTCCGATCGGTCAGGTACGGCGGCGCCCGAAGGCCCGCCGTGCCAGCCGGATCGCCAGCGCGATCAGCACCACCACGAAGAGCACGACGAGGATCAGCACCACCAGCAGGAAGATCCCCAGCTTCGCGAAGAAGCCCTTCTTCTTTTTCTTCGCCTTCGCCACCGTGACCCGGTGGTCCACGGCGGCGTGCCCGGCCGGCCGCACCGAGCGCTGCGCGAGGGCGAGCGCCGCGCCGCCGGTGTCCGCGGCGGTCACCGACCGGCCGACGGAGGTCACCGTCCGGGCCGGACTCTCCGCCGACGCGGGCGGCACGAGCAGTGCGGCGCCCAGGGCCAGGGCCGCGACGACGGCCGCGCGGCGGGTACGGCGGCCCCGGCGGCGTCCGGCGGATGCCACCCGCCGGTCGCGCGGTGGCCCGTCCTGTTCCAACTCAGCGATCATCCAAGCCCCCATGGTGTGCCGGGTGTTCCCCGGCAGCGCAGGCGGTACCGGCGGGCGAGCCACCGGCGTCCCCATTATCGGCCCACCGCGCCCGCCTTGAGCAGGGCGCGTTCCGGATCGAAGGGCGCGACGGGATTCCGGTACACGCGCCCCGCGACCGGGTCCGGCCGTGGGCGGCCGGACCGCCACCACGAACCGGCACCTCCTTTCCCCGGCGGCTCTCGCTCACGTCAACTCCCCACCTGTCACTGTCACCCCACAGGACCGGCCCGCATCGCGTCGCGCCCCCGGCACCCGCCGCCCGCCTGGAAAGCTGGACCCGCGAGGCCCCGGCCCCGCCGACGCCTCCGATTCCCGAACGCACCCGCGAGGACCCGTGAACCTCGACCCGCCCCTGCACTCCGCCGCCCCCGAGCGGTCCCCGGCCGCCCTCTTCTCGCGCTACTACACCCGGCGCGCGGAGGAGCTGTGGCCCAGGACCGACGACGCCCTCGACTCCCTGGCCCGCTACGCGCTGCTGCCGCACGGCAAACTCCTGCGCCCCAGGCTGTTCCTGCTGTGCGTCGCGGCGCTCGGCGGCGACCTCGCCCAGGCCTCGGTCATCGCGGCCGCCCTGGAGAGCCACCACACCGCGAGCCTGGTGCACGACGACCTCATCGACGGGGACGCCGAGCGCCGGGGCCGCCCCTCGGTCCACGCGCGCTTCGGCACCGACCAGGCCCTGCTCGTGGGCGACGCCCTCGTGTGCCGCTCCTTCGCGGACGTCGCCGACTGCCGCGGCGAGGGCCTGGCCCCCCAACTGCTGCTCGACATCATCGTCCTGGCGGGCAACACGGGCGTCGAGATCTGCCGGGGCCAGCTGCTGGAGGACCGGATGCGCACCGACCTGGCCTGCGGCCTCGACACCTATCTCGCCATGGTCACCCTCAAGACCGCGGCCCTGCTGCGGGCCACCTGCCGCATGGCGGCACTCCTCACCGGAGCCGACCCCGAGATCACCGCTGCGCTCACCGCCTACGGCGAGACCCTGGGCGTCGCCTTCCAGATGCGCGACGACCTGCTGCCGTACCGCGGCCAGGACGTACGGTCGCAGCCGGGCAAGCCGATGGCCAGCGACCTGCGGAACCGCCGGCCCACGCTGCCGCTGCTGCTCGCCGTGGAGCGGGCCACCCCGCGGCAGGCCCGGCAGCTGCGGCGGCTGTTCCTGCGGGGCGAGGGGCGGCGGGCGCGCCGCCGGCTGACGGCGCTGATGCACGAACTGAAGGCCGTCGAGGCGGCGGTGGGGATGCTCGACGCGTACGTGGAGACGGCGCGCACGCATCTGAACCGGCTGCCGGACACGTCGCACCGGGAGCAGTTGCACCGGCTGACGTACGCGATGAGCACGAGCTGAGGTGATCCGCGGGGCACTTCGCCCGGGCTAGAGCGCTGTCGCCGGTGTGCCGAATTCGCGCAGGGCCTCGTTCACGATCGCCTCCAGGCGCTCGTGGTGCGCTCCCCGCCAGTACACGCGCTCGCACTCGGTGCACTGGGCGAAGACGTCGTAGGTGGAGCGCGTGCCGTGTTCCAGGCGGTCGCCGACCGACTGTTTGTCGGCGTCGCGGAGCGGGCCGTTGCAGGCGGTGCACCGGCTCCAGGGCGCGAGGCGCGGGGCGAAGCGCCCGAGGACGTCGCGCAGTTGCTCGTCGGGCCGGTCGCTGTAGACGTACGCGCCCGCCCAGATCTCCCGGCGCCGCAGCAGCCCGCGGTCGCGGGAGAGCAGCACACGGCGCTCGGCCGCCGAGAGCGCGGCGAGCGCCGGGTCGCCGAGGTCCTCGCTCTCGTACGCCGCGTCCACGCCCAGCAGCCGCAACCGCCGCGCCAGCGTGCCCAGATGCACGTCGAGGAGGAACCGCAGCGGAGCGCCGGGCACCTCCTGCGGGCGCGTGACCGCGCGCACCTCGACCTCCTCGTCCGCCCCCGGTACGTACGACACCGGCACCCGCCGCCCGTCGACCAGCAGCGCGCCCACCTCGGTGAGCGGGACGCCGAACGACTCGACGACGTGACCGAGCGAGGACGAGCCGTCGGTGGCCACGGGTGTGCGCTCCGCACGGCGGTCGGCGGCCGCGAAGAGCCGCAGTTCGGGGGCGAGGGTGAGGCGGATCCGGCAGTGGTTCACACCCTCAGCATAGGAAACGGCCCCGGACCTGTGGCCGTCGCCCCGGAAGCTCAGGCGGCGCGTGCCACCCGCCCGCCGATGTCGATCGTGCCGTCGGCGCGGGGCCGGGTCAGGATCTGCGAGGCCGCGCCCTGGCGGATGTCGAGGGCACGGTCCAGCCGGCCGGTGAGCACCAGCGCGGCCGCGCCCGTCGCCTCGTCCTCGACGATGCCGTCCCCGCGGCGGGGAAAGCCGCGGGCGCGCACCCGGCCCGCGCGCTCGTCCTGCCAGGCCCAGGCGTACAACCAGCCCTCGCCCTCGGGCGGCGCGGGCAGCGCGTCGACCTCGGCCACCGACGCGTACTGCTCGGTGTGCCGTCCGGCGGCCCACGCGGCGCGGCCGCGCACCCAGGTGAACTCGCCGTCCCCGTGGACGCGGACCTCGCCCGCGGGCGGCCGCAGCACGTCCGTCCCCAGCAGCCACCCCACGCCGACGAGCGGGTGGCCTGCGAACGGCAGCCGGACGCTGGGCGTCCAGATGTCGACGACGCCTCGCTCGGCGTCGTCGACGAACACGGTCTCGCTGTGGCCGAGCTCGGCGGCCAGTTCCCTCCTGGCGGCGTCACCCCGCACGGCCGCGCCGTCGCGGACGACGGCGAGGGCGTTGCCACCCTCGCCGTCGGGCCCGGTGAAGACATGGAGCACCTGGATGTCGATCATCCCGGCATTCAACATCAGGCCGTGTGCGCCGGTCGAGGTCAGGGCCGCCGGGTGTCCGGGGCGACGGCGGATCCCTGACGCAGGAACAGCAGCAGCCGGGCGAGCCTTCCGGGCGGCCGGGGGACGGCCCGCAGGGCGCGTTCCGGCGGGGCGGCGGCCGGGGTGTCCGGCTCCGCGGCCGAGGGGGAGCGGTCGGGGGGTTCGGGCCGATCCGAGGGCCCTTCGGGGGTGGCGGCGGGCGGTGGCCCGGAGGCGTGGTCGCGGTAGACCTGGGCGCGCAGGTAGGCACCCATGGCACGCGCGGGGTCGAGGGGCATGACGACTCTCTCTGCTCTCGTACCTGCTGGATGTGCGGGGCGGTGGACGGCGCGGTGGCCCCCGGGCAGGGGCGGGCGCCTCACCCTCAGCAGCGCAGGACGGTGTGACCCGGGCGGGCGGCGCACGCCGGAGCGGCGTCGGCGCGGGAGACGAGCGGAGTGACGCGCAGGCGGGCGACCGGGGTGGTCGGGCCGGTGAGCAGGGGGACGCGGTGCCCACAGCGCCGCCCCTCGCGCACGGCGCTGCCGGGGAGCAGCAGCATGGAGGTGACGCAGTCGTCGGACGGTGTGAACTCCAGCGAGGAGGAGCCCTCTTCGCGGTCGTCGCCGTAGTCGACGGCCTGGACGCCACCGCCCGCGAGGATCAGCAGCAGGGAGATCAGCACGGCGGCCGCGGCGCGGAGCACGGACTGCGGCAGAGCGAAACCCCAACCAGGCATGCGCTCAGCGTAAGATTGCCATTACTTTGCGCGCATTCCCGCGTTCGGGTGATTTTTCGGGATCCTATAGGGAATTCGGAGCTACTTCTTCGCGGAGAGCTCCTTGTCCAGCCAGCCCAGCACGACCGGGTATTCCTCGCGCCACGTCTGGAAGTTGTGTCCTCCCTCGTCGCGGATGAGCTTGGTGACATGGGTCGGAGGCTTGGCCGCGGCCGCGAACTTCAGTGTCGGCTCGTAGTTCTCCTCGCCCGTCTTGCTCGTCGACACCAGCAGGGACACCGGCGGCGGGGGCATGTGTTCGAGGCGCCAGGTCAGGTCGTTCTCGTTCTTGTACGCCTTGCTGCCGGCGTAGAGGTCGCCGGTCTTGCCGTCCTGCCGGGCGAAGTAGTCCGCGGACAGGCCCGCTGCCGCGCCGTACCGCGCGGGATTGGTCATGGCGAGCTTCAGCGCGCAGTAGCCGCCGGTGGAGTTGCCCACGGCGCCCCAGCTTCCCGGGGCGTCGGACGCGCGGTACTGCTCGGAGACGGCCAGGGGGAGGTCCTGGTTGAAGAAGGTCAGCGCCTGCGGGCCGCCCGGCACGTCCGTGCAGTTGGTGTCGCGGTCGGCGACGACCGAGGGCCGCACCAGGAGATAGATGGCCGGCCGGATCTTCTTCGCCATGATGGCGGACGAGGCCGCCTGCGGGACCTTGAGCTGGGTGATGAGGTTCTTGGAGACCCCCGGCTGGCCCGTGATCGCCACGACCACGGGGAACTTCTCGTTCGCGTGTTCCTTCTGGAAGTACTGCGGCGGCAGATAGGCGTAGCCGTCCATGCCCAGCCCGCTGACCGGTCCGCGGATCTCGATCCGGTCGACCTGGCCCGCCTTCTCCCGGCCGCCCTTCAGGCCAGCGGACTCCTGGCCCTTGACCGTGAGCGCGGGCACCCGCTCGCCGCCCTCCGCGCCCGGCTGGAGCGACTGCCGGCTGGAGGCGCGGCCGAGGAGCTCGTTCCAAGTGGAGTAGAAGCCGTAGATGTTGTTCCCGGCGACGAGGAGCAGCGCCAGGATGCTGACCTGGGTGACGACCAGCAGTCCGATCCGGCCCGCCAGGGCGAGGAGCCCCTTCTTCGCGACGCGCGGCCACAGCCAGATCACGAGCGCGCACACCGCGAGGGCGATGAGCGCGAGGACTGTCAGCAATGCCTGGGACGTGAGGCCCACGGTGGTGACTCCTCTTGGAGGGGATTTCTCCAGGGGAGACGGGACAGGACCGGTACGGGTTTACCGTTCGATGATCATTGTCATTTTATGTCGGCGGGTGCGGCCCGGCGATTCCGGCGCCGGGCGGGCCGGACGGCCCGCCCGGCATGCGGGGTGTCAGCCGCCGGTGCCCAGGAGCTTCGCCTCCAGCTCGGGATCCAGCCCCGGCGCCGGGCGGTCCGGCCGCTGCGGTGCCACGCCCCCCAGCGTCCGCAGCCACGCCCAGGTGTCGGCCACCGTCTCCTCCGCGGGCCGGCACCGCAGCCCCGCGGCCAGGGCCTTCGCCGCCGACCCCCGGTGCAGCGTGTCGTACAGCTCGCCCCGCGGCACCCACACCGGAAGGTCCGTCCAGGGCTGGACGCCCGCCGCGAGGATCTGCTCGGGGCCGGTCCAGCGCAGCTCCGCGTCGGAGCCGGTGACGCGCACGCAGGCCTCCAGCAGGGCGCCCGTCGTCGTGTGGCCCGGCGGGGCGATCAGGTTGTACGGGCCCGCGAGCCCGTCCGCGACGGCGTCAAGGGTCCAGGTGGCGAGGTCGCGCACGTCGATGAACTGCAGCTCCAGATCGCGCGGCCCCGGTGCCAGGACCGGCCCGCCGCGCGCGATCCGGTTCAGCCACCACGGCAGCCGGCCGATGTTCTCGCGGGGGCCGAGGATCAGCCCGGAGCGCACCAGGAGCGTCGCGTCGTCACCGAAGGCCGCGGTCGCCGCGAGCTCTCCGCCGCGCTTGTCCCGCGCGTAGTCCACGGCGTCCGCGTCCGGCGAGCCGTCGACCACGGGGTGGCTCTCGTCGTGCCCGTCGGGCGAGGGGTAGGTGTACACCGAGCCGGTCGAGACGTAGGCGTAGCGCCCGGCCCGCCCGGCCAGGGCCCGCGCCGCGTCGCGCACGGCCGTCGGCGCCGCCGCCCAGGTGTCGACGACGGCGTCCCACTCGCCCGCGCCCAGGGCCGCGAGGCCGCCCGGCGCCGTGCGGTCGCCGTGCAGGGCGGTCACGCCCGCCGGTGCCGCGTGCCGCCCCCGGTGGAAGACGGTCACCTCCCAGCCGCGGGCCAGGGCCGCCTCGGTGACGGCGTGGCCCACGAATTCCGTTCCGCCCAGTATCAATAGCCTCATGCGGGAAACCCTGCCTGGTCACGGGCGTTCGCGGAAGTGCTGTGAGCTCTGAGCGGATCTGCCGGGAGCAGACAAGTGGAGGATAAGATTCCGTCGTCTGCGAGTGATCCTTCAACAAGCCGCCGGTCAACCGGAGTTGATCCCTCCCCCAAGGATTTGAGGACAACCTTACTTAGAGGGGGGAGCGTTGCTTCCGGTTGCCTCTCCGGCTTGGAATGGATCTTGAAAACCCCGGTCGCGGAGATCGACGGGCGGGGGATGTATCCGACAATTGACGGGTGCAACGGGCAAGCCGGACAGTAGTCATCAGGCCGATCTCCGGGCGCTCAGTTCCCCGGGGGACCCGTGCGACACCGCGCGACGGCGGCGCGCACCACGGCGGTGTACACCAATGTCGGCACAGGTCACCCCGGAGGTGACCGCCGGACCAGGTGTCCTCCGGTCCGTCCGGCGCCCCGGCGGTGGTGCGCTCAATTCCGGACAGACCACGGTCACATGCGTCCGGGCTACTCGGCAGTGCGCCAGCGAGACGTTCGGCCATGGCGCACTATATGGCTGGGCGGTCGAGAGGCATCGGTGCCTCTCGAGGTCGCGGCACCGCCGTGCCCGGCGCTCGCGCACACCGTCGTACGGCACCGGCTCCGGCCGTACGGCTTCGGCGGCGGACATGGCGTCCGCGCCGGGTGCAGAGAAGCGGGCGGTCGGGTGGGGAGGCGCGACCGCGAAGGGGCCGTTCCTGGGGACTTATTCGATGTGCCGCGGTGCCGGGTCCGGCGCTGCGCGCACGCGTCTTACCGGACGGCGGCGCACGGGGTGCGCGGGCCCGTTCTGGGGGGAGAAAACCATGGGTCGTCCGACCCGTCTTGCCGCAGCCTGCGCTGCGGGCGCCCTGCTCGCCATCGCCGCTCCCGCGGCAGGGGCGCAGGCCGCAGACACCACTCCGAGAATCGATCTGCGGGTGCTCGTCGTCGACGACGGCGGTCCCGCCACCGAGGCGATACGCGCCGAACTCGACGGCGCCGGCACGCCGTACACGAGCGTCGCGCTCTCCGACTCCGGGCGCGCCCGGATCGACGACGCCTTCCTCAGCGACACCGTCGACGGCAGACCCAGGGCGAAGTTCCAGGGCGTGGTGCTGCCCAACGACAGCCCGTTCGGCGCCAATTCGCCGGAGATGGCGGCGCTGGCGTCCTACGAGAAGCGCTTCGGCATACGGCAGGTCGACGCCTATACGTACGCCCGTCCGGCCGTGGGTCTCAACAGCCCGCAGGACTCCGGCTACAGCGGAAGCCTCGACGGCAAGTCCGCGCAGGTGACCGCGGACGGGGCCGCCGGGCCGTTCGGATACCTGAGGAAAAACGTTCCCTTTGAGGGCAACGATCCTGCTGTGAACGAGAGTTGGGGCTATCTCTCGGCCCCGCTGGCCAAGCAGGCCGACGGTGCCACGTACACCAGCTACCTCGACGCGCCCATACCCGGTGGCACCGGGCGCGGCTCGCTGATCGGCCAGTACGCCCACGACGGGCGCAGCGAGCTGGTCGTGACCTTCGTCTACAACCAGTACCAGCAGCAGTTCCGGCTGGTCTCCCGCGGCATCGTGGAGTGGCTGACGCAGGGCGTCCACCTCGGCGCCTCCCGCAACTACTTCGGGGTGCACGTCGACGACGTCTTCGCCTCGGACGACCGCTGGGACACCAAGCTCAAGTGCACCCCCGGCGACGTCGACTGCCCCGGCAACCCCACCCCCGACCACCCGGCGCTGCGGATGACCGCGGCCGACGCGCAGTACGCCAAGCAGTGGTCGCAGAGCCACAACCTCCCCATCGACTTCGCCTACAACGGCGTCGGCAGCGAGGAGTACCGGGCGGACCACGGCGGGGCGCCCGACCCGCTCCTGAACCAGCTCGTCGCCGACCAGAAGTCCTTCCGGTGGATCAACCACACCTACACCCATGCCTTCCTGGGCTGTGAGCAGAACACCACCGTCGTGCCCTGGAAGTGCCAGACCGACCTCTTCGGCAACACCAAGTGGGTCAGCGGCGCCTTCATCAACAGCCAGATCAACGACAACCTCAACTGGGGCGCCCGGCAGGGCTTCACGCTCGACCGGGACGAGCTGGTGACCGGCGAGCACTCCGGCCTCAAGACGCTCCCGCAGCAGGCCCAGGACAACCCCAACCTCGCCCCGGTGCTGGCGCTCAACGGTGTGAGCTGGGTCGGCAGCGACACCTCGCGCGAGCCGCAGCAGCGTCCGGTCGGCACCGCGCTCACCGTGCCCCGCTACCCGATGAACATCTTCTACAACACCGGCACCGCCGCCGAGGAGACCGACGAGTACAACTGGCTCTACACCAAGAAGGCCGACGGCGGCAGCGGCATCTGCGAGAACTCCAAGGTGACCACCTGCCTGAAGACCCCGCTGGACGTGAAGACGGGCTTCAACTCCTACATCGTGCCCATCGAGACCCGGATCGCCCTCGGCCACGTGCTCGCCAACGACCCGCGGCCGCACTTCATGCACCAGTCCAACCTCTCCGAGGAGCGCATCGGTTACTCGGTCCTGGAGAAGACCCTCTCCGACTACGCGGGCCTCTACGCCGACAGCACCCCGATCGTCAACCTCCGCATGCGTGACATCGGCACGGAGCTGAGCAAGCGGGCCGCCTGGACGTCGGCGCTCGCCTCCGGCAAGGTCACGGCCTACCGCATCGGCTCCGCCGTCACCGTCAGCGCCCCCAGCGGTGTGCAGACCACCGCGACCTTCCCCGAAGGCACCGTGCAGCTCCAGGGCAGCGCCACCGCCCCCTTCGGCACCGCCTACGCCGGAACGCGCTCCGGCTGGGTCGCCCCCGCCGCCGGGCAGCCCCAGCTCTCCTTCACCCTGCCCGCCACCGCGACACCCGCGACCTCGTCGTCCACGGCCCACGCCGCACGGGTGCAGGCCCCGGCGGCCCGGCTCACCGTCCCCCGGGGCGTCGCCCACGCCGTGCCGTACGGCCCGGTGCCGACCGCCCGCCGCTGAACCCGCCCGCAGGCCCTCCGCGCACCCCACCACCTCAGGCCGCGTCACCTCGGGAGAACCGAATTTCATGCACGGACCGCTTGCCGAAACGGCATCCGACACCCCCTCGGTGACGCTGCTCACCGAGGGGACCTACCCGCACAGCCATGGCGGAGTGAGCGTGTGGTGCGATCAGTTGGTGCAGGGCATGCCCGACGTCGACTTCCATGTCATCGCGGTCACGGGCACCGGCCGGGAGTCCCTCGCCTGGGAACTCCCGGCCCACGTCCGGAGCGTGGCCTCCCACCCGCTGTGGGGCCCGCCCCCGGCCGGCCGCGCCCCGCGCGGCCGGGCCCTGCGCTCCTTCCTCGCCTGCTACGAACAGTTCCTGCTCGCCCTCCTCGACCCCGCGCAGGAACACCACTTCCCGCGCGCCTTCTACCGGCTGGCCGACCACGCCGCGGCGGGCATCCTCGCCCCGGCCCTGCGCGGCGAGGCCGCCGCCCGCACCCTCGTCCGCGTCTGGAACCGCCCCGGGCTCGCCGTGGCCGCCGCGCGCCCCACGCTCCACGACGCGCTGACCGCCACCGACCTGCTGGAGCACGCGCTCCGCCCGCTCGCCGCCGACCCGCCCGCCGGGGGCGTCACCCACGCGGTGAGCGGCGGACTCGCGGCGCTCCCCGGCCTGATCGCCCACCACCGGCACGGCACCCCCTTCCTCCTCACCGAACACGGCATCTACCTGCGCGAGCGCTACCTCGGCTTCCGCACGGAGCCGTACACCTGGCCGGTCAAGGCCCTGATGCTGGGCCTGTTCCGGCTGCTCGCCGTCGAGAGCTACCGCTGCGCCGCGCTCGTCACCCCGGGCAACCGCTACAACCGGCGCTGGGAGGAGCACGGGGGCACCCCGCCCGCCCGGATCCGCACCGTCTACAACGGCGTCGACCCGGCGGCGTTCCCGCCCGCCGGGCCGGAACCGCGGACACCGACGCTCAGCTGGGCCGGGCGCGTCGACCCGATCAAGGGACTGGAGACCCTGATCCGGGCGTTCGCGCTCGTACGGGCCGAGATACCCGAGGCGCGGCTGAGGCTCTTCGGCGGCACCCCGCGCGGCGGCGAGGGCTACCGCACCTCCTGCGAGAAGCTCGCCGCCGAGCTCGGCGTGGGCGAGGCCGTCGTCTTCGAGGGCCGGGTCGAGGACATCCGCGACGCCTACGCCGCGGGCAACGTGGTGATGCTCTCCAGCATCAGCGAAGGCTTCCCCTTCACCCTCATCGAAGCCATGTCCTGCGGCCGCGCCACCGTCTCCACCGACGTCGGCGGGGTCTGCGAAGCGGTCGGCGACACCGGGCTCGTCGTCCCGCCCCGCGACCCCGAGAGCATGGCGAAAGCGGCGCTGAAGCTGCTGCGGGACGACAGCCTGCGCGCCAGCATGGGCGAGGCCGCCCGGCTCCGCGTCATCGAACAGTTCACCCTCCGCCAGACGATCAGCGCCTTCCGCGACATCTACCGCGACCTCGCGGGCGTCGGACAGCGGCCCGTGGAGCACCCCTGGCACCGGCCGCAGCCGCAGACCGTCCTCGACGAGGCCGCTCTCGGCCCCGTCATGGCCATGGCGGCAGGTGACGCCGGATGAGCGGCTTACTGCGCCTCGTGCCCGACGAACCCGAGCCCGCCCACGACCTCGCCGCGACCCCGGGGTCCCTCCGGCAGAGACCCCGGCCGCGGTGGGCTGCGGACCCGATCGACGAACTCGCCGAGGAACTGGCCGAGGTGTGCGCCGTCGCCGTGCACCCCGACGAGATCGCGGCCGTCCTGGAGGCCGACGGGCTGACCGGGGAACAGATCACCGAACGCTACGGCCGGGCCGACGCCTTCGAGCTCGCGGCCGAGCTCTACGCACGCGTCCCCCGCAGCCACCCCGACCCCGGCCCCCGCCCCGACCCCTGGCGGGTGCACCCCGCCCAATTCCTGCTCAGGGCCCTGGTGTTCACCCTGCCCGGCTTCGGCTACGCCATCGGCGCACCGCTGATGACCGGCGCCCGGGACGGCTACGGACTGCCCCGGGGCACCGTCGGACTCGTCGTCTCGGCCCTCGTGGCCTGGGCCTGGAACCAGGGCTTCGCCCACCGTGCCTACCTCCGCCTCGCCGTCGGCCGCCCGGCCGCCGGGCGCTGCCTCCAGTGGGGAGCGCCGCTGGGCGCCCTGCTCGCCACCGCGGCGACCCTGACGGCACCCCGGAGCACCGGGGTCACCGCCTTCGCCGCGGGCCAGGCCGTCTATCTCGCGGCGGCCACCTGCCTGCTCGTCCTCGGCAGGGAACGGCTCCTGCTGCTCACCCTGCTGCCCACCGCCGCCGGGGGAGCCCTGCTCCTCGCCGTCCCCCTGCCCACCGCCGTGCGGATCGCCCTGCTCCTCGCCACCGTCACCGCGGTGACCGGCGCCGCGGCGTACGAGATCCTCCGCACCCGCAAGGCCGACACCCCGTACACCCCGCCGCCCGCGCTGTCACCGCTCGCCTCACTGCCGTACGGGCTGTTCGGCCTGGGCTGCGGAGTGCTCACCACCCTCGCCGCGCTGGGCGACGTCCTGCGCCACAGCCCCGGAGCCCGCACGGCCGGCGCCGCCGTCATCGCGCTCACCCTCAGCATGGGAGCCGCCGAATGGCTGCTCTACCGCTGCCGGAGCATGGCACTCACCGCGCTCACCCGCGCCACGACCCCCCGCGGACTGCTGACCGGCGGGGCCCGGGTGCTCGCCCTGTGCGCGGCCGCCTACCTGGCCGCCCTCACCGCCCTCGCGCTGACCACCGGCGCGCTCTGGCCGGACGGACCGCCGGTCACCGCCGTACGGCTCGCCGGCCTGCTCGCCCTCGGCACGGTCCTGTGGGCCGGACTGCTGCTCCAGGCGTTCGGCGTCGCCTGGATCCCGGCCCTGCTGTGCCTGGGCGCGGCCGGAGCCGAATCGGCCGCGCTCACCCTGCGGACCACGGCACCGGCCACGGCCCAACTCGTCATCTGTACGGGCGCGGCGGCCGCCCTGCTGGCCGTCGCCGCCCAGCGGCTCGGACGGCTCACCACGCACCGCTGACCCACAGAACACGCACCACCAAGCGCACGGCCCGTCACCAAGGGAGACCCTCATGCCCGCACCCGCACCCGCACTCGTCGCCGTCACCGGCGCGGAAGGCTTCATCGGCTCGCACCTCGTCGAGGCGCTCGTCGCCTCCGGCCACCGGGTCCGCGCCATGGTGCAGTACAACTCCTTCTCCTCGTACGGATGGCTGGAGACGCTGCCCGCCGACGTGATGGAGCAGGTCGACGTCGTCCTCGGCGACGTCCGCGACCCCGGCTCCGTCACCGGGCTCGTCACCGGCACCGAAGCCGTCTACCACCTGGCCGCCCTGATCGCGATCCCGTACTCCTACCGCGCCCCGCACAGCTATGTGGAGACCAACGTCACCGGCACCCTCAACGTGCTCGAAGCCGTACGCCACCTGGGCATCCCGCGCCTCGTCCACACCTCCACCAGCGAGACCTACGGCACCGCGCAGACCGTGCCCATCAGCGAGGACCACCCCATCAACACCCAGTCCCCGTACGCCGCTTCGAAGGCCGGCGGCGACCGCCTCGCCGACAGCTACCACGCCAGCTTCGGCGTGCCCGTGGTCACCTTGCGGCCCTTCAACACCTTCGGGCCGCGGCAGTCCATGCGCGCCGTCATCCCCACCGTCATCGGGCAGGTCGCCGCCGGACAGCGCCTCATCACCCTCGGCGACCTCCGCCCCACCCGCGACTTCAGCTACGTCAAGGACACCGTCGCCGCCTTCCTCGCCGTCGGCACCGCGCCCGCGGACGAGGTCGTCGGCCGCACCTTCAACTCCGGTACGGGGGAGGAGATCTCCATCGGCGACCTGGTGTCCCTGATCGGCAAGCTCATGGACGCCGACCTGGACGTACGCCCCGACCCCGAGCGCATCCGGCCGGAGAACTCGGAGGTCATGCGGCTCGTCTGCGACGCCACCAGGCTGCGCGCCGCCACCGGCTGGGCCCCCGCCCACACCCTGGAGCAGGGCCTCGCCCGGACCGTCGAATTCTTCCGCGACCCGCAGAACCTCGGCCGCTACAAGGCCGGGATCTACAACGTCTGACGCGGCGGGACCGCTCACCGCCGCGATGTCACCCACGCAGAGAGGACGGCACCCATGCACGCAGTCATACTTGCCGGAGGCAAGGGCGTCCGGCTGCGCCCGTACACCACGGCGCTCCCCAAGCCCCTCGTGCCCATAGGCGAGGAACACGCGATCCTGGAGATCGTGATGCGCCAGCTCGCCGGGGCGGGCTTCACCAGCTGCACCCTCGCCATCGGCCACCTCGGCCACATCATCCGCGCGTACGTCGGCGACGGCTCCCAATGGGGCATGAGAGTCGACTACGCCACCGAGGAGAGCCCCCTCGGCACCATGGGCCCCCTCCTCACCATGATCGACCGGCTGCCCGAGCACTTCCTCGCCATGAACGGCGACATCCTCACCGACCTCGACTTCGGTGACGTCTACCGCACCCATGTGACCTCCGGGGCACCGCTCACCATCGCCACCTACGCCCGCCAGGTGAACATCGACTTCGGGGTGCTCACCACCGACGCCGGGCGCGTCGTCGGCTTCGCCGAGAAGCCGAGCATGGACTACCGGGTCTCGATGGGCGTCTACGGCGTGTCCCGCGCCGCCCTCGCCCGCTACACCCCCGGACTCCCGCTCGGATTCGACGAGTTGGTCCTGGACATGCTGGAGGAGAAGACCCCTCCGCACGCCTACGACTTCGAGGGCTACTGGCTCGACATCGGCCGGCCCGACGACTACGACCGGGCCAACCGGGAGTTCTCCGGCCACCGCGATCTGCTGATCAAGGGAGCGTGACCGGCCCGCATGCGCATTCTCGTCCTGGGCGTCACCGGCTTCCTGGGCCGGCACACCGCGACAAGCCTGCGCGCCCTCCCGGGCGCGCAGGTCCTCGACGCCGGCCGCGGGCCGGGCGCCGCACTGCCGGTCGACCTGGCCACCGCGGACCCGGGCCCGCTGGCCGCCGCCCTGCGGACCGCCGCCCCCGACGCCGTCGTCAACTGCGCCGGCGCCGTCGGCGGCAGCCCCATGACCCTCACCGCCACCAACGCCCGCGGCCCCGCGGCGCTTTGTGAAGCGCTGCGCGAGGCGGCACCCCGGGCCCGCCTGGTCCACCTCGGCTCCGCCGCCGAGTACGGCGCCACCGACGGCCGTACGCCCCTCACCGAAACCGGCACCACCCGCCCGGCCGGCCTCTACGGCGCCGCCAAGCTGGCCGGCACCCTCGCGGTCACCGGCTCCGGCCTCGACGCCGTCGTCCTGCGGGTGTTCAACCCCGTGGGACCCGGCGCGCCCGCCGCCTCCCTGCCCGGCCGGCTCGCCGCCGAGCTGCGCCGGGCCGGGCCCGACGGCCGGGTCCGCGTCGGCGACCTCTCCACCCACCGCGACTTCGTCGACGCCCGCGACGTGGCGGAGGCCGTCGTCCGCGCCGTCACCGCCCCCGGGCCGCTGCCGCCCGTCGTCAACATCGGCAGCGGCACCGCCCGTTCGGCCCGGGAGCTCGCCGAGGAACTGATCCGGGCCGCGGGCTTCCGCGGCCGGCTGGACGAGGACGGCGACGGCTCGCACCGCTCCGCCGCCGTACCCTGGCAGCAGGCGGACATCACCCTCGCCGCGCGCGCCCTGCACTGGCAGCCGCGCCGTACCCTCACCGAGTCCCTCACCGACCTGTGGGACGGGACCGCCCGACCGCCGGAGTCCGCCCCATGAACCGTACGGCCGCGGAGCCACGCGGACTGCTCGTCCCGCTCTACGTCCACCCCGCCGTCGACCCGGAGGCGTGGACCGCGCTGGAGGCGGCCGCCCCCGCGCTGCGCGGAGTGGTACTCAACGTCGCCGACGGGCCGGGCGCCCGCCCCGACCCCGCCTTCCACGCCGCGGCTACGCGCCTGCGCGCCGCGGGCGTCCCCCTGCTCGGCTACACCGACACCGGCTACGGCCACCGCCCGGTCCGCGAAGTCGTCGCCGACATCCGCCGCCACCGCAGGTGGTACGAGGTCGACGGGGTCTTCCTCGACCAGGCCGCGGCCCACCCGGCGCTGCTGCCCCGCTACCGACGGCTGGTGCTGCTCGCCAAGGCCCTGGGCGCGCGGACGGCCGTGCTCAACCCCGGCACCCACCCCGACCCCGGCTACGCCCGACTCGCCGACCTGCTCGTCACCTTCGAGGGCGACTGGGAGGCCTACCGGCGGGCCGAGGTGCCCCCGTGGACCGCCGACCACCCGCCGGAGCGCTTCTGCCACCTCGTCCACGGAGTGCCCCCGGAGTGCGCCGAGCAGGTGGCGCGCACCGCCGAGCGGCGGGGAGCGGCCGTGCACTGCGCGGTGCCGGGCGAGGGGCCCAACCCCTGGCAGGCCGTGCCCCGGGCCGCCGCGACCGCGGGGGAGGGGCGATGAGCCGCAAGTGGTGGGCCGTACTGCCGGCCGTGCTGCTGCTCCTCGCCGGCTGCTCGTCCACCGGCCCGTCGCAGGGGGAGCCGGACGGCGGGGCGGACCCGACGGCCCGCCCCGAGAACCCGCCGTCCGGCCGCTGGCAGCCCCGGCCCGGCACCCGCTGGCAGTGGCAGCTCGACGGGAAGGTCGACACCGGAGTGGACGTCCCCGTCTACGACATCGACGGATTCGAGAACTCCGCCGAAGTCGTCGACCGGCTCCACGCCCGCGGCCGGAAGGTGATCTGCTACATCAACGCCGGTGCGTGGGAGGACTTCCGGCCCGACCGCGGCGCCTACCCCAAATCCCTGCTCGGCGACAAGAACAAGGGCTGGAACGGTGAGAAGTGGCTGGACATCCGCCGCCTCGACACCCTCCGCCCGATCATGGCCGCCCGCATGGACATGTGCCGCAAGAAGGGCTTCGACGCGGTCGAACCGGATCTGACGGAGGGCTACCGCAACCACACCGGCTTCCCCCTGAAGGCCGCCGACCAGCTCGCCTTCAACCGCATGCTCGCCCGGCTCGCCCACGACCGCGGCCTCTCCATCGGGCTGAAGAACGACCTCGAACAGATCCCGGAACTGGTCTCCGACTTCGACTTCGCGGTGAACGAGCAGTGCGCGCAGTTCGAGGAGTGCGACGCGCTGACGCCGTTCGTAAAGAAGGGGAAGGCGGTGTTCCATGTGGAGTACGAGCTGGGCCGGGGCGATTTCTGCGCCGAGGCGAAGAGCCTGGGACTGAGCTCCATGCGCAAGCGGCTGGCGCTGGACGCCTGGCGCGAGCCTTGCTGAGTCCTCAGTCGAGCGCGTCGACGTAGACCCACTCGCCGTTCACACGCGCGAAGCGGCTGTTCTCGTGCTGGTCGCCCGCGCGGCCACGCTCCGTGAAGTGGGCGCGGAATTCCACGGTGCCCTCGTTGTGGAACGCCGTGCCGCCCGTCGTGCCGAGGATCTCCAGCCGGGTCCACCGCATCTCCGGGTCGAAGTCGAGGCTCTCCGGCCGGGTGTCCGGATGCCACGACCGCAGCAGATAAGCGGCGTCGCGCACGGCGAACGCGCTGTAGCGGGACCGCATGAGCGCCTCGGCCGTGGCCGCGCTCCGCGCGCCCCGGTGGAGGGCGCCGCAGCAGTCGCCGTAGGGCTTGCCGAGCCCGCACGGGCAGTCGTCGGTGAGGGGGGTGGTGCGTGTGTTGGACATCCTCCGATTGTCCATGCCGCGGGAGAGCGTCCGACACGCCTCCCCGCTGCTGGCGGTGCGCCCCGGCCGCCGGGATGATCGGACCCTCATGGCGGCCGGAAGAGGAGTCCCCGGATGTCCGGTTATCGGAAGAGCAGGCGCATCGCGCTGGTCACGGCCCTGACCACCCTGGCACTGACCCTCGCCCCGGCCACCGTCAACGCCGGTCCGCACCGGGCCGCCCCGTACGACCACCAGCGCTGCGGCAACACCTCCGGCAGAGTGCTGCTGACGTTCGACGACTGGTCCTACGACGACCCGGACCTCACGGTGGAGGTGGGGGACTATCTGCGGAGCCGGGGCATCCGCGCCGCGTTCTTCCTCATCAACGAGTTCGCCTCCCAGTACCCCGGCATCACCGAGACCCTGCGCGCCCAGGGCCACTGGGTCGGCAACCACACGTACTCCCACCGGCGCCTGCCGGATCTCCCCGAAGCGGACGCCCGCGCGGAGATCCGCGACGGGCTGGACAGCACTCTGCTGCGGCCGCCCTTCGGCGACTACGGGGACCGGGAGACCCGGATCGCCTCCGAACTCGGCTACCGCATGTGCACATGGACCGTGGACACGCTCGACTGGGACGGCTCCGGCGGGAGTCTCCCCGACGCGGCCACCGTACGGGCGCGAGTCCGTGAAGCCCCGGCGGCGGACAAGCGGGGCGGAGTGGTGCTCGGACACCTCTTCACCCACTTCCCCGAAGCACTGCCGGGGATCATCGACGACCTCCGCGACGACGGCTACGGGCTGTGCCGCAATTCGGGGTCCACGTCGCGGAACATTCCCATGCCCCTGAATTGCTGAACGCGGTATTCGCCGAATTCCCTTCGGACCGTCCGGAGACCGACGGCGAAAAGCGATACCGCTCGCCGCGCATTCCCCGGGTTGCGGTCGAGAAGGGTTCACTTAACGTGAGGAAGGTGACGGCCGGTACCCGCCCATGCGCATGAGCGCGCTCCTGCGGCTGCCGGACGCGCGGGAGTCGGCACGCCGCGCGCTCTGGGTGGCCGCGGCGGGCTGCCCGGGCTTCTACTTCTTCCGCTACGGGCTGCACGACCCGGTTATCGCGTTGTACGCCATCTTCGGCGCCCTGCCCCTGATCATGTTCTGCCAGGTGCCGGGGGCGCCACGCGAGCGGACCCGTACGCTGCTGACCGCCCTGCCCGTCGGCGTCCTCCTCGTCACCGCCGGCACCCTGCTCGCGGTGAGCTCCTGGGCGGCGGCCTGCGGGATGTTCGTCGTGGGGTTCGTGATCTCCTACTGCTCGGTGGGCGGCCCCCGCCTGACCGGACTGGCCACCGCCTTCCAGCTCTACTACGTCCTGCCGTGCTTCCCGCCCTACGCCCCCGAGACCCTCGGCTCCCGGCTCCTGGGCCTCGCACTCGGCGTCCTGCTCACCGTTCTGGCCGAACGGTTCCTGTGGCCCGAACCGGCCCCGGAGCCCTACCGGATGCGCCTCGCGGGCGCCGCGGCGGCCGTCGCCGACTGCACCGGCGCGGCCGCGGACCGGCTCGCGGCAGGCCCCGGCACATCCTTGGCCCCCGACCCGCGCGCGGCCGCCGACCGGGCCCTGGACGGGGTCCGGCTCTCCCGGGTGCCCCTGATGGAACGGCCCGTCTCCCCGGCGGCCCGGGTCCGGGCGCTGCGCCACACCCACGCCGCGATCCGGCACGTGAGGGACCAGCTGGACCGCCTGTTCACCGAGGCCGGCGGCGCGCCCGGCGCCCCGCCCGCCACCCTGGCCCTGCTGCGGCACACCGAGAGCGCCCTGCGCCGCGCCGCGACGGCGCTGCGCGCGGGGACCGCCGAGGAGGACGGCACCCTCCCCGAGGAGCTCGACGCCTTCGACGCCGCCCGCGCGGAGACGCTCCCGGGCACCACGGCCGGGCGGCTGCGGCAGGACGCGGTCGTCCGCGCGGTGGCCGAGGGAGCCCGCCTGGTCACGGAGGCCGCCCGGATCGCGCTCGGCGGCCGGCCGCCCGGAGGCCGTACCCCGAGCTCCCCCTTCACCTACGCCGCGACCCCGGCGCCCGTCCTGTGGTGGCGCAGGCTGCGGATGCACCTCACGCCCCGCTCCGTACACCTCCAGAACGCCCTCCGGGTCGCCGCCGCCCTGGCCTGCGCGCGCCTGCTGGTCGGCGCGCTCGGTCTGTCGCACGGCTTCTGGGTGCTGCTGGCGACGCTCAGCCTGATGCGCACCTCGGCGGCGGACACGCGCGCGGGCCTGGGCCCGGCCTTCGCCGGCACGGCCGTCGGGGCGGTGCTCGCCGCGGGGCTGCTCTATCTCGTCGGTGAGGTCCCCCTCTTCTACGCGGTGGCGCTCCTCGTCGTCGTCCTCGTCGGTTTCACGGTGGCCCCCCTGCTCGGACCGGCCTGGATCCAGGGGGTGTTCACCGTCGCCTTCGTTCTGATCTTCACCCAGCTGTCCACCGCGGACTGGCGGATCTCCGAGGTGCGGATCGTCGACGTCCTCCTCGGCGGGTCGATCGGCGCGGTGGCGAGCCTCCTCGCCTGGCCCCACGGCGGCCAGGGCGAACTGCGGCGCGACATGGCCGACTTCCTCGCCCGGGGCGCCGCCTCCTGCCGCGCCGTCATCGCCCGGCTCGGCGGCGCGCCCGGTCCGGCCGACCTGCAGCAGTCCGTGCGCCACGCGATGCACTTCGCGGAGGCGTCCTCCGCGCAGTACCACATCGAGTGCGGGGACCGGCACCCCTCGGACCGGCCCTGGGAGGCGGTTCTGACCGTCGGCTACGACATGGTGCACGGCGGGGACCTGATGCTGATGAGCCATCAGAAAGGGCCGCTGCCGGCGGCGGTGACCGTCGAACTGACCGGCCTGGCCGAGCGGGTGGCGGCGGAGGTCCTCCGCGCCGCGGACGCGCTGCGGGCCGGTGATAGCGACGGCGCGGACCCGGCGCGGACGCCTCCGGCCACCTGCCCGCCCGAGGACTCCGGGCCGCTGCGCTACGTCGCGCACCGGACGCCCGCCGTCCCGGACACCCAGGCCCTGCTGATCGCCGACGCCGAGGCCTGGCTCAGCGGGGTGGCCCGCGCCGCGGCCCGCATCCGCGGGGCGCCGGGCTGACGGGAGCCGGCGTGCCCCGGCCCCCCGCCGTCCGGCACGTCCGGCACGTCCGGCCGCCCCGGGCGAACCGGCCTATCGTGGTCCACAGGAACGGCGCCGCTGTCGGAGGCGGCGCGCATGCGGGAGGACGGTCCCATGGAGTCCGATTCCGGCGCGCCGGTGACGGTGGTCGTCGCCGACGACCACCCCGTCTACCGCGAGGGCATCGCCCGCGGGCTGCGGCTCAGCGGCCGGATCGAGGTGCTGGCCGAGGCCGGGGACGGCGCGGAGGCGCTCCGGGTGATCCGGGAGCTGGAACCTCAGGTCGCCCTGATCGACTACCGGATCCCCACGATGGACGGCATCGCCGTCGTGCACGCCCTCGTACGCGACCAGCTGCCGACCCGCGCCATCCTGCTGTCGGCCACGACCGACGCCGCCGTGGTCTACCGCGCCGTGGAGGAGGGAGCCGCCGGCTATCTCGCCAAGGACGCCAAGCGGGCCGAGATCGTCGACGCCGTGCTCAAGGTCGCGAGCGGCAAGCAGGTGGTCTCCGAAGACCTGGCCGGCGGGCTCGTCGACGAGATCCGGCTGCGGGCGGACCGCGACACCACGGTCCTCTCCGAGCGCGAGCGGCAGGTGCTCCACGGCTTCGCCGAAGGCAAGAGCATCCCCCAGGTGGCCGCGGAGCTCTATCTGGGCGCGAGCACCGTCAAGACCCACACCCAGCGGCTGTACGAGAAGCTCGGGGTGTCCGACCGGGCCGCCGCCGTCGCCGAGGCGATGCGGCGGGGGCTGCTGGAATAGCGCCCCGGCTCATACGGGGATCTCCGCGCCCGACAGCTCCCGCGCGACCTGCCGTGCCTGCCGCACCACATTGCGCAGGTGATTGGCGAACGGGATGCGGACGTGCGTCCCCACCCCCACCACCCAGACCCGCTCCGGCGCCGCCCCGCCCGCCCGGCGCACCCGGAGGTCCCCCTCCAGATGGTCGACGGCCGTGGCACGCGCGGGCGGATCGCCCAGGTGCAGTGCGGAGCCCTCGCGGTCCCAGTGGAGCACGGGCGGGTGATAGCCGGTGGCGTTGACGACGTAGTCGAAGCAGTCCACGTGCCCGTCCGGCCGTTCGACCCGCCAGACGCCCCGGGCGAACGAGACGCCGGAGGGATAGGAATCCGCCATGCGCAGCGCGCCGGACTCGAAGCAGGCCAGCAGCCGGCGGGCGTTGACGACGGTCATCGCCGTGGCGTAACGGCCGGTGAACCAGGAGAAGCGCGCCATCAGCGCCCGGCGGCGCGCGGGGCGCAGCGAAGGCGCGAGGGCGATCACGGTCTCGATCAGGGGCACCATCACGTCCGCCCACGAACAGGCGCCCTCCTCCACCAGCTTCGTCTCCTCGCGCAGCCGCCGTACGGGGTCGGCCGCCCGGGAGGTCTGGAGCCGCAGCGGCCGCCGGTCCAGCAGCCGGACCGACTCCACCACACAGCGCGTCAGCCGCTCCTCCAGCAGCGGGTCGTCCGGGTCGAGCAGCGAGATCCGCTCCAGCGGCGGGAAGTCGCGTACGGCCATCGACAGCGACACCCGTGCGGGTGGCAGCAGTCCCGAGGGCGAGGTCAGCGTTGTCCGGTGGCCGTCACGGCACAGCAGCAGCGCGGCGTCGACCGCCGACAGGTGGCTGCCGAGCACCAACACCCGCGAGTCCGGCGGAAGCCGGCGGATCCGGTCGGCCGGGTAGGGGCTGTCCAGATAGTGCGGGTGGCCCTCGAAGACGGCGAAGCCGTCCGGTATGCGGGGGCGGTGCACGCCCGTGCAGACGACGACCTCGTCGGCCCGCAGCTCGCGCCCGTCGGCCAGCCGGACCCGCTGCGCGCCGTCCGCGCCGCCCACGTGGACGGACTCGGCCGTGCCGTGCACCTGGTCGACGGCGACACCACGGGCCGCCGCCTGTTCCCGGGCCCACGCGTAGCGGTCGTGACCGTACTCGGCCATCCGGGCCCGGGCCACGCAGTCCTTCTCCCCGCCCGTCCAGCCGCGCTCGCGGAGGTAGTCGACGAAGTCGCCGGGCCGGTCCGCGAGCAGGGAGTTGATCTCGACCGCGGTGTTGCACAGCAGCAGCGGGTCGGTGTCCCCGAACGCCAGCCCCCAGCCCGCCGGGTGGGGGTCCACCAGCCGGACGGACCGCACCGGGGGGCGCTCCGAATCGAGCAGCGCGCGCACCAGGTGCAGCACGACACTGGTCCCGGCGACACCGGCCCCGATCACGACCACATCCCGCCCGGCCCCGTGCCCTGGCTTCCGCGCCTTCTCCCCGGCGGACTCCGCGATACGTCCCACGGGCACCTCCTTTCCGTTCCTTTCCGTAGAGGCACCCTGCCCAATCGGCAGTTCACCGGAACCCGTGCCACCGACAGCGGCGGAAAAGGCGGGGAAGACGCACCGCGCGGCCGCCGGGCGGGACACTTCCCGGGATGCGGCCCGCCGGACGACGGATTAGGTTCCGTTCCGGGACGCGGACCACCCCGTCCCGGGATCGCACGTGATCCCCGAAGGGACGGGACGTCGCGTGGACCATGGCACCTCGGCAGCCCCTTCCGGCCCGGAAGCGGCCGATCCCGCCCGCTGGGCGATGCTCGCGGTCCTCTGCGCCAGCCTCCTCCTGGTGGCCATGGACGCCACCATCCTCAACGTGGCCCTGCCGTCCCTCATCAAGGAGATGCGGCCGGACGCCCTGGAGCAGTTGTGGATCATCGACATCTACGGGCTGGTGCTGGGCGGACTGCTCGTCACCGCGGGCGCGGTGGGCGACCGGGTGGGCCGGAAGCTGCTGTTCGTCGCCGGGTTCTCCGTGTTCGGGGTGGCCTCGGTGCTCGCCGCCACGGCCGGGCTCACCGAGAGCGTCCTCCAGCTGATCGCGGGCCGGGTGCTGCTCGCCATCGGCGGGGCCATGGTGATGCCGTCCACCCTCTCGCTGATCCGCACCATCTTCACCGACGCCCACGAACGCACCCTGGCGATCGGGGTCTGGGCCGCCGTCGCGGGCGCGGGCGCGGCGATCGGCCCGCTGGTCGGCGGCGCGCTGGTGAACGCCTTCTCCTGGTCGGCGGCCTTCTGGGTGAACGTGCCCGTCGTCGTGATCACCGTCGTCGCGGCCGTCCTGCTGCTCCCCGAGTACCGCAGCCCCTCCCACCACGACCTCGACCTCTGGTCCGCCGTGCTGTCCGTGGCCGGAGTCATCGCCACCGCCTGGGGCATCAAGCACCTGGCGGCCGGCTTCCGGCCCGTCGACCTGGCCGCGCTGCTGGTCGGCCTGGCGGCGCTCACCTGGTTCGTACGCCGTCAACTGGTCGCCGCGGACCCGCTGCTGGACGTCCGGCTCTTCGCCAGCCGCCCCTTCCTCGCCGCCGCGCTCGCCACCCTCACCGCGATGATGGCGATCGGTGCCGCCCTCTACCTGATCTCGCTCTGGCTCCAGTACGTCCACGGCTACGACGCCCTGGCGGCCGGGCTGCGCACGCTACCCGTCGCCCTCGCCCTGCTCGCCTCGTCACTGCTGACCCCCTGGCTGCTGCGCCGCATCGGCGTGCGGACCGTGCTGACGGTGGGTCTGGCCGCGCTGCTGTGCGGCTTCGCGCTGCTGGCCGCGGCCCCGCAGCCGCTGGCCTACGGCGTGGTGGCGGTCGCCCTGGTCACCTTCGGCATCGGCGACGGCATGGCCATCACCGCCTCCGCGGCGGTGATGGTCTCGGCCGTGCGCCCGGAGCGCGCGGGCCAGGCGGGCGCCGTCTCGGAGAGCGCGTACGAACTGGGCATCGGCTTCGGCGTGGCGCTGCTCGGCAGCATCCACACCAGGCTGTTCCGCTCCGGGATGACCGGCCTCCCGGCAGGGCTGCGGGGCGCGGACCTGACGACCGCGCGGCAGTCGGTGGGCGGCGCGGACCAGGTGGCCCGCTCCTTCGGCATCGACAGCGGGGTGGGCCGCGCGCTGCTGGCGACGGCGCGCTCGGCGTTCAACGACGCGCTGACCACCACGGCGCTGGTGTCCGTGGGCATCGTCGCGGTGGCGGTGGCCCTGGCGGCGATCTTGGTCCCGAAGAACTTCCGCGCGGATTCGGCGCATTGACGGCGGCTTTCCCCGGCCCCGGTGCGGACACGGCTCCCGGGTTCCTCACGCGCGCCAGAGACCGCGGCACGCGGCCGCCAGAAAACCCGGCCCGAACGACAGCAACAGCCCCCGCTCGCCGTCGCACGGCGGGTCCTCGTAGGTGCGGGCGAGGACGTCCAGGACCGCGACGCCGCCCAGGTTCCCGTTCTCCGCGAGGCTGTCCCAGGAGTGCCGCAGCATCTTCGCGTCGACGCCCAGGCCCCGCGCGGTGTCGTCGAGGACCCGCGGCCCGCCCGGGTGGACGACCGCCCACTGCGGCTCGGCGGGCGGTTCCTGCACGGTCTTCAGCCAGGCGCCCAGGGCGGGCATCACCTCGCCCGTGGCCTCTGCGGCGGCGCGGGTGGAGTCGAAGTGCAGACCGGCCTCGTCGAGCCGGCCCCGGTAGCGGCTGCCGCTCTCCGGCAGCAGGTACTCCCAGGTGTCCTCGACGCACAGGCCGGGCCCGAGCGGGGCGTCGGTGACGACGCAGGCACCGGAGCCGTCCCCGAACAGCGCCTTGTAGATCATCGACTCGAAGGCGGTGTTGCGGTGGTTGTAGATGGTGCTGATGGTCTCCGCGACGACCACCAGGACCCGGCTCCCGGGGTGCGCCCGCACATGGTCGGTGGCGCGGACCAGGGCCTGCGCCCCGCCCACGCAGCCCAGGGACGTCATGGGGACCCGGCGCACGTCCGCGCGCAGCCCGAGCGCGCCGATGAGGTGGATGTCCAGGCCCGGCACGGCCCATGAGGTGGAGTGGCTGGTGACGATGCAGTCGACGGCCGACGGCTCCAGGCCGCTGTCCGCGAGCGCGGCCCGCGCCGCCCGGGTGGCCAGCTCGGCGGAGTCGGCGAACGCCACCCGGTTGCGCTCCTCCACCGACGCGGTGCCGGAGACCGTGGGGGAGTCCAGGGGCTGGGTGAACTGCCGGGTGCGGACACCGGTGGCGCGGACGACGCGCAGCACGGACTCCAGCCGTGGGTGGTCCGCGTGGTGCTCGCGGATGTCCTCGACGATGTCCTCGGTGGTCACACGGTGCCGGGGGAGGGCTATGGCGGGGCGTGAGACGTGCGCTGTCACGGGAGCTCCACGGGTCGGGGCGGCCTTCTGCCTGGGCCGGCGGGGGCGGTGCCGGTGCCCGGCGCGGGCCGCCCCCGCACGGTCATCCTGCATGCAGCATGGGCCGGCGGGTGGGGCCGCTCCGGTCACCGGGGCGGAAGACCAGCACCATAAGCCGGGCGCGCGGTGACGCGAGAGGCTCGGCGCTGCACAGCGACACCCAGCCGGGGCCCCGCACCGGGTGCAGCAGCGGCCGTTCGTCGCCGTCGGGGTGGACGTACGCCCGGCCGCCCGCCTCGTACAGCGGTCCCACCACCGGGTCGGCGAGGATGTCCGCCTCCAGCTCGGCGAGCGTCTCGTCGTGGGGCAGCGCGGCCACGGCCGCGCGCATCTGCGGCAGGATCATCGGCACCCAGTGCTCCTGCCAGCCGGTGAGGATCGTGCGGGCCTCCGGGTGGAGTGTCATCCACCGCATGGTGTTCTCCGGCACCTCGCGGCGCGGGAACATCTCGGTGAACGCCTCGTTGTGCGCGAGCACGCGCCAGGACTGGTCGTTGATGTACGCCATGTGGGACTGGCCCTCGACGACGTCCTGCCAGGCCCGGGGCACCTCCGTGCCCGAGCGCTGGTGCAGCGGGTAGGGCGGGTCGCGGTGCACGGCGTAGAGCCACAGCGACGTCCACTCGTGCTCGGTGAACGCCAGCAGCCGGGCGACGTCGCGCAGCAGGTCCTCCGGCGGATGGGGATAGGCGCCCGTCTCCAGCCGGTTGAACGTGCCGTGTGTGCGGTGCAGCAACTGGTCGATCTGGCCCTGGGTCAGCCCCGGGGCGCGCCGCCCCTGACGCGAGGGACGCAGGAACCCGTGGTCCTCCGGCGCGATGCGGCCCCGGCGTTCCCGGAGCAATGCCTGAAGGGCTTCCTTGTCCAACGGAGGTTCCCCCAATATCACGAACGGCGCCGCCAGGGGAAGCCGATTTCATAGGCGAGTTTTTCCTGCAAAAAGTTCTCAGCAGAAATGATCGCATCCCTCCTGCATGATCTACCTGCGGGTCAGCAGCCACGGGGGTGCCGCTGACCTGGCCGACTTCACCGCATCTTGCGGTCGCGAGGGAGCTGGAGGGAGGGGGACACCATTCGTTCGCTGACCGACCGACAGGGACAGCAGTGGGCGGGGAACATCCGCCGGCAGCTTCCGCGAGCGGCGTTATAGAGACGGCGGGGCCAAGGGTCCCGCCCCCTGCGCGCGACCGTGCCCGTCTGCTCCGAACGGGCGTCGCCCGGCTCCGCGCCGGGCTGTCCACGCGGCTTGGCCGGTACCTGCTGATAGAGCGACGGGTACAGGCGCGACGCGAAGGAGCCCGTCATGCGCGAGACCCGAGGGGTGCCCTCCGCGGCGGCGAGCGGCGTACGGATCGGTGCCGCCTGCGCGGGCGCGGTCCCGGCGGCGGTGCTGCGGCTGAGCGGGACGGAGCTCTCGCCCGGGTGGGCCGTGGCCGTCTTCGGCCTGGGCGTGCTGTGCTCGGCGCTGCTGCTGATGTGGGCGGCCGAGACCGCCCGCGCCGACATGGCGGGTGCGCTCGCGCTCGCCCTGCTGGCCTTCATCGCCGTGCTGCCCGAGTACGCCGTCGACCTGTACTTCGCCTACGCGGCCGGCTCCGACCCCTCGTACGCCGCCTACGCCGCGGCCAACATGACCGGCGCCAACCGGCTGCTCGTCGGCGTCGGCTGGCCGTTGGTCGCGCTCGCCTCGGCGCTCGCGCTGCGCCGGCGGTCCGCGCCGGACACCGGGATCGTGCTGGAGCCGCACCGGCGCATCGACGTCGCGTTCCTCGCGGTGGCCGCCGTCCTCGCCTTCGTGATGCCGCTGACCCGGGAGATCGGCTGGTACGTCCCGGTGGTGCTCGTCCCCTGGTACGGCTATTACCTCTACCGGATCGGCAAGTGCAGCTCGGGCGAGATGGAGGAGCTCGTCGGGGTGCCCGCGCGGCTCGCCACGCTGCCCGCGCCCCGCCGGCGCGCCACCACCGCGACGCTGTTCGCCGCCGCGGCGGCCGTCGTCTTCGCCTGCGCGGAGCCCTTCGCCAACGGTCTGGTGGAGGCGGGGGCCTCGCTGGGGATCGACCGCTTCGTCCTGGTGCAGTGGCTCGCGCCGCTGGCGTCGGAGGCCCCGGAGCTCATCGTCGCCGTGGTCTTCGCCTGGCGGCTGCGGGCGAGCGACGGGCTCGGCGCGCTGCTGTCCAGCAAGGTCAACCAGTGGACGCTGCTGGTCGGTTGCCTTCCCCTGGCCCATGCGCTGGGCGGCGGCGGAGCGGCGCTGCCGCTGGTGACCCGGCAGGTCGACGAGGTCGCGCTGACCGCCGCCCAGACCGTCCTGGCCGTGGTGGTCCTGCTCGACCTGCGCTTCGCCCGCCTCCAGGCCGCCGGGCTGTTCGTCCTCTTCGCGGTGCAGTTCGCCCTGCCGGGGGAGTCCGCCCGGCTCGTCCTGACCTATGTGTATCTGGGCCTCGCCGTCCTGCTGCTGGCGACCCGCGTCCGCCATCTCCCCGCCACGGCGCGCGCCCTGGGCGGCCGGATCGAGGGCGATCCGCACCACTGAGGCGGCGGCGCACGGCCCGGCGGCTCGTGGCGGCCGCCGGTCACGGTTCGGTGATGAGGTCGGTGAGGGCCTTGATGCCGTCGGCGGCCAGCACCCGGCGCTGCCGGTCCGCCGGGGTGCCCCGCCGCAGCAGACGGTGCACCAGCGAGCTCACCTGACGGATGTCACCGGCCTCCTCCAGCGCCTGCCCGATGTGCCCGAGCAGGGAGCGGACGACGTCGTCGGCGCCGCGGCGCCTGCCTTCGGGGTCGACGAGCACACCCTCCAGACCGTGCCGGGCGGCGTGCCAGTTCGCGGCACTGAGCAGCTCCGGCGGGCAGTGCGCGATCCGGCGGCCGCTCTTCTCGTCGCGGATGGCGGTCGCCACCATGCCGCGCACTATCCCGGCGAACATCACGGCGTCGTCGGCGCGCAGCTGGACGTCCAGGCAGCGCACCTCGATCGTGGGATAGCGGTCGGACAGCCTGGCCTGCCAGTACAGCTGTCCCCGGTCGCTGATCGCCCCGGCGACGAACAGCGCCTGGATACGCTCCTCGTAGTCGGCGAGATCGGTGAAGTGCGGGGGCGGGCCGCAGACGGGCCAGCGGCTGTAGACCACGGTGCGCCAGCTGGCGAAGCCGGTGTCCTGGCCGTGCCACATCGGTGAGTTGGCCGCCATGGCCACCAGCACCGGCAGCCAGGGGCGGACGCGGTTGAGGACGGCGACGCCCATCTCCCGGTCCGGGATGGCGATATGCACGTGCATCCCGTTGACCAGCTGTTCGTCGACCAGTTGGGGCGCCCGGCCGCGCATCGCCAGATAGCGCGGGTTCCGGGTGACGGGTATGGGCACCAGGCCCGCGCGGGGTGACGTGCCGCTCGCGGCGATCCGGCAGCCGTTCCGCTTGGCGGCGGAGCTCACGGCGTGGCGCAGGCGCAGCAGATGCCCGCTGGCCTCCGCCAGGTCCGCACAGACCGGAGTGGCCACTTCCACCTGGGCCTGCAACAACTCCGCCTGAATCTCCCGCTCGTGCACGACCGGTTCCAGGTCCACCGCTGCGCAGACCTGCTCTGCCTTGGGAACGGGCAGTGCGGTGGCCGGGTCGAGCAGAAGATACTCCTCCTCGATCCCTAGGGTGAGCATGCCGTAGGGCTACCCTCACGCTGTCACGGCGAACCACGCGTTCCCCGTGGTCGTGTATTTCTGACGCAAAGACGTCCCGCCCTCGTGCGCGTACTCGCAGCCGGCGCGGCCGTATGACTGGATTTCAGTCTTCGGATTTCCCGCAACGCCCAAGATTGAATTGGGAGTTGCCCGGGTTGCGTGCGACGGGAAAGTACCCCGGTTCCATGAATGCCGGGAAGTGAAGAAGTTCACAGAAAGCCGTCCTGGCTCCGGTTTCCGGCTCTTCGTGATGCAGGATCGTGACTCGAACACAAGATCCCGTCACCGAGACGGGCACCCCGGGCGGACGCCGAGTCCTGCCGCCGTTCCGGGTGCGGAGCAGACCGAATGGATCGGCAGGAGCGGGAGACCCAGGTACGGCGGACCACGATGGCGGTGGTCCTTGGGGTGAAGCCACGGATGTGGCCGGGCAACTTCGACAGCCCGAACCCGACAGGTCATCTTTCGCAGGCGGATGACGAAGGGTTTGACATGTCTGCGTTCCCCGGCATATCCACGCTCGTGTCCAGGGCCGGCGCCGCGACCGTCCTCACCGCCGCCACCGTCACCGCCTCGATGCTGCTGCCCGGTGTGGCGGCCGACGCCCAGGCGGCGACGCCTGGTCAGGCCGCGCTGAAGGTCGCCGCGTCCAAGAAGGGCTCGCCCTACCAGTACGGCGCCGCGGGCCCCAACCGGTTCGACTGCTCGGGCCTCACGCTCTACTCGTTCAAGAAGGTCGGCAAGAACCTGCCGCGCACCGCCCAGGACCAGTACAACAGGACCCGGCACCTGTCCGCGGGCTCCCGCCAGACCGGCGACCTCGTCTTCTTCCACTCCGGCAGCAACGTCTACCACGTGGGCATCTACGCCGGGGACAACAAGATCTGGCACTCGCCCAAGCCCGGCGCGTCCGTCCGGCTGGAGAAGATCTGGAGCAACAGCGTCTGGTACGGCCGCGTCAACTGACCCGGGCCCGGCCACGGCGAACGGCCCCTGGCGCCGAAAGGCGCGCACAGGGGCCGTGTGCCGGTTGCCGGGCGGTGCAGCTGTCCGGTGGAGGATCAGGGCAGCTGCGCCCCGAGGGCCTGGAGGGCCGCAGGGACCGGCTGGAAGAAGGTCTCGCCGCCGGACGAGCAGTCACCGCTGCCGCCCGAGGTGAGGCCCAGCGCCGTGTCGCCGTCGAACAGGGCGCCGCCGCTGTCGCCCGGTTCGGCGCACACGGAGGTGTCGATCAGGCCGTTGACCGTGCCCTCCGCGTAGTTGACGGTCGCGTTGAGGCCGGTGACCTGGCCGCTGTGCAGACCGCTGGTGCTGCCGCTGCGCTGTACCTGCTCGCCGACCGTCGCCTCACCGGCCCGGCTGATGTTCTGCTGGCTGCCGTTGTAGAGGTCCACCGTGCTGGAGTGGTCGGCCGAGCCCGTGTAGCGCACCAGCGCGTAGTCGTTGCCCGGGAAGGTCGAGCTCTCGGTCGTGCCCGCCTCGGCGCCGCCCTGCGAGTCGGACCAGGTGCTCGAGGCGTTGCCGCAGTGTCCGGCCGTCAGGAAGTACGGCTGCCCGTCCTTGGTGACGTTGAAGCCGAGCGAACAGCGCACCCCGCTGCCCCAGATGGCGTCGCCGCCCGCGATGAGCGGACGGAACTGCCCGGCGGTTCTGTGGAGCGTGACCTTGTCGCCCAGGCTCGCCACGACCTTGTCGAGCTGGGCCAGCCGGGCGCCGCGGACGGTGCTGTCGGCGGTGACGACGACCTTGTTGGTCCTGGGGTCGGTCGACCAGGCGGTGCCCGGGATGGACGCCTGCGCCTTCAGGGTCGCCCTGGCCGACGCGACGTCGGCCGCCGAGTGCGTGGCCGGGGCGGGCGTCGCGTGGGCGGCGGGCAGGGTGAGTGCGGCGGTCGCCAGGACCGCGGCGGCCGTACCGGCCATGGCGGAGCGGCGTGCGGATATGCGAGGACGTTTCACGAGACCTCCTGTGGGGGGTGCCCGGTGGGACCGATGTCCGGGCACGGAGGGTGCATGTGACGTGACGACAGGGGCGTGACGGCCGATGCGCGCCCGGTGGTGGCCGGGAGGCGCTAGTCGCGTCCATGTCAATTCCCGGAGTATCCCGACCGCCCGCGTGAACGTTCAAGAGCGACATTCGGTCGTACGGGCCGTGCTCCGGCAGGCCTCATGAGTCGCGGGAGCATCGCGAGCCGCCCCCGTAAACGCCTGTGACAGGCGCGGATGAGCGCTGGGCGGTGAGCGGACAAGACGGGGTGCGCCTGTCCGGTAATCGCTCTCTTTGAAGGCGGGCGGACGGTTTCTTTGCGCACCCTTAACGGACCGTCAGATGCGACGGGCCCCCGACCGCTCTCGCGATCGGGGGCCCGTCGGTGCCGGCCGCTCACCGGGCCCGGCCGTGCGGCCTACTGCGCGCCCGTCGTGTGGGTCGGGCGGATCGGACCGCTGTGCTCCGTGCCCGGGATCGGGGCGCCCTCCGTGTGCTCGATGGGCGCGCCGAGCCCGGCGAGGATGGCCTGCTCGCTGGGCGTGTTCTGCTCGGCGGGCTGCGCGGCCTCGGTGGGCTTCGGGGCCTCGGTGCTCATGCGGAACTCCTGTCATGCGGGTGGAACACGGTCTTTTCCCGAAGTATGCGGCACCGCGATCAACAGACGATCAATAGATGAACGCCGGGCAGGGCCGCGGGCGGCTCCTGCCGCGCGGAGCCCTGAGATACTGTCCCCCTTGTCGCCGGGCGGAGTGTGCGCGGCGAGGTCGGGGGAGACATGGGCGCCAGCGGGGCAACAACCGGAGCACAGTTTTCCTTCCAGCTGCTCGGCCCGGTGCGCGCGCAGCTCGACGGGCGGCAGATCGAGCTCGGGGCGCGCCAGCAGCGCGCCATGCTCACCGTCCTCCTGCTGCGCGGAGGCCGCACGGTCTCCAGCGACGAACTGATCGACGCCCTGTGGGGCGAACTGGCACCGCCTCAGGCGCTCGGCACCATTCGCACCTACGCCTCCCGCCTGCGCAACCTCCTCGAACCCGGCCGCGTGGCAAGGACCCCGGCCACCGTCCTCGTCTCCTCCGGCGGCGGCTACGCCCTGCGCATACCGCCCGAACAGGTCGACGCCGTCGTCTTCCAGCGCCGCCTCGCCGAGGCCGCCGACGCCCGCGAGGCGAGGGACGCCGAGACCGCGCACAGCCGCTACGCCGCCGCCCTGGACCTCTGGCACGGCGCCGCGCTGGCCGGCCTCCCCGGCCCGTACGCCGAACGGCAGCGGCACCGGCTCTCCGAGGCCCGCCTCGTCGCCCAGGAAGGGCTCTTCGACTGCGCCCTCGCCCTCGGCCGCCACACCGAGGTCGTCCCCGAGCTCAGCTCCCTCGCCGCCGAACACCCCCTGCGCGAACGCTTCCGCGCCCTGCTGATCCTCGCCCTCTACCGCTGCGGACGCCAGGTCGACGCCCTCGCCGTCCACGCCGACACCCGGCGCCTGCTGGTCGCCGAGCTCGGCGTCGAACCCGGCCCCGAACTGACCGAACTGCACGCCAGGGTGCTCGCCGCCGACCCCGCACTGGCCTACGTCCCGCCCACGGGCCCCGACCCCGCGCCGGCCCCGGCCGAGCCCGCGGGCCCCGGCCGCCCCGTGGCCGTCCCCTTCCAGCTGCCCGCCGGCATCCCCGACTTCACCGGCCGCGAAGAGCTCGTCCAGGACGTGCGCGCCGCCCTCACCGACACCTCCGGGCCCGCCGTGATGATCGCCATGCTCACCGGCATCGGCGGCGTCGGCAAGACCACGCTCGCCGTGCACGCCGCCCACGCCGCCCGGCCGGACTTCCCCGACGGCCAGCTCTACGTCGACCTCCAGGGCGCCGGGCCGCACCCCGCCGACAGCGGCAGCGTCCTGTCCCACTTCCTCCAGGCCCTGGACGTCCCCGAACCCGACATCCCCGACGGCCTGGGCCAACGCGCCGCGCTCTACCGCTCCGTGCTCGCCGACCGGCGCGTCCTGCTCCTCCTCGACAACGCCCGCGACGCCGCCCAGATCCGCCCCCTGCTCCCCGGCACCGCGGGCTGCGCCGTCCTCGTCACGACCCGGTCCCGCGCCATCACCCTCGGCGGCGCCCGCCACTTCCACGTCGATGTCGCCACCGCCCCCGAGGCCCTCTCGCTGCTCGCCGCCATCGTGGGAGCCGAGCGGGTCGCCGCCGAGCCACGGGCGGCCGCCGCGCTCGTCGCGGCCTGCGGCCATCTGCCGCTCGCCGTGCGCATCGTGGCCTCCCGGCTCGCCTCCCGGCCCGGCTGGACCATCGCCTCCCTCGTCACCCGCCTCGACGACGAACGCCGCAGGCTCGACGAACTGCAGGCCGGCGACCTCACCGTGGAGGCCACCTTCCGGCTCGGCTACGGCCACCTCGCCGACGACCAGGCCAGGGCCTTCCGCCTGCTGGCCCTCGCCGCCGCCCCCGACCTGTCGCTCTCGGCGACCGCCGCCCTCCTAGGCTGCGACGAGTTCACCGCCGAGGACCTCGCCGAGGGCCTCGCCGACGCGGGCATGCTGGAGTCGTACGCCACCGGCCGCTACCGCTACCACGACCTGCTCCGGCTCTACGCGCGTCGTCAGGCCGAGCAGACCGACAGCGGGCAGGAGCGCCACGCCGCCGTCCAACGGCTCCTCGACCACCACCTCGCCACCGTCGGCAACGCCTCCCGCACCCTCGAACCCGACCACGCGCTCCAGCGCCACCTGCACCCCGTCACCCTGCCCGGCGTGCCCTTCGCCGACGCCGACGGCGCCCGGCAGTGGCTGCGCCACGAGCACATACCGCTGGCCTCCGTCCTCGCCCAGGCCGTACCCGGCGCGCCCGACGCCCTGCGCCCCGCGGGCGACCTGCTGCTCACCTGGTCCGGCCTGATCGAGGGCCCCGCCCACCGCGAGGAACTGCGCCGCCTCTCCGAGCTCACCGCCGACACCGCGCAGGCGAGGGGCGAACCCCGCGTCGAGGCACGCGCCCGCTACACCCTCGGCAACCTCCACTACCTCACCGACGTGTACGACGCCGCCGAGCGCGAACTCTCCACCGCCCTGCGGCTCGCCGAGGACTCCGGGGACACCCTCTGCCGTCACCTCGCCGCCAACGCGCTCGGCATCCTCCACCTCGCCACCGACCGCCCCACCCGGGCGCTCCCGCTGCTGGAGCTCGCCCGCTCGCTGTGCGACGGACTCGACGACAAGGGCAGCGAGGCACGGGTCCTCGCCAACACCGCCCGCGTGCACCTCGCCCTCGACCAGCCCGAGCAGGCCGAACGCGCCGCCGCGGACGCCGTCCGGCTGGCCGGGGCGACCGGCAACGGCCCGACCATCGCCATGACGCTCTATCAGCACGGCTTCGTGCTGCGCAGGACCGGCGCCCCGGCGCTCGCCGCCGACCGGCTGCGCGACGCGCTCGGCCACTTCATCGCCCAGCACCAGCGCGGCTGGGAAGGGCTGGCCTGGGCGCGCCTCGCGGAGTGCCGCCTCGACGAGCAGCGGGACGAGGACGCGGTCTCCTGCGCCGAGGAGTCCCTGCGGATCGCCCGCGACCTGGGCAAGAGCTACTGCCAAGGGCTCGCCCACGCCGTACTCGGCCAGGCCCTCCCACGCCTCGGCCTCCCGGAACGCGGCCACGACCACCTCCGCGAGGCCCTCGCCGTCTTCACCCGCCTGGGAGTCCCGGAAGCGGCCACGACCCGGGCGCTCCTCGCCGCGGCGACGACACCGGCCACCTGAGGCTGCGGACGATAGGGCAAACCTCTCCCTTTCGAACGAACCCGGGCGCGAAGCCACCTGTACGGGTGACGGCCGTCCCGGAGCACGGGAACGCCCGCCCGCGACTGTCAGGCTGACCCCCATGAGTCGTCGTACGTTCGTCGTCTCGGCCGCCGGAGCGGCTCTCGCAACGCCGGCCACCACGGCCCGCAAGGCCCCCTCGACCACCCCCTTCACACCGGACCGTACGGCCGACACCACCACGCCTCCCGTCCTCGGCGTGCCCTTCCCCGGCACGGGGGACGGCTACTGGCAGGACGGCAGGCCGAGCCCCGCCCTGCACCGCGACCTGGACACCCTGCGCGCCTACGGCGTCGGAGTCGTCCGCGTCGACGTCTCCTGGCACCGCAGCCAGCCCGAGGACAGCGCCCCCGGCGCCGGGCACCCCTACAACCAGCGCCTGGCGGGAGTGCTCGACGCGGCGGCGGAACGCCGCATCGCCGTCCTCGTCACCCTGCACGAATCACCCCTGTGGACCCGGAACGGCGCCGCGCCCCGGGGCCCGCACGCCCGCTTCCCCGACGACCCCGACACCATCCGCCCCTGGGCGAAGTGGCTGGCCGCCACCTACGGCGACCGGGTCCTCGCCTGGGAGGTGTGGTGCGAACCCAACCAGCCCGCCACGACCGGCGTGCTCGCCCCCGCGGAGCGCACCACCCGCTACGCGGCCCTCCTCCGCGCCTGCGCAGCGGGCCTCAGATCCGTCCCCGACCCCGCCCCCGTGGTGCTCGGCGGCCCTTGCCACACCGACCACCGCTTCGTCCGCGACATCTACGCCGCGGGCGGCCGCGACCACTTCGACGTGCTCGCCCTGCGGCCGCGCCTGGACGGGCGGGCCCCCGACGCCTGGTCGGAGGAGGCACCGGGGATCGACCGGGTGACCAACTTCCCGGCGGTGGCCGAGGCGATGCGCGCCTACCGGGACGGGGACAAGCCGGTGTGGTGGACGGAGTTCGGCTTCGCGCCGCAGTCCGCGGAGGAGACGCCGCGGGGACTGCACGAGCCGGCGGAGGCGACGCGGCTGCTCGTACGGTCCTTCGAGCTCGCCCGCCTGCGCTATCCGCAGGTGCGGCTGGCGGTGATCAGCACGGTGCCGTGGCCGCTGCGCCCGCAGCTCCCGGGGCTGCGCGACTACTTCGCCGCCCACCCCGGCACCCGTCCCCTACTCTGAGCACCCCCACGGGTTGGGGAACGGATTCCAAGCCTTTGACCTGCGCTTTGCCACTCCTGACCTGCCCGTAGATCCACTACGGGCAGGGCTACGCTGGGCGACCGTGGCACTGACAAACCTCACCCCCGCCCGGGCCTTCGGCACCTGGCAAGCGGACCCCTTCGGCCTCGCCCTCATCATCGTTCTCGGCGGGCTCTACGCCTGGGGCGTCCTGCGGGTGACGCGGAAGGGGGAGCGCTGGCCCGTCGCCCGTACGCTCGCGTTCGTGACCGTCGGGCTCGGGACGATTGCCGTCGCGACCCTGTCGTCCCTCGCGGTGTACGACCGGGTCCTCTTCTGGCCCGCCGCGGTGCAGAACATCCTCCTCGACCTCATCGCACCGCTCGGCCTCGCCCTCGGCGACCCCCTCGCCCTCGCCCGCCGCGCGCTGCCCGCCCGCGGAGCCGAACGGCTGGGGCGCGCGATGCGCGGACCGGTCGTGCGAGTGCTCACGTTCCCGCTGGTCAGCACCCTGCTCGTGCTCACCACGGAGCTGTGCATCTACTTCACGCCCTACTTCGAGGCGGCCCTGCGGAACGAGTCGGTCCATCGGCTGATGTACCTCCACCTCCTCGCGGCGGGCAGCCTGTTCGTCCTGCCCATGCTCTCCCGCGAGGAGCTGCTGCCCGCTTGGTGCAGCCACCCCGTACGGGCACTGCTCGTCTTCCTCGACGGGCTCGTCGACGCCCTCCCCGGCATCGTCGTGATGACCAGCGGCACCCTGATCGCCGGCGGCTGGTACGGCTCGCAGCAGCGGGGCTGGGGCCCGAGCCCGGAGCGGGACCAGGCGCTGGGCGGCGGACTGATGCTGACGATCGCCGAGCTCGTCGGCATGCCCTTCCTCATCGCCGTCTTCGTCGAGTGGCGCCGCGCCGAGCGGGTCAGGACGGCCGAGCTGGACCGACAGCTCGACGAGGAGCTCGCCACGCTCCCCGCCCCCGCGACTCCGGCGACCCCCGAGGCCCCCGCGGCCTCCGCCCCCGAGCTGACGCGCCCCTGGTGGGAGACCGATCAGGGCGTCGTCGGCGAGCGCTACCGGCAGAGCCGGGACAGCCGCTAATTCGCTTTCCCCGCCGCCCGGATCACCGCCAGACTTGCCGCATGCACGATCAGAACCGCCGGATCCGGGCGGCGCACACCGCGACGACCATCACCGTCTACCAGGCGTACGCCCCGCACCTCGGCCACCCCGCCGCCCGCGACGGCCGCTTCCCTCCGGCGTGGAAGCGCGACCGGATGACATGGATCAAACCCTCGTTTTTGTGGATGATGTACCGCTGCGGCTGGGCCACCAAGCCCGATCAGGAGTGCGTCCTCGCGATCGAGATCGACCGCGCCGGCTTCGACTGGGCGCTGGGCAACGCCTGTCTGTCGCACTTCGACCGTGATGTGCATCCCGACCGTGAGACGTGGCAGCGCGAGCTGAAGTCCTCGCCGGTCAGGGTCCAGTGGGATCCCGAGCGCGATCTGCACCTGCGCGCGCTGCCCCACCGCTCACTCCAGCTCGGCCTCGCGGGCGAGGCGGCCCGCCGCTACGCCGACGAGTGGACGGTCTCGATCACCGACGTGACCCCGCTCGCGAAGGAGATCCACCACCTGCTCACCACCGGCGCCCCGGAAGCGGCCGCCCGCCTCCTCCCGGAAGAACGCCCGTACGGCGACTGACGCCTTCGGCGGTCGGAGCCCTGGCCTCCGCGGCCTGCCGGGTCGTCCGGAGCAGGTCTTGAGGCTCCGTTCGCCCTTGCAGATGGGGCACCACGCGGGGCGCAGGGGCATGCGGGGCCTCGGTCAGGGGTGGGTGTGGGTGAAGCAGGGCAGGGACCAAGTCACGAAGCTGTTGAGCGCGAAGATCGCCGGGGTTCGACCCAGGTAGGTGCCGAACAGGCCGATCAGTACGGCCTCCCACCAGCGCACGTCGCGGGAGCGGACCAAGAGGATGGTGATGATCCCGAGCGTCACCATCAGCGGGAGAACGGCTGTGTCCTTCACGCCTCCTCACCCACCCCGGTCATCAGCAGCACCGCCACCCCCTTCTCCACGGAAGTGATCGACTCCGCGAGTAAGAACGTGAGCGTGACGGGCGCCATCAGACGCCACCCGCCTTGACGCCTGCGGCCCGGGACGGGGGTGATGGCGGCGGCGCGGAAGCTGATGCCGTGCCGGTCGCCCATGGCCCAGGAGAACGCCTCCAGGCCCGTCACCCGCACCTCACCGCCCTCCACGACGCCCTTCGGCTCGCCGGTGACGGAGATTTCGATGACCGAGATCCGGCGGCCTTCCTGCCGGACCGTGACGGCCGCGGTGTAAACCGTGTTGCCCTCCTTGTCCTTCTTGACTTCCTTGGTCTCGAAGCCGGTGAGCTTCGGTTCCGGCGCGACAGCGCACCGCAGTACGCCGAGCCGGGAGACATCAACAGGGATGGACTGCATGGGGTGTTGGCCTCCTTGGCCAATCAGACGCCCTCACCATCAGGACGTCACTCGTGCTGACGAGTGATGACTATGCACCTACCGCAGCAACCGCGCAAGCACTTATGCTGACGAGTGACGTAAGACCAACGACCCGTTCACGCAAAGGGAGTTCGACAGTGGGAGAGATCCAGCGACCCGGCGCCCTGTACCAGCAGGTCGCCGCCGAGATCCGCAACGCCATCACCGCGGGCGAGATCCCGCCCGGCGCGCTCGTCCCCTCCGAGTCCCAGCTCATGGACCGCTACGGGGTCTCCCGTCCGACCGTGCGCAACGCCGTCGCCGCCCTGCGCTCCGAGGGGCTGATCGAGGTCATCCACGGCAAGGGCAGCTACGTCCGCGCCCTGCCCGCACCGGTCAACACCATCAACCGAGCCGTGACCAGCACCGGCCGCACGTTCAGCATGCTCGGGGACGAGGTGTGGGAGCCGGTCGAGGAACCGGCCGCCTACCGCACCACCACCGCAGTCACCGGCCCCCAACTGGGCCTGGACGAGGGGGAAGCGCTCTTCGCCTGCGACTGGCTGCTCGCCGACCCCAAGACGGGAACGCGCCTGATGCACCGGGTGCTGATCCCCTTCAGCACGGCCGAGGGCACGGAGCTGAGCGAGGCGCCGGACAGCCAGCCGACGGACATCTACGCGGTCCTCGCCAAGGCCGGGCACAAGCTGTGGTGGTCAGAGACCGTCGGCGCCCGCATCCCCAGGCCCGACGAACGCGCCACCCTCCAGCTCACCGACGCCACCGCCGTCCTCCACGCCACCCGCACCACCCACGGCACCGACGACCAGCCGCTGCTCCTCGAAGAGCTCCGCGTCAGCGCCGACCGCGCCCAACTCGCCTACCGGATCACGCCGGACAAGGCCCCGGCCGCCCGCCGCGCCCGCGCCTGAACTTCTCAACCCTCCACGGGGATGAGGCTCACGTGGGGTGTGGCTGACTTTCCGTGGCCGAGGCCCAAGCCGGCCAGCACCGCAGCACCCGCCGACATCCACGACCAGGCCCACCATGGCTGAGGCCCGAAGAGCGCTGCTCAGCTCGCCTTCCCGAACCGCACCGCCAGCCGCGTCACCTCCACGGCCGCCGCCGTCGACAGCTCCAGCCGCACCACTCCCGAGCCGTCCGCCGCCGAGCCCGCCCGCAGCCGCACCCCGGACGCATCCACGCCCGCCGACACCAGCGCCGCACCGAGCTCCGCCGCCGCGTCACGCGCCGCAGCCCAGCCCGTCACGTAGTCCACCCCGCGCACCCACAGCGTCGCGTCCGGATCGAACTCCTCAGCCCCGAATTCCACGTTGCCGATCTCGAACGGCTCGTCGCCCGGCCCGAACATCAACTCTCCACCCCTCAAAGAACCTTGGATGATCGTGGTCTTGTGGGGCGTCACGTGAACGCACGACGAGCGCCCCGGTACCATCGGCACCGGGGTCACTCGTGGATCCCTTCCGGACCACCCCCACCTGCCAAGGATTCAGGGGTGGTCCGGTCTCATGCCCGGCTGTGTGGCGAGGTCCTGCTCCGGTAACCAACCGGAGCAGGACCGCAGGCGGTGCACGGACAACACCGCCTCTCTCAAATACGGGCCGACCTGCCAATCGGTGGAGCCCGTACCGAGGACTCGGGGGGCAGGAGCCGTCTGACGGCCCTGCCCGGTCTACGGGGGCGACGGCCGCACTTCGGTCCGCGTCGCGCGGAAGGAGCTTGTATGCACCGCCCTGAACATCTCGTGCCCGCTGCGACCGGCGTGCTTCAGGGCCCACTCCTGCGGCCCGTCCGGGGCCTCCGACGCCTCGGACGACGTGCCGCACGAAATGCACTCCAGTTCAAAGATCGGCGGACTCCCTGACGTGTCGAGGAGCAACACCCAGTTCACGAACCGGAATACGGACCTGACGGCCATCACCGCCTCCCGCGCGGATTGCGCAGGACGTCGATCTGCTCCGTCGCGCCCACCCGCATCGAGCGCGCACCCTTGAGAACCAGGACCACCTCCCGCTTGCCCAAGCGATCCAGGTCCGCCCGGATCGCCTTAACCTCCGCCCACCCGCCGCGGACGCCCACCATGTCCCCGGGCCGAACCGTCAACCCCAACACCCGTGCCATCAGGTACGCCCTTCTCTTTTCGAAGCCGTCGGTGCGGCTTGTGGTGATTCGTTGGACGCGGCCCCTCGCGCGGGAGGGGGCCCGGGGGAGGGGCCGCGTCGGGCCGGACAGGGAGGTCAGTTCCTGTTCCGGCAGGGGCCTGCTGCCTGCCTCCCGCGGTCGCGCAGGGAGGCTGCACGAAGGGCAGCGGCCAGCTTTCTCTACGGCGAGTGAGCGCCGGATCCCGCGTTCAGGTTGAAGCGGCAGAACACTGTCTTGCCGCCCGCTTCCCCCGGGGACCACCACACCGCATTGGCCAAACGCTGGATGATGAGGAAGAGCGTCATTGCCCGAAACGACTCCAGTGGAGCAGATGGCGTTACGTCGCACGAGGGGATCGCAGACAGGGCCGCTGCCGTGCCTCCGATCTTTCTTGATCTCACTGCTCGCCCTCCGTCCGTCGACGGAACCTCTGTTCCGCTGCCGTGTGACGAACAGTGAACGGCTTCGCGTCGGAGAGCGGGAGCGTTCACCAGGGGGTCCATGCGAACACCCAGGGCAGGTAAGGGGGTTCACGAATGAACCCCTGGTGATGGTCGGCTGTGCCACGATGAACCCCAGCCGTCGACCAGGGGTTGGCAAGGGACATGGACCGAGAGCCGAACGCGCAGTTGATCTCACTCATGGATGAGGCCAACGTCTCGAACAAGGGTCTGGCCAAGCGCATGCGAGATCTCGCCCTGCAACGCGGCGAGATGCTCGGCACCACTCATGTCTCCGTGCAGCGGTGGCGCGATGGATCAGGTATCCAGCCCAAGACGGCCGCCATCATGGCGAATGCCCTCAGCGCCAAGCTGCAACGGCGCATCAGCCCGAGCGATCTGGGGTTCTTCGGCGGGACCGACACGACCGCCGCCATGACCGAGAGCTACCCCGCCACATCCACGGAAGCGTTGGCCAGGTTGGACAGCCTGAGTTCAGAGAGCTCGGATGTTCCCGAGGCCCGGGGGCTGATCATCGCCGACGGCGACTTGAACGCGGCGGTGCTGTCCTGGATCACCGCTCGCCCTGACGGCATCACCGCCGACCGGCCAGGGCGTCAGCGCGTGGGAATGCGCGACGTTCGGGCAATCCGCACAGCAGGCAAGATGTTCATGGAGCTCGACTTCCAGTTCGGCGGTGGACACGGGCACAAGGCGCTGCGGCACTACTTCCGTCACGAAGTGCTGCCCCTGCTCAGTGTCAGCTACAGCGAGAAGGTAGGCACTGCGCTTTTCGGTGCCGCTTCGGAGATTGCTCAGTTACTCGGCTGGACCGCATACGACTCCGGGAATCACCGGATCGCCCACCGCTATCTGACTGCGACCCTGCGCCTGTCTCAATTCACGGATGACCGCATGTTCGGCGGCCGCATCCTCTCCAACCTCAGTCACCAGGCGAACTACCTCGGGAACTACGCGCAGTCGACCCAGCTGGCGCGTGCCGCACTCGAAGGCGCCAGGGGCCGAGCCACCCCGCGGGCCATGGCCATGTTCGCCTCCATGGAGGCGCGCGCCCTGTCCAACGCCGCCGATCCCGTCGGAGCGGGCCGAGCCATGAATGAGGCCGAGCGGTACCTTGAGCGGGCCGATACCACGACCGACCCTGAATGGCTCTCGTACTTCACCCCGGCCGAGCTCATGGGAGAGTTCTGCCACTGCTTCCGCGATCTCAAGCAGCGCAAGGAAGCCCTACGTCATGCTCAACGGGCCGTGGACATCACCGATCCCAAGTACGCACGGAGCGTCGGCTTCTGCCGCATGGTCCTCGCCCAGAGCCAACTCCTCAACGGCGAACTGGAAAGCGCTCTCACCACAGCCGGCCTGGCGGTCGAAGCAGGCGACTCCCTCCAGTCTGCCCGCTTCCAACGCTACGTCGGAGACTTTCAGACCGAGGTCAACGCTCACTCCGGCAACCGAGCCGTGGCCGAGTTCAACGAGCGCGTACGAGAGGCAATCGCCCGTCTCGAAGAGGAGTAAACCCCTTCTACCAAGGACGCCAGTTCCGCGGCGAGTCGTCATCCCGTAGGGAAGCGATACGCCGTGCGTATTCCTCAGCAACCTTTGTGTTCTCAGCGGCGTTCTGCATGAGCCACGTCGTCATGTGGAACTCCTGTATGCCGCGCATCGTCATAAAGCCGGGCCAGTCCCGGAGGTCACGCCCGTAGGACTTCACGAAGTCGGCGTACTGTTTCTTGGTCTGCCACCGCAGACTGTGATGCTCGACTGCCGTCACCATCAGGTCCCACTCGGGGTGATCGAAGCTGAAGCCTTCGAAGTCGATGAGGATGACACGATCCCGATCGTCCACCATGAGGTTCTGTCTGTGGGCATCCCCGTGAACAGGGCCCTTGGCCGAGTCGAAACGGAGTTTCGTGATCTCCTGCCGTAGCTGTTCGTGGCGCTCGCGCAAGAACGCTCGGTCGTCATCCGGCACGCCCCGCGCTCGCTCAATCCGGAGATCCGACCGGCCGAACACGTCGTACGGCGGAAGTTCCAGCCCGGCGGGGAGCGGCAGCGAATGGAGGTCCCGGAGAACCGCACCCAGCTCTCCGTACGTCGGCTTACGGGCACCCTCGTTGATCAGATGCCAGAAGGTCACCGGGTGTCCGTCGAGGAGAAGCGGCTGTTCGAGGTCATCCACCACCCGGCCAGCGGGAAATCCCTCCTGCGCCAGCCAACGCGATACCGCTACCTCGTTCCTCACCGATGGCAAGTACTCCGCCGACCGGGCCACCCGCACGATCACCGGATCGGAAGCCAGCCGGAACAGCGCGTTCTCCCCGAAGCGGATCAACTCGGCGCCGCCGGGGTCCAGCTTCGCCGACCGGCAGGCGGTGATCATCACCTCTGCCGCTCCTGCCGTGGTGAAGCCCTCTAGCGATGCCCGTGCAGCGTCAGACGCCATGCCGGTACCAACTCCCCAAGTCGTGCGCGACCTTCCGCCGCGCGCAACCAACTGGTGACCAACCGGCGCGCGCCGGACACGACAGAGACCGTACCCATGCCGGGGGGCGTGAGACGAGGGTGGGGCTGACTGCTGACCTTCCGCCCCCGGATCGGTTCGCCGATGGGGCGTTGCTGCCCGAGGGGCGTCACACTTTCGGGATGGCCGACCGCCTGACCTGCGCGAATTCGACCAGACAGAAAAGGACTATGAACACTGCTTGACTTGGATCAAACCCTCGTTCTTGTGGATGATGTACCGCTGCGGCTGGGCCGCCAAGCCCGATCAGGAGTGCGTCCTCGCGGTCGAGATCGACCGCGTCGGCACCTGCGCGCGCTGCCCCACCGCTCACTCCAGCTCGGCCTCGCGGGCGAGGCGGCCCGCCGCTACGCCGACGAGTGGACGGTCTCGATCACCGACGTGACCCCGCTCGCGAAGGAGATCCACCACCTGCTCACCACCGGCGCCCCGGAAGCGGCCGCCCGCCTCCTCCCGGAGGAACGCCCGTACGCAGGCCATGCCCGGATTCCTCGGCCCGCGCCTACTCTCCGGCGACGCGGTAGTCCCTGCGGCGCCGCCTGATGGATGCCGCGTACGTGATCAGGCACACGGTGATGATCACGACGGTGACGCCGAGCAGCAGCTGGTCGGTGTCCGCCACCCGGGTCAACGCATAGGCAATGCCCGCAAGCACCGCGCAGACCCCCAGGCCCTTGAGGGAATTCATTGTTCTCCTTGAATCATTTCCACGCGGATACGCGGGTCACATAGGACTTCACGATGGACGAGACGAGCCAGTAGGTCCGCACCACGGTGAACACCAGCTCCGGAATCAGCAGGGCCTCGACCAGCATGGCCTTCCAGCCGAGATTCCGTACCCTGAGTGCGGGATAGACGATCCAGAAGGCGAAGAGCAGCAGGAAGAGCGGCCGCTGGGAAAAGCCGTTTTTCGCGGCCATCACGAGATGGGGCGAGCCCCACCCCAGAATGTATGCGGCACCGATGAGCCCGAGGATCATGGTGGCGATGGAATGCCAGGTGAACTTCGTCCAGCCGCGGGCACGCAAGGTGTCCACGGTGCCGCGGCTCCACCGTTCGCGCTGCTGTATCAGTTCGCGCAGCGTGGGCATGAGGTCGGTGTACGCGATGCAGAGCTGGTTGGCGGTGACCTTCCAGCCGGATTCCTTGAGAGCGAGCGTGGTCTCGTAGTCCTCGACCAGATTGCTGTGGTCCTCCCAGAAGACCTCGCCCCGCCAGTCGAGCAGGCTCTGCAGGGCCTCGGCCCGGTAGAAGGAACCGGCCCCCGACATGGTGTGGACGTCCCTGCGGTACCGGGCATTGGCGGCCCGGCCGTACTCGATGATCTGCATGCCGAGGAGGTACCGCTGCCAGGGGTTGCGCCACAGGCCGGTGCGGCCGAGGCAGGCGGCGCTGACGCCGCCGAGCTCCGGGTCGGACGCGATGACGTTGCGGGCCCGCTCGATGAACTTCGGGTGCAGCTCGGTGTCGGCGTCCATGACGAGGACGTGCCGCACCTTGTTGGTCAGCCGGCCCCCGACGGCCTCCCTGAGCCAGCGGAGGCCGTGGTTGAGGGCGCCCGCCTTCTTGTGCGGATTGTCGTCGAGGACCAGCACGACCGTCGGCGGCGTCTGCTCGTCGTCCGCGAACTGGCGCGCGAACTCCTCGGTGCGGTCGGTCGAGTTGTTGACCACCACGACGATGAGATCGGGGCGCCGGGTCTGGGAGGCCAGGGACCTCAGCGAGGTGAAGACCCCGACTTCCTCGTTCCGCGCCGGAACGAGGATCACGGTGTCGTAGAGGGCGGCACCGCCCACCTCGTCGGGGGAGATGCGGCCCCTGCGGTGCCGGCTGCTCGTGGCACGCGGCGCTTCGGTGCGCGCACGACGGCCGCGGCGCGCACGGTGATCCCGGCGCGCAGTGGTGCCCGACAAGGTCTTCCCCCCGCTTCACATCAAACGCACAAGACCGGCATGTTGTGCGGATCCCGTGAAAACAGAACAAGAAGTTACCTCACGCGCACGGCCGCCCGGACAGGTCCAATCCGGCCGACAGGTCTTCGCGATCATGTAATTGGAGATCATCGAGCCCTCCGGCCCCGGTAAATCAGGGCCGGTCGGGCTTTGTGGATGCATGCAGATGGTAAAGCAGTGATAAAGAACACCTATAGCAGTTGCTCCGTCACGGAGTCGGACCGGGGCGTGCCGGACGCGGGCCCCGGTCCCGGCCGGCAAGGGTGAACGGGGCGAACCGGCAGGCTTCCGACGGCTCGGGGACCCCGGCGGGCGATGGTTACGATGGTGCGGAATGTGACCATTCGTTGAATGTGATGCGAAGCGCGTGTACCGGCGCCGACCCTGCATCTCCATCTCGCCAAGGAGCTTTAGTGAGCCGCGTCCGCCGCAATTCCCGTCAACGCGGACGGGCCGTTTTCAAGATACTGCTCGCCATGGCCGTACTCGTCGCCGGCGGCACCGCGGCCTATTTCACGTGGTGGGATTCCGACGACTCCGGGTCCGCGCAGCTCACGGTCCGGTACCGGACCGATGCCCAGGCCAGGACCGGTACGGCCAAGCCGTGGCTGGAAGTCATCAACGATTCCAAGAAGACCGTGTCCCTCGGCGACGTGACTCTTCGGTATTACTTCACCGCGGACGACGGGGCCGCGTACGGCGCCAACTGCGTCCAGACGAGTGTCGGCTGCTCGAACATCACCCAGAAGATAGGCGCTACCACCGGCAAGGCGGCCAACGCCGACCATTACCTCGAGATCGGCTTCACGCAGGGGGCCGGCAAGCTGGCGCCCGGCGGTACCAGCCAGGCGATCGGACTCCAGCTCTACCGGCTCGACGGCAAGGAGCTGAACCAGGCGAACGACCGCTCGTTCGACGCCAAGGTCACCCACTACGCGCCGTCGAAGCTGGTCACCGCGTACCACCGCGGCGCGCTCGTCTGGGGCGAGGAACCGGGCGGCGGCACCCCCGGCCCGGGGCGGGGCACGTCCGACGCGGCGCCCGCCGGGGTCGTGTTCGACAACTTCCACTACAGCGGCGCCGACGACCCCGCGCTCGCCGCCAACGGCTGGCGGGCCCGTACAGAGGGGGGCGGTCCCGGTATCCCCAGCACCTGGTCGGCCGACGGTGTCAGCTTCCCCTCCGAGGCGAGCGCCCGGGGCGGCCAGGCACTGCAGCTGCGGGTCACCAGCGACGGGACCGAGGAAGGCACCAAGCAGGCCGAGTTGCAGAGCACCCGCCCCGATTTCTTCACGGGGACCATCGCCGCCCGGGTCTACTTCAGCGACAAGCCCACCAGCGGCCGTACCGGCGACCACCTCAACGAGTCCTTCTTCGCGATCTCCCCGAAGGACAAGTCGAACAATTACAGCGAACTCGACTACGAGTACATGCCGAACGGCGGGTGGGGCGCGTCCGGCCCCCGGATCGACACCACGAGCTGGCGCAGCGGCAGTGGCAAGCCGGAGGACCGGGTCACCCGCTTCCAGAACCAGAGCCTCCAGGGCTGGCACACGATGATGATCACCGCGATGAACGGGACGGTCACCTACTCCGTGGACGGCCGTGAGCTGTTCAGCCACGACGACAAGAAGTACTTCCCGCGCGAACGCATGGGCGTCCACTTCAGCGCGTGGCTCGTCGACCTCCCCTTCAAGGGCCCGCGCACCTGGGACATGAAGGTCAACTGGCTCTACTACCAGGCTGACCGGGCCGTGCCCCTGGCCGATGTCCAGAAGGCCGTGGACGGCTTCTACGCCGGCGGCACCAACTACGTCAACACCCTGCCGAAGTCCTGACGGCGGGAAGCCGGCGGCCGGCGGACCTCTCGCCGGGCTCTCCGCGCGAGTGCGGCAGGATGGGGCCATGAGTGTTGTCAAAATCAACGTCCTGACCGTCCCGGCCGAGCAGCGCGAGGTTCTCGAACAGCGCTTCGCCGCCCGCGCCGGTTCCGTGGAGAACTCCGACGGCTTCGAGTGGTTCGAGCTGCTTCGGCCCGTCGAGGGAACCGACACGTACCTGGTCTACACCCGCTGGCGCAGCGAAGAGGACTTCCAGGCGTGGATGGAAGGCCCGATGAAGGCCGCGCACCAGGGCGGCGGCGCCGACGGCGCCCCCAAGCAGAAGCCCGCGGCCGCCGGCTCGACGCTGTGGACCTTCGAGGTCGTGCAGCAGGCCGGGCCCAAGGGCGGCGACGCCTAGCCGAGGGCGTATCCGAGGGGACGGGCGCCCTGGCCGACGGCCGGCCGGGGCGCTTCACGCGGTGTCCCCAGGGGGTCCGGCGACCTCAACTGTCCTGATTCGTCGTGGTGATGACCGCGGTCGGGGCATAGGTTCGTCCGGTATTCCTGATTTTCTGGAGGTGCACATGAGAAGGCACATCCTCATCGGCGCGATCGCCGCCGCCTGCCTGGCCGTACCGTTCCAGGCCCACGCCATGTCCCCGGCGGCCCCGGTCCTGCAGTCGTCGGCCGTGGTGTGGGACAAGTGCGAGGCCGCGCTCGACTCGCCGCACGAGTCGCACACCAACCCGGACGTCATCAACGTCCACGCCGATCTCAAGGGCTGCAAGCAGAAGATGCCCGAGTACTCGATCTCCGTCACCCTCTACAAAGAAGGCACCCAGGTCGCGCACGACTCCGGCTCGGGCAAGAACAAGTTCAAGGCGCGTGTCGTAGCCAACTGGCCTCCCCCGAAGGGCGAGTGTCACTCCTACTCGGCCAAGGCGACGTTCACGATCAAGGCCGAAGGGAAGACGCACACCGCCACCCTGGAGAACCAGAGCCAGGGCAAGATCTGCATCAAGAAGTAGGCGCCCGCCGTGGCCGGTCCGGCCATGGTGCCGACCGGCCACGTTCCTCCAGCGTCAAGGCGAACAGCATGAACGGGTACACCATCTTCCTCGCGGTCACCGACCGGACCGACCGGACCGACCGGACCGACCGGACCGACCGGACCGACCGGACCGACCGGGCCGACCGGACCGGCCGGACCGGCCAGTCCGATCCGGCCTTCGCCCTCACCGCGCTCGCCGTGGAACCCGGGCGCCTCGGGGAAGCCGAGGAGCGCGCGGCAGCCGCGCTCGCCGGCCTCGCACCCGACGCGGCCTGGCTCGACCTGGACCCGTCCGTCCGGCGGGAGGTCGTCACCCGGGTGCGCGCGGTGCCGCACCACGCGGTGGACCACACCGAGCACGACCGCGCACCCGCGCGGTCCGCCTCCCCCCTGGCCGACTGCCTGCGCAGCCTCGCCGCCGACGGACCCTTCGCCGAGATCGCCGCACGGCCGCACACCGTGTACATCACCGGTGGGCATCCCGTCGGCGATGCGGCCTCGGCTCCCTTCCTCGCCGGCGCCGAGGCCGTACACCCCGACGCCGAAGCGCACTTCCCCGCGCTCGCGCGCCTCGCCTCCCTCCTCGCCACGGCCGCGGGGCCCTCGATCGACGCCGCCGTCCCCGACGAGGAGGACCTGTACGACGCCTTCGACCGGTACACACTCGGTGGTCTGGGGTGAGCCGTACGGGAGGCGGGTCAGGGGCCTGTCCGGATCTCACGCTTGTCGGGGCTCGTGGCGAGCAGGAGAGTGGGGCGCCGTCACCTCGGCCGCAATGAGAAGGAAGGCATCGCCATGGGCAGACGCACGGTCCGGTCCTGCCGGAGAGTGTTCGCGGTACTGCTGGGAATGGCACTGGGCACCTGCCTGATCAACGTGGCGCCCGCGTCTGCCGTCGGCAACGAGGATTTCAAAGCGTTCAACATGTGGTTCGACGTCACCGGACTGTCCAACACCAATGAGTGCATTCCCTCATGGGTCACGGCGCGCTACCGGGACCCGGCCTCCGGCAGCGACACATGGTCCAAGCTCGTCCGGACCAACAACAACGGCTGCGAGACCGACCCCGAGCGTCTGCAGAAGTTCGGCGACTTCCAGAACACCTGGAGCAGGGTCAACCTGCTGGGCGGGCCGAAGCCGGGACAGCATCTGTATTGGAAAGACCTCACGAGCCTGACGCTGACCGTGACCACTCCGAACACCCCGCCGGGGCGGCAGAAGTGCGTGAGCGTCAACAAATTCGGCATCTGGGCGCTGGACACGAACAACTACTGGCACGAGCTGGTCAATGAGCAGTTCGACTATGTCTTCTGCGACGGCCACAACGACCTTGAGCTATTCGTCAAGCACTGAACCCCGGCCTCACGGCAGCTCGGCCAAGGCGGGGTTGGGCGTGAGGATGCGGCGGAGGATGCCCTCCACCTCGGCCCGGGTCGGGGCGTGGGAGCCGGCCAGGCCGTGGAGGGTGAGGCCGTTCATGGCCACGGCTGCGGCGCGGGCGGTCAGCGGGTCGACGTAATTGAGCATGGCCTCGAAGCTCAGCTCGATGTACTGATCGGCGATCGGGCGCAGGTGCGGGCGGCGCAGCGCTGCCATGTAGAGCTCGAACTCCATGACCTGTGCGTCCCGTTGGCCCCCGAAGGTGGGCATCAGCGCGTCCGTGAGCAGGACGACGAGCTGGTCCACGGTGAGCCGCGGGCGCTGGGCGACCCACTCCTGGAGATAGGCGGCGAAGCGGTCGACGGCGGCGCGCAGGGCCGCGGTGATGAGGTCGTCCTTCGTCGCGAAGTGGTAGGTCGTCGCGCCCAGCGGGACACCGGCCTCCTCCGCCACGGCCCGGTGGGTCAGCCCCTCGATGCCCCGGGCGGCGATGACGCTCTCCGTGGCGGCGACGATCTCGGCGATCCGCTTCTGGGGGTCGCGGCGGCGCTTCGCGGGGCCCGTCTGCTGCATGGCACTGCTCCGGATGTCGGGGAAGAGCCATGGTAGTACGCCTGTCCCGCGCCGCCCACCTGAGGTGATCGGCGCGGGACAGGGGCGTACGGGACGGACGTACAGCTCCGCGGATGAGGGCGTCCCACCCGGCGGCGGGGGCGCCCGTCCCGGTCAGTGGCCCCGGGCGATCCAGTCCTCCAGCGCCGGTGCCTCGGCGCCGATCGTGGTCGTGTCGCCGTGGCCCGTGCGCACCACCGTCTCCGGCGGCAGGGACAGCAGCCGGTCCCGGATGGAGCCGATGATGGTGGGGAAGTCCGAGAAGGACCGGCCCGTCGCGCCGGGACCGCCCTGGAAGAGCGTGTCGCCCGTGAAGACGGTCCCCAGCGCCGGTGCGTACAGGCAGACGCCGCCGGGGCTGTGGCCCGGAGTGTGCAGCACCGTCAGCTCGACACCGGCGACCGACAGGACCTGGCCGTCCGTCAGCTCCCTGTCGGGTGCGACACCCGGGTGCGTCTGATCCCACAGCTGACGCTCGGCCGGGTGCAGGAGTACGGGCGCGCCCGTACGCTTCGCCAGCTCGGGTGCCGCGTCGATGTGGTCGTTGTGGGCGTGGGTGCACACGATCGCGACCAGCCGGCGGCCGGCCACCGCCTTCTCGATCGCGGCCGCGTCGTGCGCCGCGTCGATGACGAGGACCGTCTCGTCGTCGCCGACGAGCCAGACGTTGTTGTCGACGTCCCAGACACCGCCGTCGAGGGCGAAGGTCCCGGACGTGACCAGGTGCTCGATGCGCGCCGTCATCACAGCATCACCACCGAACGCAGCACGTCGCCCTTCTCCATCCGGTGGAAGGCGTCCTCCACCTCGTCCAGAGAGATGGTCTCGCTGACGAACGCGTCGAGGTCGAGGCGCCCCTGGAGGTAGAGGTCGATCAGCATGGGGAAGTCGCGGGAGGGCAGGCAGTCGCCGTACCACGAGGACTTCAGCGAGCCGCCGCGCCCGAAGACGTCCAGCAGCGGCAGCTCCAGCTTCATCTCCGGCGTCGGCACGCCGACCAGGACCACGGTCCCGGCCAGGTCCCGGGCGTAGAAGGCCTGCTCGTACGTCTCGGGGCGGCCCACCGCGTCGATGACGACGTCCGCGCCGAAGCCGCCCGTCAGCGAACGGATCGCCTCGACGCCGTCCACCGAACGGGAGTTGACGGTGTGTGTGGCACCCAGCGCCTTCGCCGTCTCCAGCTTGGCGTCGGCGATGTCCACCGCGATGATCTTCGAGGCGCCGGCCAGCCGGGCGCCCGCGATCGCCGCGCCGCCGACGCCGCCGCAGCCGATGACGGCGACCGTGTCGCCGCGCCCCACCGCGCCGGTGTTGATCGCCGCGCCCAGACCGGCCATCACACCGCAGCCCAGCAGGCCCGCGGCGGCCGGGGAGGCGGCGGGGTCGACCTTGGTGCACTGCCCGGCGGCCACCAGGGTCTTCTCCGCGAAGGCGCCGATGCCCAGGGCGGGGGAGAGCTCGGTGCCGTCGGTGAGCGTCATCCTCTGCTTGGCGTTGTGGGTGTTGAAGCAGTACCACGGGCGCCCGCGCAGACAGGCCCGGCACTGGCCGCAGACCGCGCGCCAGTTGAGGATCACGAAGTCGCCAGGGGCCACCTCGGTCACCCCGGCGCCGACGGACTCGACCACACCGGCCGCCTCGTGACCGAGCAGGAACGGGAACTCGTCGTTGATCCCGCCCTCCCGGTAGTGCAGATCGGTGTGGCACACCCCGCACGCCTGGATCTTCACCACGGCCTCGCCCGGACCGGGATCGGGAACAATGATCGTCTCGACCCGGACCGGTTCGCCCTTGCCTCGGGCGATGACACCGCGTACTTCTTGCGCCATGGGGTGCAGCCTGCCTTTCTCGGTGAGTCAGCTGCTCCCACTCTGCGCCGGAAGCGACGCTGTGTCCAACATCCCGATCCGATCACATTCAGCAGCCGGGCTGCTCAATCGCCGTCGCGGTGCCCGATCGTCGCCAGGAGCGCCCGCGCCGCCGCGGTCGGCTGCCCCGCGGCGGGTACGGCGACCCCCACCTTCCACCGCACCGGCCCTTCGAGCGGCACCGCGCTCAGCCCCCGCGCCTGCTCCTTGAGCGTCACCGGGCGGGGCACCACGGCGGCCCCCAGGCCCCGCGACACCAGATCGAGCAGCGTATAGACGTCATTGACCTGGAGCGCCACCTTCCGGACCACGCCCGCCTCGGCGAACGCGAGATCCGCCGCCCGCCGCGCGCCCCAGTCGGGGTGGAGGTCCACGAACACCTCCCCGGCCAGCCGGGCCGGTGCCACCGGCCCGCCGATCCCCGCCAGCGGGTGGTCCGCCCGGCACAGCAGCATCAGCGGCTCCTCGGCGATGCGGCGCAGCCGCACCCCGTCGTGGACGTCGTCGTGCACGACGAAGGCCAGGTCGAGCTCGCCCCGGCGCACCTGCTCCAGCAGCCGCCCGGAACCCGCCTGCTCCATGTGCATCTCCACCTGCGGATGGAGCGCGTGGAAGGAGGCGAGCAGCGCTCCGGCGTCGACCGTGCCCATGCACTGCTCGGTGCCGACCGACAGCGTCCCGCCCATCAGCCCCTGCACGGCGGCGACGGCCTCCCGGGCGGCGGCCGCGCAGGCCAGCGTCCGCCGCGCCTCGACCAGCAGCGCCCGCCCGGAGTCCGTCAGCCCGACCCGCCGGGTGGTGCGGATGAACAGCTCCGCGCCCAGCTCCCGCTCCAGGGCCCGCACGGACGCCGACACCCCGGACTGGGCGACGCGCAGCCGCTCGGCGGCGCGCGTGAAGTGCTGCTCCTCCGCGACCGCCACAAAGTGTTCGAGGTGTCTGAGTTCCATGATTGAGCATGTTAGGTGCTGGATGCGCGAGCCTCGCCCGGTCGGGTGCGGTGCACGGGCGCGAGGGCGGCCCACGACGGCCGGCGGGAGCCCGGCGAGCGGCACGGGAACCGTCTCCACACCCTCTCCACACGGGCATCACCAACACTTCCCGGCCAACTCGCAACATCGCCGCAACAGTGTCACGTGGCTCACACCTGCTCCGTAGGTCACATTCCGGTTGGGGGCGTTGGCCGGTCCTGTTCGGTGGGTGCAGCCAAGACGCGGGGGTTCTGTCTAGTGTCCCTCGCCATGCGCAGAACAACATTGGGACGGCTCAGCCTGTCCGCAGCCCTCGCGTCCGTCGTCGCCCTGCTCGGCCTGGCCCAGCCGGCCTCCGCCGCACCGGTCGAGCCCATGAGCATCACCGTGGACAAGACGTCCGCGACCCCCGGCTCCACGGTGAACATCACCCTGAAGTTCACCAACGACCAGACCACGAACGCCCAGTTCGTCTACCAGTCGATCCAGCCGACCTACGCCACCACGTCGGACCCGGCCGTGAAGTACGCGTTCACCACGTGCACCGGTGACACGAGCTCCTGCACCGTGCCCACCAAGCAGAGCGGTGCCACCGTCTTCAACGCGCCCGTCCTGCCGGGTGCCTCCAAGACCGTCACCATGAGCTACCAGATCGCCGCCGACTCCGCGTGCGGCCCGTCCCGGCGGGTCGAGTTCTACACGTACCTCTACTACGAGTACCAGGGCGGTCAGCTCAACAAGAGCGGCCTCTTCCCGGTGGGCGCCACGGACATCGCGTGCAAGCCGGCTCTGGCGCACGCGGGGCGCTGACACACCGGCCCCGCAGCTGATCAGGCGCCGGACCGCGCCGCTTTGCTGAGCGCGTCGGCACTCGCGTACCACCAGCACGGCAACAGCCAGAGGTTCGGCCCGGCCGGGAACGCCCCGGCCGGGCCTGGCCGCGTACGGCGGCGGAAGGGCGGACGGGTGCCGTCAGGCCGCGGAGTGCTCGTGCCACCGCGCCGACGCCGCGTCGAAGCACGGGCCGCAGACCGGGAAGGAGACCTCGCCCACCGCCGGGAGGTGGAAGGTGAGCCGGAGGTCCGGATAGGCGTCTTCCGAGCAGACGTGCCACCCGCGGTGGGTGACCGAGCACATGCAGTGGCAGGGCTCGATCTGCTCCATCGAGGCGATCTGCGGGGAGGGAATTCTCTTCAGGCTCCCAAAGATGGCCATGCCTCGATTATAGGTTCGATGCCACCTTCCGGCCTGGTGTGGCATGGACCCCCGTCGTTCCCTCCGGAGGGTGAACGACGGGGGCCGGGGAGATTCTCTTGCCCGCGGGCAGGGGAAGGTTCCGGGGCCGGGACCGGTGCGTCGAGGTCGTGCCGGTGGCAAGGAAGAAGGAAAGCGCACATGGCAACAGGCAAAGTGAAGTGGTTCAACGCGGACAAGGGCTTCGGCTTCATCGCGCAGGACGACGGGGGCCCGGACGTGTTCGTCCACTTCTCGGCCATCCAGAGCACCGGCTTCAAGGAGCTCTACGAGGACGACAGGGTGGAGTACGACGTCGTCCAGGGCCCCAAGGGGCCCCAGGCGGAGAACGTCGTCCGTCAGATGTAGCAGTAGGAGTCCGAGGACGCGTCGCCTCCCTGCAGCCGCGTCTGATGCACCCGGAGGCCCGCGAACTCGGCGCCGTGCGGGAAGAAGCGCGGATCCACCGCGAGGCCGCCCCGGGCGGTGTCCGCGTCCAGTTTGATCAGCCACGGCTCGATGCCGTCGGGGTAGAACTGGTCGTCCCACGAGCCGTACAGCGAGTTGGACAGATAGACGCGCCGCCCGTCCCGGCTCAGCTCGACCATCTGCGGTCCGCCGCTGAGCGGCGAGCGCGGCGCGGTGGGGTGCGGGGCCCGGCCGGTGATCCCGCCGAGGCGGACGGAAGCCGTCCGCCTCGGCCGGAACGGGTCGCTCACGTCGTACTGCAGGAGCTCGCCCGTCCCCCACGCCGACACGTACAGCCAGTGGTCGTCCACCGACAGATTGATGTCCGTGACCAGGGGCGGCACGGCAGTGAACGGCTGGAGCGCCGGCGGCAGGTCCTCCGGCTTCGCGGGCTCCGCCGGGATCGTGATCACCTTGCGGACCGCGAAGGAGCCCGTGGTCTCGCGGTACCACAGCCACACCGACGCCGACAGGTCCACCGCGCTGACGACGACCCCGGCGAAGCCCCACGCCGCCTGCGGGTTGTGCGCCGGGCGCAGCTCCAGCACCATCTGGTGCTCGTCGCCGAGGTCCACGCGCTGGAGATGGCGGCCGGAGTCCAGCTCCCAGAAGTGCAGGGCGTGCCCGTAGGCCCGGCCCAGCAGCAGCTCGGGGTCGAGCCCGTCCTCGATCATCGACGGGGTGCCCCACTCGCTGGTCACCGCGGTGTTGTGCCGCAGGTGCCACCACACGTCGTACGCCAGCCGCTGCGGCCCGCGGTCGGTCTCCCACGCGCGCAGCACCTCGGTGCCGTCGTGGGAGAGCAGCGCGATGCCCCCTGGCCCGTCCCGGCCGTCCGCGCCGCCCAGGCAGGAGAGGAAGACGCCGTCGGGCCCGCAGTGCAGGGTGTGCGGCCGTGAATAGCCCGCGCGCTCGGCCAGTTCACCGGCCTCGACCACCTTCACCAGCCGCGGCCGGACCGGGTCGGGGCGCGTGTCGAAGACGTACAGCCGGGACGAGCGCAGCCCCGGCACGATCAGATGGCGCCGCTCGGCGTGGTGGTGCCCCTGGTGCGCGAGCGCGCTGGAGCACGCGTTCCAGCCGAAGTGGTGCAGCTCGTCGCCCAGGTGCGGCGCGTCCACGCGGCTCAGCACCCGGCCGTACGACGGCGAGGCCGGGTCCGTGCCGATCGTGAACAGGGCGTCCGGGCGGCGCGCGCTCCGGTCGAACCCCACCACGTAGGCGAGCCTCTCCGGCGGTGCCGCGATGGCGTCCGCCGGAGACCGGTACAGCGTCGGGTCGTTCGTGTGGGACGTCACGTCGGCGAGCCTGTCACGAGCCGTGGGGGCTGCCAAGTGCACGTCGATACACGGCAGTTGATGTCAGGCCACTGCCTGCCGCATCCTGTCGACCGCCTCCGTGAGCAGCTCCGGCGACGTCGCGAAGTTCAGCCGCACATGCCCCGAACCCCCCGTGCCGAAGGGCACGCCGCTGGTGAGCGCCACCCGGCCGCGCTCCAGGAAGACCGAGGCCGCGGTGTCCCCGAGGCCGAGCGCGCGGCAGTCCAGCCACGCCAGGTACGTCGCCTGTGGCGGCGCGTACCCCACCGTGGGCAACTGCCGCGCGAGCAGGCCGGCGAGCAGCCGCCGGTTCTCGTCAAGCCCGGTCAGCACGGCGTCCAGCCAGTCGCCGCCGTGCCGCAGCGCGGCCGCGTGCGCGATGACGCCGAGGTGGCTCGGGCCGTGGCTCACCTCCCCGGGCAGCCGCGCGAGATCGGCGGCTGCCCCCGGGCCCGCCACGGCCAGCGCCGCCTTCAGCCCGGCCAGGTGCCACGCCTTGGAGGCCGACATCACGCAGAAGGCGCTCTCCGCGCCCGGGACCGACAGATACGGCACGAACCGCGCGCCGGGCAGCACGAGCGGCGCGTGGATCTCGTCGGCCACGACCCGTACGCCGTGACCGGCCGTCAACTCGGCCACCGCCGCGAGCTCCTGCGCGGTGTGCACCGTCCCCGTCGGGTTGTGCGGGCTGCACAGCAGATACGCGGCCCGCCGCCCACCCGCCACGGCCTCCCGGCACGCCGACTCCAGCGTGGCCGGGTCGATCCGGCCCGCCTCGTCCAGCGGCGCCTCCACGATCCGCCGGTCCATGTGCTCCACGAAGGCGTAGAACGGCGGATAGACGGGGGAGTTCGCCACCACGGCGTCCCCGGGCGCGGTGATCAGCTTGAGGATCTCCACGATGCCGAGCATCACGTCCGGCACGATCGCCGTGCGTTCCGCCACCACGCCCTCCCAGCCCCAGCGCTCGCGCGCGAAGACGTCCAGCGCCCGCGCGTACTCCGTGCCGCCCGCATAGCCGGTGTCGCCCCGCTCCATCGCCCGCGTCACCGCGCGCACCACCGACTCGGCGACCGGGGTGTCCATCTCGGCGACCCACAGGGGCAGGACGTCCGACGGATAGGCCGTCCACTTCGTGCTCGTACGCAGCCTCAGCTCCTCCAGGGAGAGCCGGCGCAGCGGGTTTATCTCGTCAGCAGCCATGGCAACCATTGTGCGCATGATCGTCAACCCGCCCCAGGGGGCGGCGGATCAGCCCATGCGCTCGCCCTCGACCCGTGTCGCCGCCCAGCCGCGGTGCGCCGGGCGACGGCCGGGCGGCTGCGCCGGTTCTGGCCTGTCGGGCGTCGCCGGCACCTTCCTGACCACCGGGTGCTGCCCCGTCACCGTCAGCCGCTCCGTGTAATGGTCGACCTCCAGCCGGTCGCCCTCCGCGAGGGAGTAGGTGACGGTCTCCCCGGTGATCTCGACCCGCAGCCGGCAGCGCAGCACCTGCACCGTGAAGGCCAGCCGCCCCAGCTGCTCGGGCAGCTTCGGCGCGAAGGAGACCGTGCCGTCGCAGTGCCGCATCCCGCCGAACCCGGCCACCAGCGCGATCCAGGTGCCCGCCAGCGACGCGATGTGGACCCCGTCCCGGGTGTTGCTCTCCAGGTCGGAGAGGTCCATCATCGCCGCCTCGCCGAGATAGTCGTACGCCAGCCGCAGATGGCCCACCTCGGCCGCCATCACCGCCTGGACGCACGAGGACAGCGACGAGTCCCGCACGGTCAGCGGGTCGTAGTACGCGAAGTTCCGCGCCTTCTCCTCGTCCGTGAACGCGTCACCGCGCAGATACATGGCCAGCACCAGATCGGCCTGCTTGATCACCTGCTTGCGGTAGATGTCGAAGTACGGGAAGTTCAGCATCAGCGGGTACTGGTCCGGGCGCGTCCCCGCGAAGTCCCACTGCTGGTGGCTGGTGAAGTCGGCGGACTGCTCATGGACCCCGAGCGTCTCGTTGTACGGCAGCGTCATCCGTGCCGCCGCGTCCCGCCAGGCCGCCGTCTCCTCGTCGTCCACCCCGAACGCCGCCGAGAGATCAGGGTGCCGCTCCGCCGCGTCCGCCGCCTCCCGTAGGTTCTGCTGTGCCATCAGATTGGTGTAGACGTTGTCGTCGGCGATCGCGCTGTACTCGTCGGGACCCGTCACCCCGTCGATGTGGAACTGCCCCTGGTGGTCGTGGTGCCCCAGCGAACGCCACAGCCGGGCCGTCTGCACCAGCAGCTCCAGCCCCACCTCCCGCTCGAAGGTCTCGTCACCGGTCGCCGCGAGATAGCGCACGACGGCGTCCGCGATGTCCGCGTTCACATGGAACGCCGCCGTGCCCGCCGGCCAGTAGGCCGAGCACTCGTCGCCGTTGATGCTCCGCCAGGGGAACGCCGCCCCCTCCAGACCCAGCGTCCGCGCCCGGTTGAGCGCCGCGGGCAGCGTGGCGTGCCGCCACCGCAGCGGCTGCGCCGCCGCGAGCGGCACCGTGCCCGTCAGCACCGGCAGCACGAAGGTCTCGGTGTCCCAGAAGCTGTGCCCGTCGTACCCCGGACCCGTCAGGCCCTTCGCCGCGATCGCCCGGCTCTCCGCCCGCGCCCCCGCCTGCAGCACGTGGAACAGCGCGAACCGCACCGCCTGCTGGATCTCCGCGTCCCCGTCCACCTCGACGTCGGCCCGGTCCCAGAAGTCGTCCAGATACGCCCGCTGTTCGTCGCACAGCCCCTGCCAGCCCGTGCTGGTCGCACCCGCCAGCGCCGCGTCCACCTGGTCGTGCATCGCGGGCAGCGACCGCGCGCCCGACCAGCCGTACGCCACCGTCTTCTCCAGCCGCAGCCGCTGACCGGGCTTCAGCACCGTCGTCACCGTGAACCGGGCCAGGTCGTCGCTGCTCTGCGAATACATCCGGGTCTCGTCCGGGCCGTCCACCGTGTGGACCGCGGCCGTCGCCACCCGCAGCCCGCTGCGCACGGTCCGGTGCACCAGCCGCAGCGTGGCCCCTTCCGCGCTGTGCTCCTCGGGGACCAGCGGCGACTCCAGCACCGCCGCGACCCGGGGGTCGCCACCCGCCTCGGGCAGCTGCTCATTGGCGACCAGCTCCGACTGGAGCACGATCCGGGTCTCCTCGTCGACCGCCTCCACCTCGTAGCAGACCGCCGCGACCGCCCGCTGGGTGAAGGAGACCAGCCGGGTCGAGTACACCCGCACGGTCCGCCCGGACGGGGACGTCCACTCGGTCGTACGGCGCAGCACGCCCGCCCGGAAGTCGAGCAGCCGCTCGTGCCGGATGAGCCGGCCGTAGCGCAGGTCGAACGGCTCGTCGTCGACGAGGAGCCGGATCACCTTGCCGTTGGTGACGTCGATGACGGTCTGGCCGGACTCCGGATAGCCGTAGCCGGCCTCGGCGTAGGGCAGCGGCCGCAGCTCGTGCACCCCGTTGAGATACGAGCCGGGCAGGCCGTGCGGCTCGCCCTCGTCCAGGTTGCCGCGCCAGCCGATGTGCCCGTTGGCGAGGGCAAACACCGACTCGCTCTGCGGCAGCACCTCCAGATTGAGCTCGGTCTCCCGCAGACACCAGGGTTCGACCGCATACGCCGGATGGGTGATCACGGGGCGCCTCCCAGCAGCTGGTCCAGGTCCTGCACGACCACGTCGGCGCCGTGGCTGCGCAGCGCGTCGGCCTGGCCGACCCGGTCCACGCCGACGACGCATCCGAACCTGCCCGCCCGTCCCGCGTCCATGCCCGCCAGGGCGTCCTCGAAGACCGCCGACCGCCCCGGTTCCACGCCCAGGTCGTGGGCCGCGGCGAGGAAGGTGTCCGGGTGCGGCTTGCCCGGCAGGCCCCGTTCCGCGGCGACCAGGCCGTCGATGCGGACCTCGAAGAGGTCGTCGATGCCGGCCGCGATCAGCACGTCGTGGCAGTTGGCGCTGGAGGAGACCACCGCACGGCGCAGTCCGGCGGCGCGCACGGCGTGCACGTAGCGCACGGAGCCTTCGTACGCCTCGACGCCCAGCTCCTTGATCTTCTGGAGGACGAGCGCGTTCTTGCGGTTCCCGAGCCCCTGCACGGTGTCCCGCTCCGGCGGGTCGTCCTTGCCGCCCTCGGGCAGCTCGATGCCCCGCGAGGCGAGGAAGGACCGCACGCCGTCGGCCCTCGGCATCCCGTCCACGTACTCGTCGTAGTCCTTGACCGCGTCGAACGGCCGGAACCCCGCCCCGTCGCGGGCCAGCAGGAACGCGTCGAACGTCTCTTTCCACGCGGCGGCGTGCACCGTCGCCGTGCGCGTGAGGACGCCGTCGAGGTCGAACAGACAGGCGCGTATGCCGGAAGGAAGTCCGAGGCTCGTCACCCGGCCATGATGCCTCGTCCCCGGCCGGACCGCAGGGCTTGCGGACCGTCTGCTGCACGACCGTGCAGGGCCGTGCGGAGCGCACGGGTCCGCACCGTAAAGTGATCAAATGACCCAAGCCGTTGACGCCGTCGAGGCCGCCGCGATCGCCCTGGGCCAGGGCGCCTGGAACCCTGTGGGCGAGGAACAGGCCATGGGCGGCATGTTCCTCTCCCACCGTGACGCCCTGGAGCCGCGCCGGCTCCCGGACATGCCCGCGAGCCGCGACCCGCAGGGCTGGGTGTCCCAGCACGTGCTGTGGCTGGAGGACGCGGCCGCCCTCGCCGCCTCCGTGCGCGACCGGTGGTACGCCCACCTGCCCACGAGCCATATGACCGCGCTGATCTCCGCCTACGCCGACCAGGCGGCCGTCGCGGTGCCGCTCGCGGACCGGCTGCGGGCGACCTGGGACGCGGAGCGGCCCGACTCCCTCTCCCAGGAACAGGTCATCTGGTGGGAGCAGTGGCACGTGCCGGCCGCGGAGCGGCAGCAGCTCGACGCGGTGACGCACCGTCTGATCGTGATCGGCTCGGTCGTGGTGGCGGCCGTCACGGGCGCGTGGAGCGGCGGCCGGTCCTGAACCAGGCCCTTCGCCCCCCGGCCGTCGGAGGCGGACGCCCACCCGGAGCGATTTCGGGAAGCGCGCGGGCGTGAGAATATGTCGAAAAGATGCGATATGCGGCACGTGTGATCCGAAGGGACGGCCGATGGCACGCACCGACATCCTCACCGAGCTCGAGACCGACCACCGGGTGATCGAGGCGCTGTTCAACTCGATCCACCGGACCCGCCTCGAGGATGTGCGCCGTGAGGACCTCCTGGAGGAGGTGGCCACCGCGCTCGCACGGCACTCGGCGGCCGAGGAGGAGTACCTCTACCCGGCGGTACGCGAACAGCTCGCCGAGGGCGACACCTTCGTGGACAAGGAGCACGGCGGCCAGGAGCGCCTGACCGCCATGCTCCGGGGGCTGGAGTCCAGCACGGTGTACGAGCCGGGCTTCGACGCGCGGGTCCGCGCGCTGGAACGCGAGGTCGGCCAGCACGTCCGGCACGAGGAGCGCGACGTCTTCCCCATGCTGCGGCACGCCTGCCCCCTGGAGATGCTCCGCCGCCTCGGCGAGCAGGTCAGGGAGGGCAGGCACGGGTCGCTGCGCGGGCCGGCGGGAGAGAGCTGAGGCCCGGAATTCCGCAAGCCCCGGGGCGGCCGGACGTCAGGTGAGCGTGAAGTCGTCGGCGTAGACGTCGCCCTGGCCGTACCAGCCGTGGACGTACACCGTCACCTTCCCCGACGCGTCGGTCGTGAACGGCACCGACAGCCGCGTCCACGTGCCCGCCGACACCCACTGGCTCGCCGTGGCCCCGCCGCCGACCCCGATGTACGCGTAACCGCCCTGCACCCAACCGGTCAGCGTGTGCGCCGTGTTGGGGGCGAGCGTCACCGTCTGCTCGCACTGCCCCGTCCGGTCCGCGGCCGGTGCCACCTTCAGGGCGTGCCCGCCCCCGTGCACCGGCGAGCCGACCACCGCGCTGCCCGGCTGGCACGACCACGGGCTCGCGGCGCCCGTCTCGAAGTCGCCGTTGACGAGCGGGCCCGTGCTGCCGGAGCCGGTGACGGTCAGGGTGTACGTGGCGGTGTGCGCACCCGACGGCGCGGAGCCCCGGACCGTGATCGGGTAGGTGCCGGGCGCGGCCGACGCGGTGGTGGCCACCGCCAGCCGCGCGGAGCCGCCCGCCGTCACCGAGGAGGGGGTGAGCGACACGCTCACCCCCGAGGGCGCGCCGTCGGCCGACAGGTTCACGCTCTGCGCGGACCCGGCGGCCACCGCGGTGTTCACCGTCGCGCCCGCCGAGCCGCCCGGGGGCACGGATGCGGAGGCGGGGGAGAGGGACAGCGAGAAGTCGGGCGAGGTGGGTGAGCCGCCGCCGGTGAAGGGCGCGAAGGCGTGGCTGAAGTACCACGTGTCCTGCGCGATCCCCGAGCAGGAGTCGGAGCCCTTGGTGCCCGGGCAGCCGCCGTTGTCGCGCTGGAGCGCCCAGAAGGAAAGGGTGTTGACGCCCTGGGCGACCGCCCAGTCGTAGACCTTGGCGGCGTCCTGGGTGCCGAAGGTCTCGGCCGGGCCGTAGTCGTCGATGCCCGGCATCTCGGTGACGCCGGTCATGGCCCAGAGTTCGGCGGAGGACTTCGCGGGATACAGCCCGGCCAGCTGTCCGTGCAGCCCCTCGGCGGCGGTCCTGGTGTCGGCGGCCATGTCGTGACTCGCGCCGTCGTAGTAGTCGAACGTCATGATGTTGACGACGTCGACGCGGGCGCCGTTGGCCACCGCGCTGCGCAGGACGGCGAGCCCGCTGTCGGCCAGGCCGTGGGTGGTCGTGGGCAGCGTGTACGAGAACTGCACCGTGCGTCCGGTGCCCGCCGCCCAGTCCTGCACCAGCTTGATCGCCTGGTTGCGGCGGTCGATGCCCGCGCTGTTCGTCAGTGAGTTGTCCTCGATGTCGAGGTCGAGGCGGGACACCCCGTAGGTGGTGACGACGTTCTCGTACGCGGCGGCGATCTTCGCGACGTCCGTGCAGCTGTCGGCGAGTTCGGTGCCCGTGTTGTCGGCGGCGTAGCCGCCGAAGGACGGGATGACGTCGCCGCCGTTGCCGCGGATGGTGGTGATGTCGGAGCCGAAGACGGACTGCGAGACGGGCTTGCCGGTGTCGCCGTTCCAATAGGGCGTGCAGGAGCCCTTCGCCTCGGTCTGGAGGAAGGCCATGGTCAGGAATTTCGCGCCCGACTGCGCGGACAGCGCGGCGGGGCTCTCCGAGCTGTAGGTCTCGAAGTAGGGCGCGAAGACGTGGGCGGGCAGGGGGGTCGCCGCGGCGTGCGCCGTGCCGCCGGCGCCCAGGGCGAGCCCGGCGGCGGCGGTCACGGTGGCGAAGGCGGTCAGAAGGGTCCGAAGAGGGCGGGGTCGTCTCAACTGATGCTCCCGGTGGGCCGGTCGTGCGTGACGGGTGGGGGACCGGTTGCGCGGTGAACATCGTTGGACTGGACCAGAGTTGCGTCAAGGGTTCGGACGGGACCTCCGTCGCTCGTAGGGGCGACGCCTGCCGGGCACGGGCGGTCAGCGCACGGGAACGGTCGTGACGGGTGAGCTCCGCAGCTCCTCCGGGTGGGAGTCGTCCCGCTCGCTCAGGCCGTACAGCACGCCGCGCAGTTGGAGGACGCCGCCGTGCCTCGGCCGGACGTCCGCCGCCACCCTGGCCCCGGCGCCCGAGGTCATCACCGCGCCGCACCCCGCGGTGTGCCACGCGCCGTGGTCGCCGTCGCGCTCCTGGACGCACGCGCGCAGGAAGCGGGCCGCGTCGTCGTCACCCTTCCCGCTGATGTGCACGAGCCGGCCGGTGCGTACGGGATGCGTGGGTACGGTGATGTCCATCGCGCCCTTGGCGAAGGCCGGGGCCGCGGTGAGCGCGAGCACGGCGGCTCCGAGGAATCCGGCCGCGGCAGCATACGGAATTCGGCGTTTCATATCGAGTGTCATGTCCCACCTCTCCAGCAATTCGCTCTTCCACGCCGGGCCCTTTCCGGGTGTGCCGCCGTGAACTCGGCAGAGAAGACGGCCCGTTGCGGGAGGGCGTTGTGCCCTTTTCCGTCACTGTCGGGTAACGGTGGTGGGCGGGGCGTCATGGAGACGCTACGGGTCGGCGGGACCCGCCGCCCGGCGCGGTGGCGTGTGGCAGACTACAGTTTCGTAGTTGCGCAATAACTGAAATGACCGGTGCCGCGCGGCCGCTCGCGCCGTGCCGCCGGTGGAACGACCTAGTGTGTGGAGGTAATTCATGGGTGTGACCTTGGCCAAGGGCGGCAACGTCTCCTTGAGCAAGGAGGCTCCGGGGCTGACGGCCGTCGCGGTCGGCCTGGGCTGGCAGGCGCGCACCACCACCGGCGCCGATTACGACCTCGACGCGAGCGCGCTGCTGTGCGGCGAGTCGGGGAAGGTCATTTCCGACCGGCATTTCGTTTTCTTCAACAATCTCGCCAGCCCCGACGGTTCCGTGCAGCACACCGGTGACGAATTGACCGGCGGCACGGGCAGCAGCGACGACGAGACCATTCATGTGGACCTGGCGCGCGTTCCCGCGGAGATCACCAAAATCGTCTTCCCGGTCTCCATCTACGAGGCCGACATCCGGGGCCAGGCCTTCGGCCAGGTGCGGGGCGCCTATATCCGGGTGGTCAACCGCGCGGACGACCGCGAACTGGCGCGCTACGACCTGACCGAGGACGCCTCGACCGAGACCGCGATGATTTTCGGCGAGCTCTACCGCCACGCTTCCGAGTGGAAGTTCCGCGCCGTCGGCCAGGGTTACGCCTCCGGCCTGCGCGGCATCGCGACGGACTTCGGCGTCAACGTCGGCTGACGCGCGGCACCGGCCGGGAGGCCGTACGGGCGGACGCGTGCCCGTACGGCCTCGCGCCGTCGGCGCATTTCCGGTACACCCATCCTGTTGTCGGAGTCCCCGACCACGCTCGGGTGACCTCTGACCAACACTTGCTATATTGCGCAATTGAGCAAGTAAAGTGGCTGTCGCCCGCGGCGGCTGCCTGAACCGATGGGGAGCGCGCATGGCCGGCAGGCGAACCGAGACCCTGGGGGAGGAGGCGGGACGCCGCGGCGGGCGGTCCCGCACCGCGCCCCATGCGTCGGCCCGGGTGCCGGACCCCAGATCCGCGCGCACCCCGGCGCGCAACACCCGCGCCCGCACCCGCGACAGCCGCCCCCTGCTGCTCGGCGCGGGAGCCCTGCTGGTGGTGGGCGCCGTCGCCGACGAGGCCCGCGGCACCGGGCTGGGCTGGGTCTTCGCCCTCGCCGCCGCCGCTTCCGCCGTCCTCGCCGCCCTCGCCTGCTCCCACGGCCTGACCTGGTGGGCCTTCGCCCTGCCCCCGTGGGCCATCGCCGTGGTGGGTCTCACCGCCCAGCTCCTCGCGGACTCGTCCGCCAAGGGCGGCAACACGGCGACCACCATGACCACGGCACTGCACTGGGCCATCGACACCTTCCCCGCCATGGCGGCCGCCGAGACCTCGGCGCTCGCGGTGCTCATCTTCCGTACCGTACGGTCCAGGCGATACAGGAGGGCCGTCCATGCGTGACCGACACCGTTCCGCCGACCGGGCGCAGGCCCGGCGCGACCCCCGCGGCCGGAGCCGCGCCGGCCGCCCCGTCCGGGCGGCGGCCGCCGCCCGGATCGCGGTCTGCGTCACCTCGGCGGCCGTCATGCTCACCAGCGGCGTCGGCTGGTTCGCCTACCACTGGGTGAACAACGGCCTCATCACCTCCAGCGCGCTGGACGCCCTGCGCAAGGGCGCGCCGCCGAAGCTGGACGACTCGGTGAACCTCCTGCTGATCGGCCTGGACAGCCGCAAGGACATGGACGGCAACGACCTCCCCAAGGAGTTCGTCCAGCAGGAACTGCACGCCGGCTCCAGCGGCATCGGCGGTTACAACACCAACACGCTGATCCTGATGCACATCCCGGCTGACGGCGGCAAGGTCACCGCCTTCTCCATCCCGCGCGACGACTACGTCGAGATCGCGGGCGGCCGCGGGGAGCACAAGATCAAGGAGGCGTACGGCATCGCCAAGGCGGAGGCCGAGGACAAGCTCACCGCCCAGGGGATCAAGGGCGCCGAGCTCGAACACCGCGGGCGGGAGGCCGGGCGGGAGGCCACCCTGGCCACCGTGCAGCAGTTCCTCGGTGTGCCGATCGACCACTTCGCCGAGGTCAACCTGCTCGGCTTCTACGACATCGCCAAGGTGGTGCAGCCGGTCCAGGTGTGCCTGAAGAAGCCCGTGCGCGACCGGTACTCCGGCGCGGATTTCCCCGCCGGCCTGCAGGATCTGAACGCCCGGCAGGCCCTGGCCTTCGTGCGGCAGCGGCACGGCCTGACCGGCGGCGACCTCGACCGCACCCACCGTCAGCAGGCCTTCATCTCCTCCGTGACGCACAAACTCAAGTCCCAGGGCGTGTGGAGCGACCTCGGCAAGCTCCAGGGGCTGTTCGACGTCGTCAAGAAGGACGTCGTCATCGACGACCGCTGGAACATCCTGGACTTCGCCCGGCAGGCCCCCAACCTCACCGGTGGCAACGCCGAGTTCCACACTCTCCCGATCGCCGGATTCGCCACCCGTAAGGGGGAGGACGTCAACCTGGTGGACCCGGTGAAGGTGAGATCCCTCGTTCAGGCGATGATCGGCCGCCAGGCACCCACGCCGGACGAACCGTCCGCGCCCGCCCGGAGCGCCGCCCCCGCGGACGCGGCCTCGACCACCGTGGACGTGCGCAACGCCTCCGGCATCGTGGGCGCCGCCGCGACCGAGTCCAAGTCCCTGACCGCCCTGGGCTACCGCACGGGCCAGGTCGCCAACGCGCCGGCCTCCCGTACGACGACCGTCGTGTACGGCAAGGGGGCCGAGGAAGCCGGCCGGCGGATCGCCGCCTCGCACGGGGTGAGCGCGGTCCCGGGCGCGGCCGTTCCGGCCGGACACGTCGTCGTGACCCTCGGCGTCGGCTTCACGACGTCGGCCCCGCCGCCCCCGTCGCCCCACCCCTCCGGGGGCGACGCGAAGCCGGCCGCGCCCTCGCCCGTGCCGTCGGACGCCTTCCAGGGCGATGCCGTCAAGATGGGCGGCGTGCCCTGCGTCGACTGACGGCGCGCCCCGGCGCGGACGGCGGTCGCGTCGCGGCCGGGGGGCCAGGGGACAATCGACGGGGACGGCCACCCAGGAGCGGTGGCGCGGCGGAAGGAGCGAGCGTGCGGCACCCCTGGAAGCGACGGGCAGGCCTCGTCGCCGTGACCACCGTGACGGTCGTCGCGGCGGTGGCCTGCGGCGGGCACGGACCGGCCGCGGACCCCACGCGCGCCCCGTCCGCGGCCGCCGGCACGCCCGCCCCGGGCGCGTCGAAGGCCACCGGCACACAGGACGTCGCGCAGTGGGCCCCGCAGGTCACCGCGTACGCCGAGAAGGCGGCCGTCGACCCCCGGCTGCTGATGGCGATCCTGTACAACGAGTCCTACAAGCCGCACGACCCCGACCTGGAGCGCGCCTGGCAGCGGCTCAAGCCGGACTCCGCCTTCGGCATAGCGAACATGCACAAGGCGGCGTTCGACGACACGAAGCCCGGCCGCTTCGCCGACCGGGACTGGCAGGAGCTGCCGGACGACCCGAAGCTGGCCGTCGAGGCCGCCGCGTGGTACCTCCACGACCTGGCCGCCCAGCTGCCGTCCTCGTCGTCCGGCACGTACACCAGGAACGAACTGCTGGCCCTGGGCTACAACGCCGGTGCCGGGAACATGCTGGCGTTCGCGCGGGGCGCCAAGCCCGGCTCGATGGCACAGTCCTATCTGGACCGCCTGCACCAGAACTGGGACAAGGCGGGCGAGGCCGTCGGCAAGCGGGGATGACGGCGAGCCGCCGGACCCGCGTCCGGCGACTCACCGTCATATGGCCGCCGGTGCGTCAGTTGACGTTGACCGCGGTCCAGGTGGCGGCGACCGCCTGATACTCGCTGCCGTTGGTGCCGTACAGGTCACCGGCGGCCTGGAGCGTGGCCTGACGGGCGGCCGAGTAGTTGGTCGTCGATGTGAAGTACGTGGTCAGCGCCTTGTACCAGATGGCCAGGGCCTTGTCGCGGCCGATGCCCGTGAGGGTGGAGCCGTCGTAGGTCGGGCTGTCGTACGAGAAGCCGTTGATCGTCTTCGCGCCGCTGCCCTCGGACAGCAGGTAGAAGAAGTGGTTGGCGATGCCGGACGAGTAGTGCACGTCCACGTTGCCGGCGTCCGCGCTCCAGTAGTCCAGCGACGTGCCGTCCTTGCTGGGCTGGTCCATGTAGCGCAGCGGCTTGCCGTCGCCGTTGATGTTGATCTGCTCGCCGATGAGGTAGTTGGCGGGGGTCTTCGGGTTGTTGGCGAAGAACTCGACCCCGGTGCCCATGATGTCGCTGGTGGCCTCGTTGAGCCCGCCGGACTCGCCCGCGTACTCCAGACCCGCCGTCGCGGACGTCACGCCGTGCGACATCTCGTGGCCCGCCACGTCGAGCGCGGTCAGCGGGTTGTTGTTGCCCTGGCCGTCCCCGTACGTCATGCAGAAGCAGGAGTCGTCCCAGAAGGCGTTCACGTAGTTGTCGCCGTAGTGGACGCGGGAGGACGAGGCGACGCCGTCGTTGCGGATGCCGCTGCGGCCGAACGTCTGCTTGTAGAAGTCCCAGGTCTCCTGCGCGCCGTAGTGGGCGTCGACGCCGGCCGTCTGCCGGTTGCTCTGGGTGCCGTCGCCCCAGGTGTCGGAGGAGTTGGTGAAGAGCGTGCCGGTGCCGGAGGTGCCCTGGTTGAGGTCGGTCGTCCGGTGGCCGCCGCGCGTGTTGTCGAGCAGCTGGTAGGAGCTGCCGCTCCGGGTCGTCCCGATGGTGACCTGGCCGTTGTACTGGCCGGTGCCGGTGCCGGTCTCGATGCCGTCGAAGGAGTACAGCTTCTTGCCGGTGGTGGCGTCGGTGATGACGTGCAGCTGGCTGGGCGTGCCGTCCTTCTGGACGCCGCTGACGATCGACTCCCAGGCCAGGACCGGCTTTCCGGTCACGGCCCAGATCACCTTCCGCGCGCCGTTCGCCGCCGGCTTGGCGGTCTTGGCGTCCGAGGCCGCGCTCAGCGCGCTCTTCTGCGCCGTGGCCGCCGGCACCTTGGGGGTGGTGCTCGGCACGGCGATGCTGCGGGCGCTCGACGCCTTGGTGACGGTCTGCCGCTTGCCCTTGGCGTGGACGACCAAGTCGCCGCCGAGTACCGGCAGTCCGGCGTACGTGCGGTCGTAGCGGGTGTGCACGGTGCCGTCGGCGTCCTTGACGACATCCTTGACGACGAGCCGCTCCTGCGCGCCGAGGCCCAGGGAGCGGGCGGTGGCCGTGCTGCTGCCCTGGGCGGCGGTTATGAGGGCGGAGCGCTGGGCCGTGGAGAGGGGGGCGAGGGGGGCGAGGTGGGCGCCGGACGCGTCCACGTGGTCGGCGGCCGGGGCCGCTCCGGCCGTGCCGGCCTGGACGCCCGCGGCCACCAGGGCGGCGAGGGCGATGATGGTGGCGCTGCTCCTGACGCGGCGCGAAGAGTGGGGGGTCGATCTCACACGGACTCCTTCTGCCTGGCCGCTGGTGGCGGCCCGCTGGGCGACGGCACGGATGTGCCGCCGGTGGTGCGTGGAGGTGAACGGCGCTCACCGATGTGCGCTCTGTTCGAACCGAGGCGAGCGTGCCACCGAATCCGCGAACTTGGCAGGTTCACGGCGAAGAGTTGGCCGTGAGTTGACCGATGGGCGAATCTCCGCGTCCGATATCCGGAAAGTGGCGCCCGTGGGCGGGTGTTCACCCCGACGCGAGGCCGTCGCCCCGCGCCCGGCTCGCCCGTGCGGGTGATATCTCGGCACCCGGTGACGCCGGACAGCGGCCCCCGTGCCGCGGCGCGCGACCATTTCCCGGGTGGGGGTTCGTGACGATCGGCCCCAGCCCAGACCGTTTCCCCTTGCGTGGAGGTGCCGTGTACACCACCGAGCCAGTCGCCATGTCACTTCATCCGTCGTCCCAGGAGGACCAGCTGGCCGAGGACTACGCCAGCCTCCTCGGCACCGTCTCCCGCATCGACCAGGCCGTGCGCGACGGCGCCTGGGACGGTGTGCGCGACGAGCTCGACCAGCTCATCAGCGCGGCCGAGGACATGTGGGCCACCCTTTCCGAGACGGATGACGACGACGGGGACGGCGACCGCTACCAGGCGCCCGTGACCATCTCCGCCGACCCCGCGACGGTCCGCCGGCTGGTCGCCCTCTACGCCGAGCCCCACAGCGTCGGCCGGCTCCTGCACCCCGCGCCGTCCGACCTCCGGGCCGAAGGTGCCGGCGGCCCGGAAGCCGCACTCCTCGACGAGGACTTCCTGGACGAGGAGCTGCCCTCCGCCGCGCCCTGACCGGCGCACCCCCGCCGGCCTCCGCCGCGGCCTTCCGCCAGGGCCCGGTGGAAGGCCGCACCCACCCCTCCGCTCCGGAGCTCTTCGGAGCGGATTTTTCTATCTCTTTGCCTAGTTGAACTTACATACGCCATACTTGGGCTCCCCCCACCCATTTCGACCATCTCCACCTGTGTGAGGGCCCCTGCCCAATGGGCGTTTCCCTGCGCGCGCTGCGCGCTCTCGTACTGCTCGCCGGTTTCTATCTGCTGGGCCTCTTCGTGCTCGGCGTCTTCGCCGGACTCGGCTTCGCCACCTATCAGTGGACGTCGTCCGTCATCGCGCTGAAGCTCTGCATCGTTCTCGGCCTTCTCGCCATTCCCGTTGTGCGCGGCATGTTCATGCTCCGTACGCCCAAGGACGACGGCGAGAGCGGGCTGACCGTCACCGAGGCGCAGCAGCCCCTGCTGTGGTCCACCGTGCGCGAGGTGGCCGAGGCGGCGGGCACCCGGCCGCCCGACGAACTCGTGCTCACCGGCGACGTCAACGCCGCCGTCTCCGAGAACGCCCGGCTGCTCGGGCTGCTGCCCGGACGGCGCCGCCTGTATATCGGCGTACCCCTGATGACGGGGCTCACCGAGATTCAGCTGCGCGCCGTTCTCGCCCATGAATTCGGTCACTACGGCAATGCCGACACCCGCGTCTCCGCCATCACCCTGCGCGGCCGCCACAGCGTCGCCCGCACTGTGAACGCCTTCATGGAAAGGGCCGAGAACCGGGTCGACAAGGAACGCGCCCGGCAGGAGAAAGCCGCCGGAAAGGCCCTGCGCAAGGGCCGCGAGGCCAAGGAAGTGGACACCCGCGGCGTCGGGTTCGGCTACCGCCTGATGGCCCGGCCCTTCATCGCCTACGGCTCGTTCTATCTGCGCGCCACCCAGAGCGCGGGCCGTCGGCAGGAACTCGCCGCCGACCGGACGGCCGCACGCATCGCGGGCCGCGACGCCGCCGCCTCCGCACTCCGCGAGGTCGCCGTGCTCGGCGCCGCCCACGACTGCTACCTCGGCGACTACGCCTCCGCGGGCGCCCCGGCGGGACTGCTGCCGCCGCACGGCCAGTTCTACGGAGGTCTGCGCCATCTCCTCGCCGAGCCCGGCCGGCAGAGCGAGCTGGACGGCATGCGGTGCGACCTGCCCGAGACCGAGGCGTCCCCGTACGACGCGCACCCGCCGGTCACCGAGCGGATCCGCCTGCTCCAGGCCCTCCCGGACGACGGCCGCGCCACCCGCACGCCCGAACGACACGCCCTGGCACTGCTGCACGACCCCGAGCGGGTGTACGCCGACCTCGAAACGACCACGTTCGCCCCGGAGGCCCTGGCCATGCGCCGCGCGCAGTGGCCCGAGCTCATCCACTACGGCAGGCGCGCCCGATACGAGGAGGAGGCCGGACCGCTGCGGCGCGCGGCCGCCGACGCCACGGGCGGCGCCCCCACCCTCCGCGCGCTCCTGGACGCCGCCGACGCCGGAGCCCTGTGGCGGATCGCCGAGCGGCTCCCCAAGTCGGAGGCGGCGGGCCGGGCGAGCGGCCGGGCCGCCCGCGAGTTCGTACGCCCCTCACTGCGGCGCGGCCTGGCACGGCTCCTGGTCCTGGAACTCGTCGACGCCCGGCTGGCCTGGTGGGAACTGTCCTGGGCCGACCCGGCGCGGCTGCACCTGCCGGAGGGCTACGAGGAGCTGATCCCTGCCGCGCTCGACGCCGCCGTCGCCGACTCCCCGGACACGGCGCCCCTGCGCGCGCTCCTGCCGCAGCCGTCCGCCCCTTCTCCTCAGTAACTCCCTTTCCGGCTCCCTTCCGGCTTCACACGAAACGAGCGCACCACCTGTGGCACGACTGCTGCCCCTCATCGTCATCGCCGTCTGGATCTTCTTCTGGTTCCGCTCCAAGAAGCGGGCGGCGGCCCGGCCCGACCGGGCGGCCGAGGTGAAAGCCGCCCCGGCCACCGGGCTCTCCAAGGAGGCCGCCGCGCTGGGCCTCCTCCCGGAGGGCGCGCAGAACACCGAGCGGTCGATGCCCGACCCCGAACTCGACTCCTTGCGCGCCTCCGTCGCGCAAGGGGCGTGGGAGCCCGCGGCACACTTCCTCGCCGTCACCGGCCGGGACTGGGAACGCCGGTCCGCGGCCATCATCGGCCTCGCCGACGCCGCGGCCGAGGAGGACGCCTGGCTGACCGCCTGGGAGACCGCCCGCCCCGGCGACCCGGACGCCGCGGCCGTCCGCGCGAAGTCCACCGTCTTCCTCGCCTGGCGGCTCAGGGGCAGCCACGCGGCGAAGCACACCGGCCGGGAGCAGTTCGAAGGCTTCCACCGGGTGCTGAGGCGGTCCCGCGACGACATCGCGCGCGCCGCCGAGCTCAACCCCGAGGACCCCTCGCCGTACATCACCGAGATCTGGACCGGCCTCGGTCTCGGCTACCCGCACGAGCAGATGCACGAACTGTGGGCGCAGATCACCGCCCGCGCGCCCTTCCACTACGAGGCGCACTACAGTGCCCTGCAGTACTGGTGCGCGAAGTGGCGCGGCTCCGAGGAACTGGCCCGTGACTTCGCCGAGCGCGCCGCGGCCGGAGCCCCGGCCGGGAGCCTGCTCCCGGCCCTGCGCCTCGTCGCCCTCTACGAGCACCAGGAATACCCCCTGCGGGTCAGGCAGTACCGCACGCCCGAGGCCAGGGCCATGGTCGACGCCGTACTCGCCGATCTGCCGGCCGTCCCTCCGACCCACCCGCGGCTCGCCGAGGTCCGCCACCTGGTGGCGTTCTTCCTGGTGCAGCAGCAGCGGTACGCGGAGGCGCTGGAGCAGTTCCGCCGGGTGGACGGCCATGCGGGAGCGGAGCCCTGGAGCCGCTTCGGGGACACGGCGGAGCTCTACTGCCGCTTCCGCGAACGCGCGGTCCAGGGCGCGAGCTGAGGATCGCCGGACGGGCTTCGAGGGCGAGCCCGTCCGGCAGTAGCGGTTCGGGGGAGCCTTCGGTCACGGGGCGCCCAAGTGCCCACCGCGCGCCCGCGCGAAGTGCTCGTCCGTGACCTCGTATGTCGCGCTCGCGTGCAGACCCCGCTGCCGCCGCGCCGGATCGGGATGTGGGTTGCGGGAGAGCCGCTCGGCCAGCTCGCGCAGCGCCAGCATCCCCGGCACGGCCCTGCCGAGGGTCTCCGGCTCCCCGGTGAACGCGTCTTCGAGGACGCACAGCAGCCGCGCATAACCCTCGTTGAACCGGTCGGCGGCCCGGCGCACCTCGCTCCCCGCCGGGAAGTCCGCCACCTTGGCCTCCGGGTCGATGGGATACGCCGCCGCCCAGTCCACGTCGAGGGCCGCCCCCGTGGGCCCGGAGGCGGGCGTGTCGTACGGCCCGTACTTCCGCTGCCGGAGGATCTCGTCGAACCGGAAGTAGTGCGCGGGCTCCCTGACCTCGCCGAAGATCCGGTCGTCGGTGTTGTAGACCGTGTGGTCCACGCCTTCGCCCTGCTCGGTGATGACCCGCAGGGCTTCCAGCGCGGAGGACAGATCCGCGACACGGAAGATCTCGCCGCCGGAGTTGTAGAAGTGCTCGGGGCCGACCTGCAGCCGGGGGTCGCCGCGGAAGAGCTCCGCCTCGCCCAGCTCCTCGGCCAGCCGGACCAGGCCCGCACCGATCGTGTTGTAGAACTGCCCGATCGAGGTCCAGCCGTCGTCGTCCGCGACCGAGGGGTGCCCGGGCGGCTCGGCCACGTACTCCGGGCGCTCGATGTGCAGGAACGTCTCCAGCGCCGCGACCCCGAAGTGCCGCAGCGCGACGGGGAAGCGGTCCTTGCTGTACGGCAGCCGGGCGGGGTATCCGGTGACGAAGCGCGAGTGGGCCACCCGGGGCCTGCCGTCGACCGCGTTGAGCACATTGGCGACGAGCGCCATGTGGAGCATCTCCTCCAGCACGACGGCCCGGACGGCATAGAAGGCGGGGCGGTTGGCGCCGGGGTGCAGGGTGTACATCGCCGTGAGGTAGGGCGGGATGGTGAGGTGTTCCAGAGCCAGCGCGGCCTGGAGGAAGAGATGCAGGTCGGCGCGGTCGCGCGGCACCCTGAACGGGGGCTCCTCGACCAGCGCGAGCTCACCAGCCACATCGGTGTGCCCGGCAGGCGGGCGGACGGTCGTCACGGTTGCCCCCCCGGGCTTCGGCGGTGGGTGACAGGGGTCCGCCCCGGTGCGGTGGCCGGTGCGGGGACCGCACCGCCGGAATAGGGCGCGGGGGCCGGAACGGCCCGTACGACCGCGGGCCGGTGCAGCTCCGTCAGATCGCGGTGGATCTGCCCACTGCTGCGCAGGGCGAGGGCCGCCAGCGTCAGCGACGGGTTGGAGGTGCCGACCGACGGCATGCTGCCGCAGCCCACCGCATAGAGGTTGGGATGCTCCCAGCAGCGCTGCCACGCGTCGACCACGGAGGTGTCGCGCGAGTCGCCCATGATGTGTGTGCCCGCTCCGTGCCCGGCGCCGTGGAAGACCCAGTCGCGGTCGGCGAAGCGGAAGTGGCCGGGGGAGAAGGGGCCGGGGCCGTACGCGGTGCGGTCGTCCGCGCCGAGCCGGGCGAAGATCCGGTCGGAGACGGTCTTCGCGGCGACCATCCCGCGCTTCACCCGGTCCGAGAGGTCGTAGGTGAGCACCGGCCGGGGGATGCCGAGCCGGTCGCGCCGGCCCGGGTCGACGGTGACCCGGTTGCGGTCCTCGGCGTCCTGCTCCAGCGCGAACTGGAGGGAGAACTGCCGGCCGATCCCGTCGCCCAGGGCGGCGCGCAGCGTGCTCCCGAACAGCGCCTTCCCGCGCGGCTGTCCGGAGTCGCCGGTGATGCCGAGCAGCCGGGCCACATCGCTGCCGGGGGCGCCGGTCGGCCAGCTCCACCCCCAGTTGCTGATCTCGATCCGGAACGGGGCGCGGTCCCGCCGGGCGCGGCCCGCGCGGAAGCTCTCCAGACCGGAGGTCGAGCCGGGACCGCGGAAGGGCCCCGTCGGCGCGCGCAGCAGCCCCCAGGTGAGCAGCACCGGATGGTCCATGAGATTGCGGCCCACCTGGCCGCTGCGCTCGGCCAGCCCGGAGAGCAGGAGCAGCTTGGCGTTCTCGACGGCGTGCGCGGCCAGGACGACGATGTCGGCCTCGGCGGTGTGAGTGGTGTGCGCGGGGGCGGCGGGGTCGTCGTAGGCCAGATACTCGACGCCGAGGACCCGGCCGTCGCCCCGCGTCAGGACGCGGCTGGCCACGGCGTGGGTGACGAGGGTGACCCGGCGGTCCCAGCGGGTCTGGGTCTTGAGCGGGGTGTATTTGGCCTGGACGGGGCAGATCGGCACGCAGGAGGCGTTGCCCACGCACCGCTCGCCGTAGTTGGGCAGCCCGGCCGCGCCCACCGGGCGGTAGCCGCGGCCCCCGTCGTACCGCGGGTCCGGAGTGCTGTTGCGGGCGTGCGGGGTGGTGACCACCCGCAGGACGGTGTCCGGCGCTCCCTGCGATTCCCGGACGGGGAACCCGTCGAGCTCGGCGGCGAGGAGGCGGTCGAGGTGGCTGCGGGGGATCTCCCGCATCGGATAGACATAGCCCTCGGGGAAGGGCAGCCCGATGGCCCCGGACTGCTCGGCGGCGTCGCCCGCGACCCCCAACTCCCGTTCGGCAGCGCGGTAGTGGGCTTCCAGGTCGGCGTATCCGATCGGCCAGTCCCTGCCGTATCCGTAGGCGCGGCGGACGGCGAAGTCCTCCGGGAGCATCCGCGGCGTCAGGCCGAGCCAGTGCAGGGTGGTGCCGCCCGTGGCGCGCAGATAGTCCGTGCCGTACGGCAGGGGGCCGTCCTGGAGGAAATAGCCGTGGGTGCGGTAGCCGCCGCCGGGCAGCCCCTCGACGTCGAGGAGATCGGGGGAGGGGGCGACGGGGTTGGGCCGGTAGGGCGAGTTGGGGACCTTGGCCGTCGCGGAGTAGAAGGTGTCGAGTGCGTCGAGGTGGCCGGGCCAGGTGCTCAGGGTGTCGGTGCCCGCCTCCAGGACGAGGACGCGCCAGCCCTGGTCGCCCAGTTGCTTGGCGACGAGCGTGCCGGCCAGCCCGGCGCCGACCACGATCACGTCGTACCGGCGGGTGCCCGGGTGCGGCGGCGTCGCCGTCATGAGGCACCGCCCCGCCCCGCACCGGCCCCGGCCGGCGCGCTCGCCCCGGGCGGTGGGTCGGCCCAGGTGCCGAAGCCGGGCGCCTTGGCGCCCGCGGGGTGGCCGTGGAAGGTCCGCCACACCAGGCCCTCCGTATACGCCTCGGGCGAGACCGCGAACGCGACGTTCGCCTGCTCCCGGCCCAGCGCGGCGTGGACGGGCCGGGAGAGCTGCGGCCAGACGCCCAGATACCACAGGTGCGTGATGGCGCGGGCGATGTCACGGGAGGTCTCGTCGACGAGCCGGTCAGGGTCGCCCCCGACGGACTCCAGGTCCGCCAGGAAGCGGCCGATCGCCTCGCGCCCGACCTGGTCGAGCGTCGTGTCGTGGTACAGCCGGACCATTCCGGTCGCGTGCAGATCGAAGGCGTCGAAGCCCGTCAGCCGGACGGAGAGGCCGACGAATCCTGTGAGTTCCGCTGTCATCCGCGACCACCCGTGTGTGAGGACTTGCCACCTTTCTAGCGGAGGGTCCGGTAAGCGGAGAAGGGGAATGAACTCACTTCACCCGTAAGGGTGTTCGCAGGGTGCAGGCTCAACGGTGCGGGCGGGCACGCACCGTCGAGCCCGTACGGGACGCCCGGACCGGCTCAGGTGCCGGGCTTCCGGCCGTAGACGAAGACGTTGTCGCCGTTGTGGAGCATGGACCAGTACTTCTTCGCGTCGCCTGTACGCATGTTGACGCAGCCGTGCGAGCCGGGCGGTGACCAGACGCTGCCGCCTATCGCGTGGAATGCCTGCCCGCCGTCGAAGAACTGGGCATAGGGCATGCGGACGTTGTAGAGAGTCGACCAGTGGTCGATCGAGCGCCAGTAGATCTTCTTCGCGCCCGTACGGGTCGCATAGCCGTCCCGCCCCGTCCGCACCGGCACCGGGCCGAACTTGACGGACTTGCCGTCCTGTATCCAGCTGATCTGGCGGGTGAGGTCGACGCAGGCGATGCGCCCCTTGTTCACCGGGCACTTCCCGGCCGCGTTGGGATCGCGCCGGGTGGTCTCCGCCTGCATGGCGGCCCACGTCACCGGGCCCGCGTAGCCGATGTTCGGGCTGATGCCGTTCTTGGTCTGGTAGTTCTGGATGGCCCGGCAGTCCGCTTCCGACTGGCGCCCGTCGACCGGTCTGCCCAGGAACTTCTCGACGTTCTTCTGATACGGCCCGGTCCGCGTCGTGCAGGCCGGCGTCGCCGCCTGCGCCGTGCCGCCGGCCGCGATCGCCAGGGGGGCCGCGATGCCCACCGCGCCGAGCAGGACACCCAGCCGGCGCGCGAGGACCGAGGTCGCTTTCCTCTTCGCTTCTGCACTCATAATAAGTATGACAACGCAGGCTGTTGAGGGGTTGCAGGCCGCGCCCCATGGGACGGAAAAGTCCAAGACTGCCGGAAGGGCCCGCCCGGGGCGTGGGCGGGCCCTTGTGTGCCGGACGGTCAGGAGATGGGGGCGCCGGTCGGGATGTTGCCGAGGGCGCCGGAGGGCACGCTGGCGATCTTGTTCCAGGCGAAGAAGTACTTGTCCATCGCGGCCGGACTCGTGATCCAGCGCTTCACGCCGTTGCTGATCAGGTAAACCTCGGGCGCGTTCGGGGACTTGCCGAGGATGGCGCCGTCGGACAGCTGCCCGCCGTCTTCGATATTGCCGATGTCGATGACGGACTGAATGCCGTCCCAGCTGCGGAACAGATTGTTGTAGGTCGCCGGGTTGGGGATCCAGCGGCGCTTGCCGTCGAGGACGAGATAGACGGCCGCGCCGTTCACGGCCTTGATGCGTTTGCCGTTGAGCTCCGGATGCGGCCGGGAGAGCCGGTTGTCCGACTGGTGAACGGCGGTGCCGCCGGAGGTGCTGCTCGCGGCCGCCGCCGCGGGCACGGCCGTGAGCACGGCCAGGGGGACGAGGGTGAAGCTCAGTGCAGCGAACCACGAGCGTCTCTTCACGGGTTCCTCCGCGGAATCGGGAAAGGCGGCAGAGATCCTTGATTCCGCAAGGATCTCCATCTCCTTTACGGCTGCTTCACATTCCACGGTGTGCGACATGATTGTCAATGCGCGGACCCGAGCCCGGAAAACGGTCATCGATTCTCCGCCAGGGGCGGTGGCGACAATTCCGCGGGCGCGCCGGCCGGCCTCCCCCGCTGCGTGGAGCCGGTCGGCGCGACGGGACCCGCCGACACCGACAACGGACTGTCCGGACCCCGGACGGCGGCGACATGGCCGGAATCCTCGGTCTCCGCTACGGGCGGGATCCCCGGCTCACCCGGACGCCGGCGGGGGCACGGCGTCACGGCCGTCCAGCGCCCGTACGACACGGGCCGGATTCCCGACCGCCAGCACACCCGCCGGAAGATCCCTGGTCACCACGGCCCCGGCCCCGACCACGGTGTTCTCACCGATGGTCACCCCGGGACAGACGATCACCCCGGCACCCAGCCAGACATTGTCGCCGACCACGATGGGCAGACCCCGCTCCCACCCGGCCCGCCGGCGCTCAGGGTCCAGCGCGTGGGTCGGCGTCACCAACTGCACGTTCGGACCGATCTGGACATCCGCGCCGATCGTGATGGGCGCGGCGTCGAGGAACACCGCACCGAAATTGACGAACGTATCGGCACCGATGCTGATGTACGAGCCGAAGTCGCAATGGAAAGGCGCTCGGATGCGCACCCTTTCCCCCAACGAACCGAGCAGTTGTCCAAGAATTTCCCGGCGCTCCGCCGGAGACCGCGCGGCCGTGTTGTAGGCGGCGCACAGCTCGGCCCGGTGCTCGGACTCCCTGCGCAGATCCTCATCGTCGGGGATGTACCAGTCCCCGGCCAGCATCCGCTCCTTGTTCTCGCCCATGCGAGCGTCCTCTCCTCGGATCGGCACACGTTTCCGGAGCGCCGGGGAGATCGTCAAGGCGTTTTGCCGCAGCGCACGGAAAAGGGCCGGTCGGCGGTGCTGACCACATCACCGCCGACCGGCCCCGGGTTCCGTCGGGCGCCGCGCGCCCGCTACACGTGGCGAGGCGTGAGCTCCGCCATCGCGGACCAGCCGCTGCCGGGCGCCTCGGTGCTGATGATCTGCGGGGTGGTGGCGATGGCATCGGCCATCTTGTCCATGGCGGCCTTGAAATGCAGCGAATTGACGTGCGCGTCACCGGCCTCGCGGGAGGCGAAGCCCTCGACCAGGACGAAGTGATTCGGGTTGTCGACACTGGTGGACCACTCGAAGAAGAGGTTGCCCGGCTCGTCGCGCGTCGCCCGGGTGAAATCGTCGACGAGCTCCAGCCAGTCCTTGGTGCGCTCGGGTCGTACGTTCATCTTCACGACGATGAAGATCATCGATGTCTCCTGCGGTCTCGTGCGGCAGGGCCGTGGATACGGCGCCGAAGGTGAGGGGCGGGCGGGGAAGCGCCCGTCGTCGTTGTCCACGGTGCGGCAGACGGCGGCGATTGCCGAAGCGGACACGGTCCCGATTCCGGCCCTGCCGGAAAATTGAGCCGAGCGGGATACCCCTACCCCGCGGCCGGCAGCGTCTGAGCCCCCACGGGCCGACGCGTGGCGGGGGCCGCGAGCCCCTCCGCGCCCTCGGGCACGGGCACCGACGTGAAGATCGCGTCCTGCTGCTCCTGGAGTTCCTTCGCGCGGGTGGGAGGAGTGCTGGGAAGCCGCTGCTCCTCATAGAGCTTGTGGGTCACTTCCTGCGCCCACTTGCTCGACGGGGTGTGGAACTGGACCTCGAAGACGTGCCCCGACCGGAGATCGCGCCAGGCGGAGTTGATCCCCTTGTAGCCGTTCTTGCGGCCCCAGGTGTTGGACCATTTGGTGCTGTCGTTGCCCCAGGTCGCCAGCATCGACGAGGCCGCGGCGACCCCCTTGGTGTACCGGCCGTCCGGCCATTCCAGGGTGTAGCGGATCGAGTCGCTGATCCTGGCGAGAGCCGCGTCGACCGTCTGACCGGGTTCGGCCTGCAGCGATGTGGCGACCTTGCGCTTGAGCGAGTCGGGTGACTTCAGCCGCTGGTCGAAGCCGATCAGGGTGGCGTGGCTGACCTGGGCGACCGCCTTCATCTCTGGGCTGATCGACTGCTCGGCCCGCTGGGCGCGGACGAGGAAGTCGTCGACCTTCCTGTTCTCCGCGGCGTCGAGCCACAGCCCGTCACCGTGCCAACCCTCGTCGTCCAGCTGGCGCCCGGCCTCGACCACCGTGCCGGAGGGCCCCGGATGGGACCCCGCCGCCCCCTGCGCGAAGGCGCCCGACACGGAGGCGGCACCGAGCGCGGCGGCCAGCGCGGCGGCGGCCGCGAAGCGGTTGAGAGTGCGGTTGATGATCATTCGTGTGCTTCGTCCTTGTCTCGGCGGGCGCCGCCCGCGCTCCCTGAAGCGCGGATCGAACGGCATGCGGCGAGAGGTACAACGCGGCAGGCGCCTCCGGGTAACCACGAAGTGGGGCTGTATGGGTGGTTTATGAGTGCGCAATGGGTGTGATGGTCATACAAATTACTTGATGGGTGGTTAGGTTTTTTGGGCTGGTTGTAGTGGTTGGTTCGGTGGGGGGAGTGGGTGGTGGTTGTGGTGGGTGGTGTGTGGGTGCCGGGGCCGGCGGGTGTGGTGTCGGGGGGTGGGGGTGTGGGTGGTGATGGGGGTGGCGAAGGTGATGGGGGTGTGGGTGTTGGTGGTGGTTATGACTATGTGGGTTTTAGTGAGTTGGCGGGGGTGGTGGTGGATCCGCCGGTGGGGGTGTTCCGGGTGGGGTTTCGGAGGTTGCGGGGTGGGGGTGGGGTGGGGGGTTTGTTGTTTTTGGTGTGTGGGGCGCCGTTGGTGTCGTTGGTTTTGTTGGTGTGGTTGTTGTGGCCGGTGCATTGGGTGGTGCGGGGTGGGTGGTTGGGGTGGGTGGATGGGTTGATGTTGGTGTCGGTGGGGTTGGTTGAGGTTTTTCGTGTGGTGAATGTGGTGTCGGTGGCGCATGCGTCGTGGGTGGCGCGGGATCCGGTGCCGGTGCGGGTGCAGCCGGGGTGGCGGGTGGCTTTTTGTACGAGTTTTGTGCCGGGGAAGGAGCCGTTGTCGATGGTGGAGGCGACGTTGGAGGGGGCGGTGCGGGTGGGGTATGAGGGGGTGGTGGATGTGTGGTTGCTGGATGAGGGTGATGATCCGGGGGCGCGGGCGTTGTGTGCGCGGTTGGGGGTGCGGCATTTTTCGCGTAAGGGGGTGGCGCGGTGGAATCGTCCGTCGGGTCGTTTTCGGGCGCGGACGAAGCATGGTAATTACAATGCGTGGTTGGATGCGCATGGTGATGGTTATGATTTTTTGGCGTGTGTGGATACGGATCATGTGCCGTTGCCGAATTTTTTGGAGCGGATGCTTGGGTATTTCCGGGATCCGGATGTGGCGTTTGTGGTGGGGCCGCAGGTGTATGGGAATTATGTGTCGGGGGTGACGAAGGGGGCGGAGTCGCAGCAGTTTTTGTTTCATGCGTTGGTGCAGCGGGCGGGGAATTGTTATGGGTCGGCGATGTTCGTGGGGACGTCGAATTGTGTGCGGATTAGTGTGTTGCGGCAGATCGGGGGGTTGTTTGATTCGATTACGGAGGATATGGCGACGGGGTTGGAGATTCATCGGCGGCGGAATCCGGTGACGGGTGGGCGGTGGCGTTCTGTGTATACGCCGGATGTGTTGGCGGTGGGGGAGGGGCCGTCGTCGTGGACGGATTTTTTTTCGCAGCAGTTGCGGTGGTCGCGGGGGACTTTCGAGACGTTGTTGTGTCAGTTCGGTGGGGCGGTGTGGGGGTTGTCGTGGGGGCGGTTGTGGAATTAT
>NZ_BAAABW010000017.1:0-257638 GCF_039521185.1 Streptomyces blastmyceticus | reverse complement strand
CAACGCCCTGCGCGTGGTCGGCAAGTCCATCGGCGACGTACGCGTCGTCATGTCCGGCGCGGGCGCCGCCGGCACCGCCATCCTCAAGCTCCTGACCGCCGCCGGCGTCAAGCACGCCGTCGTCGCCGACATCCACGGCGTCGTCCACGCCGGCCGCGAGGACCTCGTCGCCGCGAGCCCCGAATCCGCACTGCGCTGGATCGCCGACAACACCAACCCCGACGGCATCACGGGCACCCTCAAGGAGGCCGTGGCCGGGGCCGACGTCTTCATCGGCGTCTCCGCCCCCAACGTCCTGACCGGCGACGATGTCGCCGGAATGGCGGACGGGGCGATCGTCTTCGCGCTCGCCAACCCCGACCCCGAGGTCGACCCGGCCATCGCCCGCCAGACCGCCGCCGTGGTCGCCACCGGCCGCTCGGACTTCCCCAACCAGATCAACAACGTCCTGGTCTTCCCCGGCGTCTTCCGCGGCCTGCTCGACGCACAGTCACGCACCGTCAACACCGAAATGATGCTCGCCGCCGCCGGCGCCCTCGCCAACGTGGTCGCCGAGGACGAACTCAACGCGAACTACATCATCCCCAGCGTCTTCCATGCGGGAGCCACGGAGGCGGTGGCGTCGGCGGTGAAGCGGGCCTCGCTCGCACTCCGTACGGCGGAGTGAATTCCGGTCCGACTTCTGGCAGTTGGTCCTCACGGCTCATCGCCGGACTGGTGAAGGTGGGGGCCGGGCACGCGAACCGTCAGGCGAGCAGACCTCCGGTGTGCCCGTCCTCGGCGAGCGACCGCCAGGAGTGCTCGGGAGTGTCAAACGCCTGCGGATCGACAGCCTCCACCATCGCGTCGACGCGGCTGTGCAGCAATGCCTGAGGGTCGAACACCTGCCACGCCTCCCCGTCGCCGCTGCCGTCGTACTCCCACCGGTACCACTCGGCCCGCATCCGCTCATAGGCCCACAGCGCGTAGAGCAGCGCCGAAAGGTCGCGGTTGAGGTACGCGTGGGGTTCCCCGTCGTCGTACCAGTCCGGGAGCTCCAGTCGACCGGTGGCGCCGTCCAGGGCTATCACGAGGTCATGGGGCCACCAGCCGATGGCGAAGAAGTCACGCTGGTACGCGCGGTCGGCGGGGGCGGCTTCCGCTCCTGCCGACGCGTCGTCGGAGAAAGTCTCGGGGTGGGCCTCCCCCATGGTGAGAAGTGGTTCTTCGCAGGCACCGAAGATCTCACCGTCGAGCGGGAGCCCGAGCTCGGTGAGCAACCGCCGGGTCGGACCGTGCGTGAGCCCGGCCGGAAGCTCCTCGGGCCGGAAGCGCCGCACCCGGCCCTCGCCGCCGAGCACCGCCAGGTCCTCGATCAGCTCCGGCCCGAACGCGTAGGCCAGTCCGCCCGGCTCCCCGGGCCGGGCACCCCAGCGCAGCGAACGGACCAGCAGCGAGGTGCCCCAGTGCGCGACGGGAGTGCCGGGCTCGAACAGCCCCGGGTCGACGGCCCGCATACGCCGCTCGGCCCCCTCGACCACCTCAGCGACGACCGCCGGCCCGTACCGCCCGTCGTACGCGGTCTCATCCGGCCCCGCCGACAGCGACTCCATCTCCCGTATCAGCCCGGCGAGAGCGGAAAGGCCGGTCGCGAGCACATCACGGCGGATCTCCCCCGCCTCCCGGCAAGCGAGATACACCTCACCTGACACCCCGTCGAGGACCACGGCGGTGCCGCAGTAGTCGGTCTCCCCGATGGCGAACAGTCGTCTGTCGTCGTCGAAGGCCTTGAGCTCGCCGTCCTCCCACAGCACGGTGAAGTCGAGGTCCGCGGCACTCTCCGGCAGCCCCTCGTCCACGAGAAAACGCCGACTGGGCCCATGCCTCAACTCACCCGGCAGCGCCGCCGGGGCGACCCGGCACGTCTCACTGCCCACTGCCGCCACGCCATCCTGACTGTCCGTCGCGCCCATACCTACGTCCGTTGCTCTCCGTCATACCGATCGTTGTGGCGCCGACCTTAGCGGGACACACTGACAACGACTCAGGGCTATTTCAGCAGATCGCGGTATCCCGCCGCGGTAGCCGGGAACTCGTCGGCAGCCAGCACCGCCCCCGTCACGGAGAGCACCGCACCCACATGGGCATCCCGGTGCGTGTCCACCCCCAAAACCACTTCCCTCGCAGGGCGGCGACGGCGGTTCTGCGAAGCAGGCGGCGTACTGGACATGGTCAATGTGGACATGCCCACTCCCCTTCCGGTCCGATGGCGCGTTGCGTTGCCAGCACCGGGCCGCGTCGGGCGGTCAGAATCGTGAGGACACCACAACGATCGGCAGGCCCCTATCGGGACAGGCTCCGCCAGCCCGGCACCGACAACGCACCATCCCCGGCCGACGGCCCGGCCGTTCACAGCGGAGACGGCCGGGGGTCGGGTCACATTCGATCTCGTAGGAAAGCGGCCAGCCGACGGAGGAGATCAGCGATATGGCGGGAACCTTCAGACACGGACGGGAGGCTCCTGCGGGCCCAGCGGGTACCAGAACCACTGGGCTGTGCCATAGGATTTACCGCCACTGTTCTTGTTCGGCCATTCTGCCAGGCACCGGATGGTATCGCCTGCCTTGAACGGCTGGGTTGCCGATCCGGCATCGAATTCGCGACCGTTATGGGTCAGGTAGACCATGGCCGGCTGGACTTCGCGGTGCCTGTGGCCTACCGACGCTGAAGCGGTTGGCCCGTCGGGGAGATCCCAAATGCTCATCTTGAGGACACCGAACCCCGGGCCCTGGGCCCGGAATTCGGCGTCCGGGTCGCGCACCTCGCCATCGTCAAACCTCCTCGACTCGTGAAGCAGCACCTCGTCCTGGATCAGCCCTTCCAGGGGACCGCGGAAGGTGGTGCGCCCGGCGATGTCGAGGTGACCGATCTCCAGGTCGGGCCGTTCGACCATCACGACGGTGGTCAGGGTGTGTGTCAGCGTTTGACCGCCGGCAGTCACCGTCGCTTGCAGCATGAAGCCGGTGGGGGCGGTCAGTGGTTCGGGGGTGGCCCACTCGCGGACGTTCGAGACGTCCTGGGAGGAGTTGCGGGCCCAGAACATCGTGTAGGCGGCGTCCGCGCTCCCGTCCCATCTCAGGACCGCGGGCTCGCCGTTGGGAACCATGACCTTGGTCGGGCGGAAGTTGCGGAACACGAACTCCGCCGGGAACTTCATCACCGAAGCCACGGTCGTTTTCGGGGTGAAGGATCCGTTGGTCGGGGAGGTCTCTTCGATGATCTCGATGCCCGCCTCGCCGACCGCTTCGTTCACCTCGATCTGTGAGACGACCAGAGTGACGGCGCGCCCGGTGACCTGTACCGGCCGGTCCGGTACGAACTCGAATACCTGCCAGGTGCCGTCGGCGTACCCGGGGCGTGCGGTCCAGCCGTTCGCGCCGATGACGGCCGAGGTGAGCTGCGCGCGGTTCTCGGTGAGCGCCGTGGCGCCCGCGCCGATCGGGATCCGGACTGTGATGCTCTTGCAGTAGGCGGGGCCCGAGTTCCCGGGGCCGAGCGTGATGTCCAGCCGGCCGATGACCGGGTCCTTGGCCGTGGACACCGTCAGAGGCTCGGGGTCCGGTCCGATCGCGTAGCCGAGCAGCGAGTCGGCGGACAGTACGGTCATGCCCATAAAGGAGGGTCCCTTCAGTCTCGGGGCTTGAGTTGCAGGTATCCGGCGCGCGCCTCGGCGACCGGCTCACCCGGATATGCGTATGTGTCCGCCATCGCGATCGGGAACTCCAACCACTCCGGCACGTCCCCGCCCCGGTCCCGAGGCTCGGCCCAGGTCCAGTCGCCGTGCCATGCAGCTGGGTGCGGCATGACGATCGAGTCCTCTTCGAGCCCTGATCCCTGTCCTGGCCCCCGCGCGAACGCCGCCTCGTCCTCCGGCATCGGCGGCCGGGCCACGGCCAGTAGCGGGTGGAGCCGGAACGATGCCCGGATCCGTGCCAGCGAGGCATGGACGAAGTCCGCGTCCAGGGCGAGGCGGGCGACCGGCAGGATGTCGGTGATGGCGTGCACGGCGGCGTGCGGGTCCATCAGGACGCTGAGGTGGTGCGTGACGGCGGCCTCGCCAGGGAGCGTGCCCGGCAGTGCCAGGCCGCTGCCGGTGCCGACCGGTTGCAGATACGAGTGCGCGTCGGCCGGCTGCTCGGTGAACAGGGTGGTGTAGCTGACGTCGCCGTCCGGGCCGGAGGCCGAGGCGAAGTAGCCGATCAGGCCGTCGGTCAGCCGCTCCGCCGAGCCCAGCCGGACCGGCCAGCGGTAGCCGTCGCGGCCCGGGTAGTCCTGGCCGGAGGCGGTGTCCACCGAGGCGGTCCCGGCGACCACGCCGTCCGAGGGCGGGATCGGGGCAGTGCTCCAGCCCGGGTCGGTCAGCGGCAGGCCTTGCAGGTCGATCGCCAGGTCGGCGGCGACCAGGGCCACCGGGCGGCCGATGAGCCGGGAAGGGACCGCGTCGTCCTGGGCCGACGGGTCCACGATGCCGTCCAGCGCGCCGTCGATCGTCTCCAGCAGTGCCGCGAACGCCAGGTGCGGCGAAGTCTGGCCGCGCAGCCCCGCGATGAAGCCGGCCAGGCGCGGGTAAGCGGCGATGAACCCGGGTGACGCCGGGTCCGGGAAGGGCGAGCGCGGGAGCGGGTTCCATGCGATCGCCTGGGTGGTGTTGAGGACCCGCATCTCGCCCAGCGGCGAGCCGTCCAGTGCGTAGACCATCAGCGTCTCGTCCAGCCGGTTGACCAGCAACCACCCGGCGACCGGCGTGGCGGGCGTCCCGGCGTCACGCGCCGTCGGGGCGGCGGGAGAGGCGGCGCCGTCCAGGGCGGGCACGGCGGCCAGCCGTACCCGTGCCGGCTGCAGCAGGCGCGGCGGCAGCTGGATGAACCGCTGCGTGCCGATCGGGTCCGGATACAACGGCTTGTGCGCGTCGGGGAGGACGCTGAGGGCGCGGATGGGCGGGAAGCGCTCGTAATTGTTCTGTGCGCCGTTCGTGAGGTCCACGACCCGCCCGAAGCGGTCGATGATCCGCAGGTCGTAGAAGAAGAACTGCCCGGCGCGGACCGGCTGGAAGGTGTCGTCGGCGGGAGCCGTGTCGCTGTGGCCGCTCGGTGCGGGCCACGAGGCCGCGTCGCCGAGCAGTGGTTCCAGGTCGGGCGGGACCGGGGTCCGGGACCGCAGCGGCCGGGCCGCGCCGCTCTGTGTCAGCAACCAGTCGTGGAATCCGTCGAGGGTCTGCGACAGCATGTCCAGGTCGGATGCGTCTTCGCGGAGTTGGCGCACGCCCATCGCCTCGGCGTCCGGATACGTCTGCAGGTACCGGTCCAGCTGCCGCTCCACCACGTAGCGCACGGTCGGTGTCAGGAAGGACCGGCCCCTGAAGATCCGCCGCAGTGATGACGAAGCGTCCTGGGCAGTCGATCCGGTGCCCTTCCAGGTGTACGCGTTCCCGTCGAACTCCCAGTGCTCGGTGTCCCCGGTCCGGAACGGTGTGGGGACATACCGCACGTCCCACTGGAGATACATCGGCAGCCAGGGCTGCTTCCAGAACGCCATGTAGTGCGCCAGGCTCCCGGTGATGTTGAGGTCGGGATGTGCGATCGCGTTGTGCAGCGCGGTCGGGCCGGGGGCGGCGGCCGGTGTCCACGCCGCCTTGTCCAGCAGCGCGAACTCCGCGAGCAGCGATGCGACCGGTGACGGGAACCCGTCGAGCCGCGGCGCCGGGGGGTTCGTCGGTACGTCCTCGAACGAGCCGCCGATCTTGAGCGAGCGCAGCAGGTCTCCGGCGAGCCGCACCAGCAGCGGCTCGTCGCGCGCCAGCGGCTCGGTGACGTTGGCGCCCTCGATGACGACGACCGGGTCGGCCGGAGCGTAGTAGTTCTCCGACATCTCGCGCTGGAGCGCCATCCCCTCCGGGACGTCGACGTCCGGCCGGGCAACGAAGTCCGCGATCGCCGCTTCCAGTTCCTCAGGTGTGTCGCCGCGCGGCAAGCCTTGCGCGAGCGTCGCCACTTTCTCGTACTGTGCCTTGGTGAGTTTGGCGATGGACGGCTTGCCGTTCGGGCTCGCCGCCGGATCGAGCTGCGCGTCGGCGGCCGCGTCGAAATCCGGCGCGTGCGCACCCTCGCGCGTTGCCCGGTTCCGGAGGAACCACAGCGTCCAGGTCCGCCATTGCAGGCTCCGGAGTTTCGGCAGCTCGGTGTCGTGGGCGGCCTGCTGCACGTTGAGCCGTACCAGCCACTGCGGGTCGGGCGCCGACGCGGCGCGGCGTGCGGCGGCGCTGCCCTCGGCGTCGTCGCCGAACCCGTCACCGCGCCGCTCCACCAACCGCCATGTGTAGCCGGCCTCGTGTCCCGCGAACCAGGTGCTGCGCAGCGCCTCGTCGAGCTCGTCGTCCCCGCCGGGGGCGTCGAAGGAGTCGATGGTGCCGTGGTAGAGGGCTGACAGCAGGTCTCCGGTCTCGGCCGAGCGGGTCTGGAGCGTGGTCAGTGCGGTGGCGGCGTCGCCGACGCTGTGCCCGACGGCGACCTTGAGGGGGTCGTTGACGGGGTCGGGCTTGTCCGACGGCGGCTGGTAGTTCCGCTGCTTCCAGGTGACGCCCAGGGCGGTGCCGACGTACAGCGTGTTGCGGAGAGTATCTGGGACGGTGTCGGGGAGGACCCATCCGAGTGCTTCCAGCATGGCCTCGGGGTCGGTGCGGTCCGGTGGCAGCAGGCCGGGGATGGTGAGCGCCTGCGTCAGGATGTCGGCGGGTTGCTCGGAGTACCAGCCGACGGCCAGGTAGGACAGCCGGTTGTCCGGCGGGTAGGTGTCGATCGCGCCGTCTTTGAGGTCTTCGAGGTCGTCGTGGAAGGAGAAGACGCCCTCGTGGTAAGGCTCGTAGGCGGCGAAGGCCGACAGCCCGGGCCCGACCGCGGTCAGGAACGGCTCGCGCCGGCCCGGATCGGTCCACGGCTCGTCCGTGACGTCGGTGACCAGGCTGAGGAACGTGGTCTCCGCAGACTCCGGATCCCGCAACCGCGGCACCTTCAGCTTGGCCCAGTCGTCCCGGTCGGGGTAGTCGCTCTCCAGGTAGTCGCTGTGCACGAGCCAGCCCTTGGCGTGCACCGTGTTCCGGTCGGCCGGCGTCTGCTGTCCCCTGGGGTCGAAGTACCGCACGATCAGCCACCGGTTCGGCACCAGCGGGAACGAGGTCACCTCGGTCTTCTCGTCGTAGTGCCCGGTGGCGAGTGCTTCGGGGAACTGCCACTGCAGGCGCACCCCGAACGGCACCCGCTCCTCGGCACCCTGCCCGGCCGGCGGTTCCGGCGGTGTGCCTTCTGCCAGCATCAGCTCGTAGTCCGTGCGCCAGCGGGAGAACGGCCCGCCGGCGGAGTTCACCATGTCGTTGGATACCAGGGCGTGGAGCCGGACCGGGACGATCAGGTCGGTCGTGCCGCCCTGCTTCGTGCCCGCGGAGGGTTCGATGGCTTCGGTCATCTCGGCGGTCTCCTTCACGAGCCCTGGCCGGGCACCAGCCGCTGCTCCAGCGGCGCGTTGACGAGTTGCACGGCAAGCTGTGCCGGATGCAGGTCGGGCAGCGAGTGCGCCTGCGCGAGCGGCTTGATCAAGCCGTCGTCTCCTTCGAGGCGCAGGACGTCGGCGACGCCGCCTTCCTGCGGCGGGCGGAGGTACTCGGAGAACACCGTGCCCGAGTCGGCGGGGAAGAACGCTCCGGGCAACGTGGCCCCCAGCGGCGGGCCTTGGCCGGCCCTGAGCTGTCGGAGTCCGATCACCTCGCGTCCGGCGGGGTCGGTGTCGATGCCGAAGTGGATGCCCTCGCTCGGTTCGCGGATGAGCACGTGGTCGGGGACGTCGTCGTACAAGCACAGCAGGATGTCCGAGGCCACCGGCTCGCGCCGGATCTCCGTCAGCTCCCGCGTCCCCTTCTTGGCGACGACGATCATGTCCGGCCACGCGGGCACCAGGTCCGAGCGCATCAGCAGCCCGGCCACCGGGTAGCCGGAGCGGTCCCCGGACCGCGTCGCGGCTCGCAGAGACCGGTCACAGCGCTGGTCGAGGGAGGTGTGCACGGCCACGTCGCGAGCCCCAGCCAGCAGCGCGTCGATCCACACCGGGTCGACGCGGAACAGGCGCAGCGACTCCTCGGGCAGCATCCGAAAGTCCGGGACCAGATGGGAGAACGGCACTGATCGCAGGGTCCTGAGTTCGGTGAGCCGGTCGGCCAGTGCCCCGGCCCGGTGGCTCGCGACCGACAGCAGTGTCGCGGCCCGGGAGTCGTCGTCGAGCGAGGCGCGGGCGTCGTTCCGGCTCAGCCGGGCGAGCGGGACGGGCTCGGGCACCGCCTCCTGTGGAAGCTGTGGCGCGCCGAGCGCGTCGGCCAGTGTCCGGCCGCCGCGGTTCGCAGCCAGGCGGGCCAGGGCGCTGAGACCGAACCGGGTCCCGTCGGCCGACGAGACGCCGGCCACGGAGCGCACCGGGTCGTTCGCCACGGCCATCATCCGCACCGCCGTGTTGGCCAGCTCCCGCCGCGCCCGCGTCAGCTCCTTCCCGTAGGACGGGTCGGCCAGCGCAACGGTCCGGCCGAGTGTCCAGGCGGCGGCATAGGAGACGTCGAAGACGCCGTAGGTGTGGTCGTAGACGAGAGCGAAGTCGGCGGTGGTGTGTGCGCTGGAGGTGTCCAACGCCGGGATTTCCTGCGCGGTCAGCGGTGTGAAGGGCCCGCGATACCAAGCGTAGGTGTGCTCGCCGGTGATCGGCCGGTGCGGCACCGGCACGTATCCCAGGCGCAGCCGTTCCAGCGCGTACGCTTCCTCCGCGCTCGGGGAGCCGGGGGCGTTCGCCGGACGCGGCATCTGCAACGCCAGGTTCTCCGCATCGGTGTTGCCCGGCGCCACCAGGTTCGCCAGGATCCCGGCCGCGTCGAACGCCGCGGCCGGATCGTTGCGGAACGACCACGACCACAGTGACACCAGCCGGACGTGTTCGACCTCTGACGGCAGGGTCCCGCCCAGATGCTGGTCGAAGCCCTCCAACGACACCAGATGCACCGCGTAGTCGCCCTCGCCGCGCGGGAACCGGTTGGCGGTGACCACACTGAATGTTCCCTTGATCAGGATCTCGCCGTCCGCCAGCAGCTTCGGCTCGTCGACGTCGCGGACGTGCGCCAGGTAGTAGAGCTCTTGTTCTCGCGGCAGAACGGCCGTGAACACCGGCGCCGGGACGTCGATGGTGCGGCAGTTGCCCGCCAGCGCGGGCTCGTCGAGACCGGTCAGCGCCGGACCGAGCACCGTCTCGTCGTCGGCGGCGAGCAGTTCCCGCACCGTCCGCTCCGTCGTCAGGGCCAAGCCCTCGGGGTCGTCGGGCAGTTCCCCGGCCCTGAACAGCATCAACGCCAGCCACGGCGCGCGTCGCTGCGTCCGTGACCACTTCGGCTCCCGTTCCCACGGCAGGTACTCGCGGGTGAGGGTGATGTGCGGCAGCACGAGCCCGAAGTCACCGTCCGCACCGCGCGCCGGATAGACCGCCTGCACGGTTGCACCATCGAGCATGAACTGCGGCGCGCGGATCTCGAACTCTTCGGTGGCATGGGGCAGCGGATCGCTGCTGTCGACCGGATTCTCGCCCTCTGTGAGGGTGTGTTCGAACTCGATCGTGTACTTCCCGGCGGTCGCGGCCGGGCGCATGTGGTCGATGAAGGTGACGTCCAGCAGCTCTTGCGAGGCGCGGGTGCCGGCGCTGAAGGGTCGGGTGGCCACGGTGTCAGCTCGCCATCGTCGTCGGGAGCACCAGCGGTGCGTCGGTCAGGGTGGTCTGCGCGCGGGCCGCGTACTTGTCGAGCGCACTGTCGGCCTGCGCGTAACCCCAGCGCCCCAGCGCGTCGTGGACGGCCGTTCGCCTGGCCGTCACGCCGCTCACAGCCAGGGTGTCGGCGATCAGACGCGGGCTGGCCGGGTCGGCTGCGGGGACCGGCCCGGTGGGGGCCGCGTCGCGCAGCGGCATCCGGCCTTCCGGCAGTGCCTCCACGCCGAGCGCCTCGGTGCTGATCGGCCCGACTTCGTCCCCGGCCGAGGGATCGGGGACCTCAATGCGCAGGCCGACGAGGTGGCCGGGGATCAGGCCCTCATCCAAGCCCGGCTCGCCCGGCGCGCCCCACAGCGCACTCGGCACGTCACGCCTGATCTGGGTGATCGTCCAGCCGTACTGCTGCCAGGGGAACACGCTGTCGTTGCGTTTGATCGTGACCCGGTGCTCGGAGGTCAGGTCCCGCTTCCCCATGGGGCGGATGTCGACGGTCTTGCCGTCTTCACCGAACGGGACGTTGTTGACGCAGGTCTGCGACGCGGGCAGCGCCGAGGTGGTCTCCACGACGAACCCGGCGGCGGTGATGGCGGTCGGCGCGTGCGCGGTGGTGCGGGCCGCGAGTTCGGCGGGGTCGATGTCGGGTAGCAGCCCGGCGAGCGGTGTGATGGCCAGCGGGTCGGGCAGTTGTTGGCGGAACTCCCGCCAGTCCTGGGGCGGCAGTGAGGGCCGGGAGGCTCCGAATCCGAAGCTGAAGCCGACGAACCAGACCTGGACGCTGACCCGGCCGCCCAGCGGCGGCGTCCACAGGTCAATGCCCACGCCGACCTCGATGGAGACCCGGACCTTCACGAACCAGACCTTGATCGTGAAGGCGACGCCGATGCGGACGCCGACGTTCACTTCCAGGTAGAAGGGGTTCCACTGGATCAGGGCGTCGACATACGCGGTGAACCAGGCGGACAGCAGGCCCTTCTCGTAGCGGGCTTCCAGGCGGCCGCCGGCCATGATCGCATTCGGGGTGAGCGCGGTGTACATCTGAGAACTGACCCGGATGCTGTCGTCCGGCGACCAGACGAAGCCCATGCGGGCCGGCCGCGGATAGTGCGCGGGGACGTTGTAGGAAGGGTGGTACCCGCCGGCGGTGATGGCGAAATCGCCCCGGCTCGGACCACCGGTCCAAACGTAGACGGCGATGCCGCCCGTCAAACGCGCGGACTCGTGGAAAATGAACGAGCCGTCGGCGACGGCGACGTCCATCGACAGCAGGCCCTTGCGGTCCTCGTAGCCGAGCCGGAGGTCGATGTTGAGCCGGGCCTGGACCTTGCGGTCGGGCTGGGCGTTCTTCGGGAACGTCACCGTGGTGCGGCCCAGCAGCATCACAGCCAGCTCGTTGCCGAACGCGACCACGGCCAGGGCACGGGACTGGATGAACTGGAACGAGGTGAACTGGACGCCGACCGCGCCCCAGTAGCTGCCGGACACCGGCCGCACCCACGCGTCCGGGCCCATCAACAGCTCCAGGATCTCCTGCGGCGACGGCGATCCGGAGCCGGTCAGACGCCGGACGAGCGGGAACTCGCCGACCTCGTCGACCGCCGGCAGCCGCACGTCGCTGTTGACACCGAAGCCGCCGGACAGCCCGGTGACGGTGAACGCCGGCGGTCCGAACAGGGCCACGTCGCCGACGCCGCCGGCCTCGCCGAACAGGAAGACCGAGGACCAGCCGTCGCGGCTGCGAGCGTAGGTGCCCAGCGCGGCCATGGCGAAGAACTTCGCCTCGACCGCGACCGAACCACCGAGCAGCACGGCGAAATCAGGGTCGGGCCGGTTCTCGAACGCGCCGGCGATGCTGAGCGGCGGCTTGTCCATGCGCAGAGCCGCTCCGGACAGCACCGGCCAGGCCCCGGGCGCGGCGAAGTCGGCATCGACGGCGATGCCCAGGCCCAGCAAGGCGAACTCGACCGGGCCGACCTGGAGGGTCGCGTCGAAGGCGAGGAAAACACGCTGATCGGTATAGCCGACGGCGATCCGCTTCAGCCGCAGCGGGCCGATGGCGAGATCAAGGTCGCGGCCGGCGTCGGACGACTGGGTCCGCCGGGCGGGGAGGTTGCCGCCGCCCCGGCGGTTCCAGATCTCCAGGACGAGGGGCGGCTGCTCGTCCCCGCCGACGGTATAGGCAAGGGTCAAGCAGAGTCCTGCGATGGGGGCTTGCTCAGGGAAGGCGGGCATGACAGCGGCGATGACGTCGTCCGCAGCCGCTGGAACCCGGGCTTCCAAGCCGTTCGGGAGCACCGTCGCGCCGACCCGGCCGTATGCTGCCGCGCCGAACTCCCCTACTTCCGCCAGCAGTTCGTTAGCCGCTACGGCGGCTGCCTCGTCCCAGCCCGATGAGGTGAGTGCGAATCCGACGCCTTCCATCGCCACGTCGTGGTCCGCCGGGATCAGGTCCCCGACCATCGGCAGCTGCGTGGCCGCGGCGCGGAGTCCCAGCCGGGCCGCCACGCCGAACGCACGGTCCACCGACACGAACACCCACGATGCGTATCCGGCCGCTGCCGCAAGTGCCACTCGCTGGGCACCCGGCTCGTACCACAGCGCCAGGGAGTCCAGCCGGGGCAGCAGCGCGGCCGGAGTACCGGCCGGGCCGCTGAGCCCCAGTGCCGACAGCAGGTCCAGGCCCTCGACCGGCTCATTGCCGGCGTCCCACTGCGCCGCCAGCCACTTCCCGGCCCCGCCCCGCGCCGCCTGCACGGTGAACCTCATCGTCCGGGTCGGCAGCGTCAGCTCCAGCGTGCCGGAGACGGCCGTCTCACCACCGCTTGCGGCGATCCGCAGTTCCAGTGCCGCACTGTTCTCACCCAGGACGACGCTGCTGTGCAGCATCACGGCGACGTTCGCCCGGTCGTCGAACTCGACGAGCAGCTCTTCGACGGCCAGGTCCGCGACGAACGACGGTGGCGTGACCCCCAGCGCGGCGAACACGTCCGCGGGCCGGATGCCGGAGCCCTGAGCCCGGAACGACCAACTGCCGCTCGTCCAGGTTCCGGTGACGTCCAGTGTTCCCGTATCGCCGATCCGCCACTGCGCGCTCACCTCGCCCGCCGCCTCGTCGCCGAAGCTCGAGACGGTCAGCGTCACACCGGTCAGCTCGATCCGGTCGCCGCCGACGCGCCAGGCATTCTGCAGCGTGGCGGAAAAGCTGTAACCTCGGGCCGGCGGCGGGTTCAGGTCACCTTCAACTGTCAGCGCACTGACCATCGCGTCAGCGGGGACGCCCATCCCCGGCGGCAGCGAGCCGGTCAGCGAGGCCAGCGGGAAAGGCTCGGTGAGCGTCCCGCTCAGAGTCTTGTCCGGGTAGGCGACGTGCACGTCCACGAACACGTCGGCACCCAGCCGCACCCGCCCGCCGGCACCGGCCACCAGCGCCGGGGACGCGCCCAGCGGGTTCTCGACCTGGAACCGCGCGGCCAGGTCCTCGATCTTCAGCACGCCGGGGATCGCGTCCCACACGGTGCCGAGCGAGACCGTCATGCCCGCTTCCAGCCAGTCGTAGTCCACGGCTTGTCGACGTGAGCCCTGCGCGGCCTGCCGCGGCACGAACTTGATCGCCAGCCCGGTCAAGGCGAGCGCGACGGCGCTGGGCACATCCGGCGGCAACTGGAAGTCACCGGGCCGCAGGTTCGCGAAGTCCAGCAGGTCGTCCAGGCTCTCCAGCGGCACATTCGGGAACGTGCCGGTGACGAACCACTGCTGGCCCGAGCCCAGCGGCACGTATCCCCACACATAGGGCTTCGGATCGGCCTCGGCGTCCGGGAAATGCAGGTCCACCCCGAACCCGAGCCGACCCTGCACCCCACCGCCGGCCTTCGGCTCAGCCCCGAACACCACATGCAGTGCACCCAGCCCGACGCGCTCCAGAGCAGCCGGGATCTCCTTCACCTCGTCCGGCAGCCCCTCACCCTCGGGCAGCCGGACGTCCACCCGCACTCCGACGACGTACGCCCACGCCTCGTCCGGCAGGAAGAACACGGTGGCTGCGGAGGTCACCTGCGAGGCCAGCCGGATCGTGCCGGCCACGGACAACCGCTCCACGTCCACGGCGACGTCGCTGACGAGGTCGATCACACCGTCCGGAAGGAAGCGCCCGAAGAGATCGAGGACGTCCGGGATGCCGAGGTCGACCGGCCCGACCTGGAACGAGCCCTCGCCCTGGGCGATCTCCAGGGCCTTGCGAAGATCACTGACGGAAAACGGCATGACTACATCAATCCCCTGTCATGGCAGATAGCGGGGGATCACCACGGAGTGATGGAGTGTGATCGAAAGGTGATCGTCCGATCCCGAAACCTAGCGCCAGCCATCCGATGGGGCAAAGGGTGTCAATCTGCCATCCTGGCGCAAAAACATCGATGACGGCCTGCAGCGCGAGGTCTCACGCGCGTTCACCGGGTCGACAGCCGAGGGAGGTTCGTCCATGGCGGCTGCAATTCTCCGCGCATGACCGGCGCGTTCCCTACCGATCCAGTCCCTCCACAGCCTGACCGCACAGGCTGCCGGCGACGCGTGAACGATTTTTACGCCCACACGCGGAGCCTTCCGGCGAGGGGCATCGCCTCACAGACCATCACGTGTCACGGCCGCCCCTATGACCGGGGCGGGCGGGTGTGGTGCGGATCATTACCTGGCGGGTGGTGGTGGAGTGTGGAGTTCGAGACGTCCCAAGTCGCGCTGGGCTCGCAGCAGTATCCGGGCAATCACGGCGTGCCCGTCGCGTACACGGCTCGGTGACCTCTCGCCAGGGCCGTCGTCAGGTGCTCGGCCAGTAATCCGCCCTGGCTGATTCCGATCGCAGCGCGAAGCGCCAGTCTGTTCCCGAAGGGACCATTGCGGCAGGCTGAAGCCATGGGGGAACCTATCCGCCGCGTTTCGTTCCGCATCAGCTTCACCGAATTCATACCCGACCCGGACGACGATGACTGCCGACGCCGTGCAACGACCATCCCGGCCGACCGGATCACGTTCGATAGCGACCACCTGATCCTGTGGCTCGGCAACACGGAGCGCGTGCGCTTCCCCATGGATACCATCAAATCCATCGAGGTCGTCCACGCCCCCAGCGCCAGCCGACGCGAGGACCCAGACCAACTCCGCGCCCGCTACCCGAACTTCGGCAAACCCTGGAGCTCAGCCGACGAAAAGAGACTCCTCTCGCTGTACCGAGCGGGGCAGCGCGACTACGACGTGCTGGCCACCGAATTTGGACGACAGCCCACAGCAATACGCTCCCGCCTCGGCCGACTCGGCCTGGATCAACTATGACCGAAGCAAGACCAGAAGACGCGATCCGCGCCGTGGCAGAACTCGCCCACCACGTCCATTGGATCCACGCGTGGCCCGAGAAACCGACATGGCGCGACCGACTCCGCCGATGGGCATATCCCGAGATCTATCACTTCGACCCAACCACCGTCCCACCGAGGACCTGGCTGGACCGGCCTGCCGGGGCGTACGAACGGACAGGCTGGCGCATCCGAGCCGCTTACGTGGGGGATGAAGTCGCATTCGAGGTCGAATACGTGGTGTGTCGGCCCTGCGCGATCGGCTGGGTGGAATCACCCGTCTCCTATCCTGGCTACAAGCGGCTCGGACTCGCCTCAGCCGCGCTTCGGTCTCTACGCCACCAATACCCCGGGCTGGAGTGGCACACGGGCGGCGGGCACTTCCGCGAGTCCGAACCTTTCTGGATCGCCGTCGGCGCGGACGTCCCCGGCGGTTACACCCAGCAGGAAAGGTGCCATCACGTGGAGCCATGGCGGGTGAAACGCACCTAGGAATGCGGGGAGAGCTACCTCCATCGCCCGGGAGACGCATGCCGATGGTTCATGCAGGGCACAGGGTGTCTGTGGTCATCACCCGCGGGCAGCTCGATGCCTGGTCGGGAGGTACGAGGCCGGCGAGCGGCGCACGCGCGAGATCCCAATACACCCAACTAGCCGCCTGGCCAACCCGCATTACACGACAAAGTCTCCACCTTGACCAAAGTCATAGGGGTACCACGGCTCGGTGCGCCGCCATCAAAGCTACGAGGCGACATCCAACTGAGCGACGTCCGGCGTGCCGAACAGGTCGTCGAAGTGACGGGCTCCCTGGGTGGAGATCAGAAAGTATGGGGCGCCTGATCCCTCAGTGCTGTGCCGCCCTTTCCGTCCCGCGACGAGCACATCGTACGGCGACCGCACGTCAAGGCCATCGAAGACGTAGTAGACCGGGAGCTGCGTCCACGCAACGAGCTGCAAATGCGCAATCACCGCAGCCCGTTCGACAGCATGCCGCCCCGTTTGCCTGCTCGTCATCCCACCCTTGCAGTCGATCAGTACGAGGTCCCTGGCCTTCGCCGCAATGAGATCCGGGAACCACCGAATGGAACTGTTGGTCTTCCTGAGCGCGCATTGAAGCGCCCGGCTCAGCTGCCCTTGTCCCCAGACGTCGACTTCCCACCCTCGCCCAGTGAGTTGCTCGGCGACGTACCGCTCATGCGCGTCACCTATTGCTTTCCGCTGCCGAAAGCTCGTCATGGATGCAGTGTGGCCCGCCGAGCAGAGCAGGTAACCCATCGCGGGTTGAACCTAGCCAGTCCCATTCAGTCTCAGCAGTTCTCACTGCGTACACGTCAGTCCGTGGACGTCCGACTACGTCCGCCGACATTCACCGCAACTTGACCGAAATTCGACGCCACATCCGCACTATCTACCGCTGGCCCCGCCTCAAAGCGTCTCCGCCCTTCAGTAGCTGTGACGCCCTTGCACGGTTCCAAGAGACCGTTCCGGACTGAGGCAGCTGCCAACCATCGCGTGTTGCCCCCGCTGACACCTGCCGGGCGGGCGCTCAACTGCCATCACGTGTCACGTTCGTGTCACCAACACCGTCGACGCGCTTGGACCACAAGGCCCCCAGCTGCGCAAACGGCCCCGGCCCGGATCACGTGGACACCAGAAGACGCTTCCGCCTACCTGTGCCATGTAGTACCGCGGGAAGCTCCCCCACTGGCACCACGTACCAAGATCCCGACCAGGTGCGGACCAGTTCCGCTTCGCATCGGTCGATTCCACCCGTTGCCGCAGGTCAGAAGTGGGTGAGGCCGTATACCACCAACAGACGAAGAACCTGCTCGTCGTCACCAGTCTGCCGCTCTCGAGAGGGTCCTGGCCGCCGAATTGCCCCTCCAACGGAACCGCCGCCTTTAGATCGCTACGCACTCCACGTGATAGGTCATCGGAAACGCGTGCACTACGGCGCCCGCCGCATTTCGGGGGGCCCAGGGCGCAGGGCCATGAACGGGGACTCAGGAGTGGGTAAACGCTTCACACCGTGGGCCCGGTGTGGTCCGCTACCGAGGACCGCTCGGAGCTCCACGCCTCCTGCTACCGAGAGTCGCTGCGAATCGCCGACGAACTGGGCGCCCGGACGGTCGCCTTCCCGGCGATCTCCACCGGCATCTACGGATGGCCGATGGAGGACGCGGCATGCATCGCCGTCGAAGCGGTCCGCACCGCGGACACGGCCGTGACAGAGGTCCGCTTCGTCCTCTTCGACGAGCCCGCCTACGCGGCCTTCACCGCGCAGGGGCACTGATACCGAGCAGGGTCCATGACGACCGATACCGTGCCAGGCTTCGGCCTGGCCCCACCAGTTTGTCACCGGCAGCCGCCGCACCCTCGCCGGTCTCACCGCCATCCGCGCCCGCCGGCAGCCGCACGTGCCGGACCACCGGCTGCCGCCGGCGTGCACCGAAGGCTGCGATGCGATCTACGAGGCGCTGGGCACGAAGTGGCGCCGCTACCACGACGGCCATTGCGGGTGGGGGCTGAACCGGGTGACGTCGTCCGGCGGGGCGGCGGCCGTTGCCCGGCTCAGCCGAGGTCGCTGGAGTACCAGTTCCAGCTGATCGAATTGTCGTTGTCCCAGACCTTCACCGGCCGGGAGACCGCGTCGTCACGACCGGCAAAGGTGTGCAGGGCGACCTTGTTCTTCCCCTCGTCCTGACCCCTGTTGTAGAGGATGCCCAGGTCGGCCTTGCCGTCACCGTTGAAGTCCCCGGCCACCAGCTTGCTGCGGTCGGCGTTCCAACTGCCGGTCGTGGTGTCGTTGTTGTCCCAGGCGCGCTTGGGGGCGTTGATGCCGTCGGCCCGGCCGTAGGCGATGTGGAAGGCCGTGTGGAAGTCGCCGGACTTGTCCTTCCCCTCGTCGTAGAGAATGCCCAGGTCCGCCTTGCCGTCGCCGTTGAAGTCACCCGCGACCGGCTTGCTGCGCTCCCAGTTCCAGCTGCCCGTGGTGCGGTCGTCGTTGTCCCAGGCGCGCTTGGGGGCGTTGATGCCGTCCGCGCGGCCGTAGCCGATGTGGAAGGCGGTGCGGAAGTTGCCGGTGCCGTCCTGGCCCTCGTCGTAGAGAATGCCCAGGTCCGCCTTGCCGTCACCGTTGAAGTCACCCGCGACCGGCTTGCTGCGCTCCCAGTTCCAGCTACCGGTGGTGCGGTCGTCGTTGTCCCACGCCCGCTTCGGCTCCTGGACCCCGTTGGCCGTGGCATAGGCGATGTGGAAGGCGGTGCGGAAGGTGCCGGTGTTGTCCCTGCCCTCGTTGTAGAGGATGCCGACGTCGGCCTTGCCGTCACCGTTGAAGTCACCCGCGACCGGCTTGGACCGCTTCCAGTCCCAGGACTGGCTGCTCCGCCACTGCTTCACCGGCTTGTCGAAGCCGGACCCGTTGCTGGTGAAGGTCCACAGGGCGGTGCGGTTGTTCTTGGTGTCGTCCTGGTCCTCGTTGTAGAGGACGCCGATGTCCGCCCTGCCGTCGCCGTTGAAGTCGCCGGCGACGACCTTGGAGTTGGCCCAGTCCCAGGAGCCCGACCCCGCCTCGAGGTTGTCCCACACCTTCACCGGCGTGGCGAACGAGCCCCGGTCCGTGCTCAGCAGCGTCCACAGCGCGGTGTGGTTGTCCTTGCCCTCCCGGTCGTAGCCGTAGAGGATCGCGATGTCGGCCTTGCCGTCGCCGTTGAAGTCGCCGGTGGCCTGCCCGGCCGTGCCCCGGTTGGCGACGAAGAAGGAGACGCCCGAGGACGTCGGCCCGGTCTGGCCTGCGTCGTTGACCGCGCGGGCGGTCACGGTGTGCGGCCCCTCCGCCAGGGTCGTGGTGTCCACGCTCACGCTGTACGCGGGCCCGGACCCGGAAGCCGTACCGACGGCGTCGCCGTCCACGAAGAAGGTAGCCCCGGTCGGCTTCCCCTGCTCCTCCGTGACGGACGCGGTCAGCGTGACCGTACCGCTGAGCACGCCACTGTCCTCCGGGCCCGTGACGCGGGTGACGGGCGGGGTGGCGCGCGGATACGGGTCGACGCCGTCGTTGACCAGGCCCACCCGCCTGCCGCAATCGGGCCACGGACGCGGACCCTCGGCGCGCAGGAGCCGCTCCGCCACGGTGATCTGCTGTTCCTTGGTCGCCTTGTGGGGATAGGCGGCGAACTCCGTGCCGCCGTAGGCGTCCCAGGTGGACTTGGTGAACTGGAGGCCGCCGTAGAACGGGCCGGCCGGGTTCACAGCCGTCCAGTCGTCCGTGGCCTCGCAATGGGCCATCCGCTCCCACATCGCCAGGGAGGCGGCGGAGGCGGAGGGGGCGGAGGTGAGGAGAGCGGCGGGGGCGAGGGAGGAGACAAAGGCGGCGGCGATGGCGAGACGCACGGCACCGCGAGATCTACTGCGCATGGAGGAAGTCCTGTGGGGTGGGAGAACGGGGCACCGCCGCGAGGGATCACTCGCGGCGGTGCGTCTACGGGGTGTGCGTCAGCCGAGGTCGCTGCGGTACCAGTTCCAGCTGCCGAATTTCTCGCTGTCCCAGACCTTGTTCGGGCCCGAGATGCCGGAGGCGTTGCCGAAGAAGTTGAAGAGGGTCACCTTGCCGTCGCCGTTCGGCTGCTCGCCGTTGTTGTAGAAGACGCCGAGGTCGGCCTTGCCGTCACCGTTGAAGTCCCCGGCGACCAGCTTGCTGCGGTCGGCGTTCCAGCTGCCGGTCGAGCGGTCGTTGTTGTCCCAGAAGACCTTCGGGGCCGAGATGCCGTCCGCCGTGCCGTAGCCGATGTGGAAGGCGGCCTGGTTGTTGCCGGTCTTGTCCTGGCCCTTGTCGTAGAGGATGCCGAGGTCGGCCTTGCCGTCGCCGTTGAAGTCCGCCGCGATCGGCTTGCTGCGCTCCCAGTTCCAGCTGCCGGTGGTGCGGTCGTTGTTGTCCCAGACGCGCTTGGGGGCGTTGATGCCGTCCGCGCGGCCGTAGGCGATGTGGAAGGCGGTGCGGTAGTTGCCGGTGTCGTCCTGGCCCTCGTTGTAGAGGATGCCCAGGTCGGCCTTGCCGTCGCCGTTGAAGTCCCCGGCGACCGGCTTGCTGCGCTCCCAGTTCCAGCTGCCCGTGGTGCGGTCGTCGTTGTCCCAGACACGCTTCGGGCCGCGGATGCCGCCGTCGTAGGAGTAGAGGATGTGGAAGGCGGTGAGGTTGTTCTTCTTTTCCTTGTCCTGGCCCTGGTTGTAGAGGATGCCGATGTCGGCCTTGCCGTCGCCGTTGAAGTCCCCGGCGACCGGCTTGCTGGCCCGCCAGTTCCAGCTTCCGGTGGTGGCGTCGTCGTTGTCCCAGACCTTGGCCGGGGCCTTGAAGCCCTTGCCGTCGCTGATGAACTCGTACAGCGTGGTGAGGTTCTTGCCGGTCGGGGACTGCCCCGAGTTGTACAGGGCGGCGAGGTCGCTCTTGCCGTCGCCGTTGAAGTCGCCGATGGTCAGCTTGATGTTGTCGGCGTTCCAGCTGGTGTTGACAGAGTCGTCGTTGTCCCAGGCATTGACGGGCTCGTCGAAGCCGTGCCCGTTGTTGGTGAACTTGTAGATCCTGATGAGGTTCTTGCCGGTCTTCGACTGCCCGAGGTTGTAGAGGACGGCGATGTCGGCCTTGCCGTCGCCGTCGAAGTCACCCGTGGCGCTGGTGGGGATGGCCTTGTTGGCGACGAAGAAGCCGGAGCCCGCCGACATCGGGCCGGCCTGGCCGCCGGCGTTCTTGGCCCGCACCTTGAGGGTGTGCGCGCCGTCGGACAGCTCGGTGGTGTCGAGCGACATCGAGAACTCGGTGCCGGGGCTGGCGACGGTCTCCACCAGCTTGTCGTCGATGTAGTACTCCATGGCGGACGGGGTGCCGACCTTCTCCTCCGCCGAGGCGGTGAGGGCGACCTGGCCGTCCAGGATGGCGCTGTCCGACGGACCGGTGACCTTGGCGACGGCCGGGGTGGCACCGGTGTCCTCGGCGCCCGGCTCGGCGGTGACCGGGCCGTCGACTATCTTCTCGTACTTGTACGCCCGGTAGCCGCTGGTGGGGTGCCCCGACAGCATCGACTCGTTGAAGTTGCCCACGTACCGCTGCGTCGGCACGTGCCGGCCGCTCTCGGAGTAGTAGTAGAACGTCTGGGCCGACCGGTCGATCCACCCGGCGAAGATGACGACGTGGCTGTCGGTGTTGTTGAGGATGTCGCCCGGCTGCAGCTCCGACCGCTTGATCTCGGTCGACACGTCGTTCAGGGACCACGTGTTGTGGCTGTCCCCGAGCTGCCAGGCCATGGAGACATAGCCCGAGCAGTCCTGACGGTAGCGCCCGCCGGTCGCGTCGTCGTAGTACCAGCTGTAGGGCGAGTTCAGCCCGTTCGAACTGTACGGGACCCGGTTGGCCGACCAGTCTCTGGCCCGTTCGAGCACCTGCTGACGGGTCACTTGCCCGCCGGCGGCCGCGCCCTTGCCCAGGGTTCCGGTCGAGGTGACGGCCCTCCAGTCGGACTGCACCGAGTCGGCAAAGGCGCTGCCGGTGACCAGGGCGACGGAGGCGATGGCGGTGACGAGAACGAGGGAAGCGCCGCGCGTGGCGGCTTTGTTGCGAAGCAAGAGGTGTCTCCAGACACGTCGGACGTACGCGTGGCGTACGGGGGTGATGTGTGGGTCGGCAGGCCGAAGAAGGAGGGCATGGGCATGCGAAGGCGCGGCGTGCGAGGGCCGGGTGGGAGGAAGGCGGAACGAAGAAACGTTCCAGCCTTGGCCGGTGAAGGCAACGCGGCGGGTCGGCGCAGCTTGTGCGCGGGAAGCCTGCTGTTTAGCTCAGTGGCACCAAGTCGCTGGCGGTGGGTGGGGCATAGAGCTCCTGCGAAAAGTCGGCAATGCGGTGTTGTAAAGGTTAAACCCTGCCCTCGGGTCTAGATCAACTTAAGTGTCGAAAATGAGGCGAAGGCCCCGTCGAGGAGTGAGGTATGTCACTTCTATGGCAACTCGCCGGACGGCCACCTCCGCCTGTTCCGCTTCCATGCGGGCCGACAGCACCCGGCCGGCCCGAGAAAGAGAAGGACCCCGGAGGGGTGCTCCCCCAGGGTCGGGCTTGTTCCGGTCATCACTCGCCGGAGCGAACTGGACGAGCTCGCCGAGGAGTTGGCCAAGCGGTTGCAGGAGGTCCAGGCCGAGCGGGAGTTCACGGTCGGGGCCGCTGTACGCCGTCCGGTCGGCGGCATGGCCGTCCTCGCGGGAACGCCGAGTGAGCGGGAGGCCGGCGAACCGGCCGCGCTGTGCGGAGCAGGCTCCCGACGCACTCCGGTCGAGCCACCGGCCCGGGCAAGACCTTGACATCCACCCAATGTAACTATCATTGTTACATCGAGAGGACCGGTCGCATCCCGCAGGCCGGTTGGTCACCGAATCAGTGGAGGAAGTCATGGGACAGCTCACCGGCAAGGTGGCGGTCGTCACCGGAGGAACCACCGGGATCGGGCTCGCCACTGCCAAGCGCTTCGCCGCCGAGGGCGCACAGGTGTATGTCACCGGGCGCCGCAAGCCCGAACTGGACACCGCCGTCCAGGACATCGGCTCGGGTGCCGTCGGAATCCAGGGAGACATCTCCCAACTCGCCGATCTGGACCGGCTCTACGAGACCCTCAGCAGGAGCGGCCGAGGCATCGATGTGCTGTTCGCCAACGCGGGCGGCGGCGAGTTCGCCACTCTGCAGGAGGCCACTCCGGAGCACTTCGACACGACCTTCGGCATCAACGTCCGCGGTCTGTTCTTCACCGTGCAGAAGGCTCTGCCGCTCCTCAACGAGGGCGCCTCCGTCATCCTCACCGGCTCCACCGCGGCCTCGACCGGCGAAGAGGCGTTCGGGGTGTATTCCGCGACCAAGGCGGCCGTACGGTCCTTCGCCCGGACCTGGGCCAACGAGCTCAGGGGCCGCCGCATCCGAGTGAACGTCATCACGCCGGGCCCGATCGACACCCCCGGAGTCTCCGGTCTCGCTCCCGACACGGAGCAGGCCGGACAGCTCAAGGAGAACCTGGCCGCTCAGGTGCCGCTGGGCCGCATGGGCCGACCGGACGAAATCGCGAGTTCCGTGCTGTTCCTCGCCTCGGACCAGAGCAGCTTCACGACCGGCGCGGAGCTGTACGTCGACGGTGGCATGAACCAGGTCTGAGCGGCACGGTCGGCGAGCGGCGTCGTAATCACTACAGTTACATTAAGAGGTGAGGGTCATGCGAAGTGTGGTGTACAGCGAGGCGGGCGACGCGGCCGTCGTAGCGCGCGTCGAAGATGTTCCCGGGGCGCCCGCGCCAGGAGTCGGAGAAGTGCAGGTGACCGTCAGCGTCTCCCCCGTGCACCGGGGAGACCTGGTCGGCACTCCCGCAGGTCTGCCGGGCGGAGTCCCGGTGCGTGCGCTGGGCACCGAGGCGGCGGGCGTCGTGTCCGCAGTGGGTGAGTCGGTGCGGACGCCGCGTGTCGGGGACCGGGTGGCGGTCTTCCCCGCGCCGGGAGCATGGTCCGAGCGCGTCACCGTGCCGGCCGAGGCTGCCGCGATCGTCCCGGAGACGGTGAGCGACGAAGTGGCGAGCATCGCGCTCGTCAACTCCGTGACTTCACGTGATGTGCTGCGAGCAGTCGACGAGCTGCGGACCGCCACGGCAGCTCCGGACGACGCTCCCCTGGTGGTGTCGGCGGCGGCGTCAGCGGTGGGCAAGCTCATCATCAGGCAAGCCGTCGACCGCGGCCGGGAGGTCATCGCCGCCGTGCGGAGCGGCCGGGCGGCGGCAACGGTCCGCACCCACTTCCCCGACGTCGCAGTCGTGGTCACCGGGGACGACGGGTGGCAGCGTGAACTGACGGGACTGATCGACGGGAGGCCTGTGCCGGTGATCACCGACGCTCACGGCGGACCGTTCGTGCAGGAGATCCTGCCGTTCCTCTCCGACGCCGGCACGTTGGTCGTGTGGGGGGGATCTGGCAGGACAACCGTGGACGCTGTCCACGTCGGACCTGCTCATGCGCGAACTGAAGGTGCGCGCGGTGAGCATCTCCCGCTGGACGACCCGCCCCGCCGACATCCGGGCCGCCGACCGGGAAGCAGCCCTGGAACTCGCCGCGCGGCATCCCGAACTCCTCGCCGTGCACGCCACCTACCCGCTCGAAGAACTGCGCGAGGCCATCGATGCCGCACGGACGAACGGCTCCGGCACCGCGTTGCTCAAGCTGAACTGAAGTCTCAGCCCGTCCCGGAACATGTCCCGGCAGCGCCCGACAAGGTCAGATGACGGCGACGACGGGGCCGAGGGACTGGGCGGGCCCGAAGAGGATGCGAACCCAGTGGAAGTACGAGCGTAAAAGGAGATGCTTCCCATGCAGTTCAAGAGCATCGGCACGATCGGCGCGGGAGCGCCCGTCCAAGCCGTGGCCGCACACGCGGTGCGGGCGGGACACACGGTACTGCTCAGCAACAGCCGCGGCCCCGACACTCTGCGCGACACTGCCGCCGCCATCGGCCCCGGCGCATCGGCCGTGGAGTTCGATGAGGCGGTAACAGCCGATCTCGTGCTGCTGGCCGTCCCCTTCAAGGCGGTGCCCGACGTCGGACGCCGTCTCGACGACTGGACCGGCCGCGTAGTGGTCGACATGACCAACCAATTCGCCGAATACAACCCCTACCGCGGCTTCGCCGACGTCTCGCCGCTGACCGGCAGCGAGTGGGTCGCCGAACAGCTGCCCGGTGTCACACTCATCAAGGCCTTCAACGCCATGTTCGCCAGCTACATGGCCGCCGATCCCCGACACAGCGAGGGCGCCCAGGCCGTCTTCCTGGCGGGTGACGACGAACCGGCCAAGTCGGCCTTCAAACGGACGCTCAGCGGTCTCGGCTTCGCACCGATCGACCTCGGTGCCCTGCGCGAGGGCGGTGCACTCATGCAACTCCAAGGCCCTCTGAGCGGCAAGCATTTCCTGTTCCAGGGCTGATTCCGAACGGCCCCGTTCTCACACCACGACATCACCACGTAAAGGACAGAACTCATGTCTACCGACACTGCCATCTCGCGCGCTGTCGCCGAACAGTTCGTCGAGCGCCTCGGCAAACAGGACCAGGACGGCATCCAGGAGTTGTTCGCACCCGAAATCGACTGGCATGTTCCTGGCAGCGACCGCCTGCCCTGGACCGGCCGCCGCACACGGCGCGAGGAAGTCGCCCCGTACTTCACGACGATGTGGCCGCACTACGTACCCGGCAAGTCGCAGGTCGTGCGAGAGCGGACCATCGTCGAGGGCGGTGACGTAATGCTGTTGGCGACCTTCAGCCACACCATCGCGGCCAGCGGCAAGAAGTTCACCACGCCGGCCGCCCTGCACCTGGTGATCGAGGACGGCCAGATCGCCCGTATGCACCTTTACGAGGACACCCTGATCGTCGACCAAGCGTTCCACGGGGACGGGACCGACTGACCCAGCTCAGGACTCGGTCGCCGGCGTGAGGTGCGCGATTCCGGGCGCTCCCGCACGGCTCTGCTGGGCGAGGATGTCGGCGAGGAGGTCCCCCACGGTGGTCCGCGCCAGCCGGTCACGCAGCACCTCCTCCAAGCCGTCGTAGACCCGTTCCAGAGCAGGTTGGATCCCGAAACCGACCGGGCAATCCTGGTTGGGCGGACTGGCGTGCAAGCCGAGGAGTGGGCCGGCTTGGACGGCCTGGTACACGTCCAGCAAGGTGATGCTCTCCGCGTCGCGGGTCAGCGACCAGCCGGCACCGGTACCCCGCCGTGACTCGACCAGGCCGCCTTTTCGCAGCTCACCGAGGGACCTCCTGATGACCACCGGGTTGGTGTTGACGCTCTCGGCGATCTGCTCGGAGGTGACCACCTCCGAGCCAAGCCGCCGGTTGAGTTCCATCCAGGCCAGCGTGTGGGCCGCAATGGCCACTCTGCTGTTCGCGCTCACAGTCACCTCATCTCCCGATGTAACCATACGAGTTTTGACGAGCTGGCGCCAAAGGCGGTTACCCGGCCGTTCCGCGCGGTGCCGTGGATTCCGAGCATGAACCCGGCCCCATCATGTCTACGGATTGGTGAAAGCCGTGAAGTTCACTGTCGATGTCGATGTCCAGGTTCCGGTCGCAGACGGGACGCACCTGGCGACAAACGTATGGCGGCCCGAAGCGGACGAAGGTAGGGCCTTCCCGACTCTGCTGGTACGTCTCCCCTACGGCAAGGACAACGTCAGCCTGTACGGAGGAGCGGCCTTCCCGAACATCTTCACCCTGCTGGAAGCGGGCTACGCGGTCGCCGTGCAGGACTGCCGCGGCACGTACCGCTCCGAGGGCATCTTCACCCCTCACCTGGACGACGCCTCGGACGGCGCGGACACCGTGCGCTGGCTCACCGCCCAACCCTGGTGCAACGGTGCGGTGGGGAGCTACGGCGCGTCCTACGTAGGTTTCGACCAATGGCAGACCGCATCGACAGGGGTCGAGGGCCTCAAGGCAATCGCCCCCGCCCAGTCCACAGCGGACTTCTACCGAGCCCCCTGGTACTCCCCCGGTGGCGCACTGTCCCTGGAGTGCGGGTTCAGCTGGGCCGCGCTGATGTCTGTCGCCCATGCCGACCGGGAACTCGCTGCGGGCAGGGGCACTGCGGAGGACTTGGCCGCCGCAGCCGAACTCATGACTCGGATCCCAGCCGCTCTGGAGGCCACGCCGCTCGTTGACCAGCCGATCATCCGGAAGCAGCTCCCCTGGTTCATCACGGATGTCTGCGGCCACCCGTCGAGGGACCAGTACTGGCGGGACCTGGCCGCGATCGAAAGGGTTGAGGAGATCACCACCCCGGCGCTCATCCTCGGCGGCTGGTACGACCTGTTCATCGGCGAAACGGTCAACGCCTACACCGAGATGCGCAAGCACGGCGGCAGTCAGGAGGCCCGTGAGGGCCAGCTCCTGATCATCGGCCCATGGGCCCATTCGCCCGCCGCCGACCTGGGAGCATTCCCCGACCGCAGCTTCGGCGCCGGCGCATCGATGCAGATGGCGGAAGTGACCCAGTCGCACTTGCGGTTCTTCGACCGATGGCTGAAGGGCTCGGAGACAGCTCTCGACGATCAAACACCCGTCCGCATCTTCGTCATGGGCCGCGACGAGTGGCGCAGTGAGCAGGAGTGGCCGCTTCCCGATACCCGGTACACCGACTTCTACCTTGGCGGGGGCGGCCGGGCGAACACGTCGGGCGGCGACGGGGTGCTCTCCCAGATGGCTCCTGAGACGTCCGCGCAGGAGACGTACCTGTACGACCCACGGCGCCCGGTGCCCACCACCGGCGGCAACATCATGGCCCTGAGTCCCGAGGTCTATGCCGGCCCCGCCGATCAGAGCCAGGTCGAGAAACGCGAAGACGTTCTCTGTTTCACGACCCCGGTCCTGGAACACGAGGTGGAGGCCACTGGCCACGTTTCGCTCACGCTCTTTGTGTCCTCCTCCGCCATCGACACCGATTTCACCGGCAAGCTCGTCGACGTCCACCCCGACGGACGCGCGATCAATCTGTGCGAAGGCATTCAACGCGCGCGCTACCGAAAGTCACTCGCAGAGCCGGAGTTCATGCAGCCGGGCGAGATCTACGAGCTGACGCTCGACCTGTGCGTCACCTCGAACGTCTTCCTGCCCGGACATCGCATCCGTCTTGAGGTGTCCAGCAGCAACTTTCCCCGCTACGACAGGAACAGCAACACCGGCGGCACCATCGCCGAGGAGCGTCTGCAGGACATGGTCCCGGCTCTGAACCACATTCATCACGGTCCAAGCCACCCCAGCCGGCTCACCCTCCCACTCATCGAGCGTTGACCTGCCCTTCGGACAGTCCCGAGCCGCACTGGACCCCGCTTTCGCGGCGGCGGTATGTCCGATGCGTGTTACGGCGCATGCGTGTTGTCTGCCTCGGCGAGAGCGCTCGCCATGAAGGCCTGGGCTGCCGGAGTGAGCGCGGTGCGTCGGCTGACCAGGGCCACCTGCAGGCTGGTGGTCGGTTCAAGAGTGAGGACACGTGCGCCTGCTTGTTCCGCAAGGGATCTCCAGGAGTCCGTGACCACGGCCAAGCCGACCCCACCGAGGACCAGTGGCACGATCGCCACCCGGTGCTCGGTCTCGACCGCAACCGTGAACTCGACTCCCGCCATTCGTAGATCGTCGACGTACTTGCGCATGCCCGTGCCCTTCTGTCCCACGATCAGCCGGTGTCCCGACAACTGCTCATGGCGAACAGGCACGTCGGCGGGGAACGGCCCTCCCTGTGGTGCCAACAGCACGAACCGCTGCTCACCCACCGGATGGACGCGGATGTCCCCGTCCGGGATTTCGCCGGGTGAGGCGAGCAGTCCCAGCTCGCACTGCCCGGTGCGCACCATGTCCGTCACGTCACGGGGTGTGAACGCGGCCTGCACACGCACCGAGACCGCGGGGTGCGAGCGACCGAAGTCTCGAATCATCGTGGTAAGGGGTTCGATCGCCTGGGAGGGCATGGCGGCGATGTCCACCCGGCCGCGGTGGAGTCCCTGAACCGACTCCACCGTGGCGCGGGCCAGTTGCAGACTGCGTACGGCTTCCCTGGCAGGCTGGATCAGCGCAGTGCCTGCCCCGGTCAAGACCATCCGCCGGCCGATGCGGTGGAACAGGTCACTGCCCAGGTCGCGTTCGAGAGCGCGGATGGCCTGGGACAGGGAGGGCTGGGAGAGGTACAGCGCCGAGGCGGCCCGGTTCACTCCTCCGTGGTCGACCACAGCCAGGAAGTACTCCAGCTGCCGTACGTCCATGTTCTGCCTCCCACTCGCCACCGAGTATAGGAGCAGCCTATAAGGCTGCCCTGAATTGCATCTTGGACGTGGCTCCATCCTTCCTGCTGTGATCGGGGCATGAGCGATCAGTTGCTAACCGAATTCGACCACCGGACGATTGATGCCGACGGGGTCGGCATCAACGTCCGCGTCGCCGGGGACGGCCCACCGGTCCTCCTGCTGCACGGCTACCCGCAGACGCACCTGATCTGGCACCACGTCGCCCCTCTCCTGGCCGCCACACACACCGTGGTACTCACCGATCTGCGCGGCTACGGCGACAGCGACAAACGGCCCTCCGACGCCGAACATGCCCCATACGCCAAGCGCTCCATGGCGCACGATCAGTTGCTCGTGATGCGGCAACTGGGGTTCGAGCGCTTCGCCGTTGCCGGGCACGACCGAGGAGGCCGGGTCGCCCACCGGCTGGCCCTCGACCACCCGAAGGCCGTCCGCGCACTCGCGGTGCTCGACATCGTGCCCACCCGGTACGCCTTCCGGAACGCCGATGCCGCGTTCGGCCAGGGCTACTACCACTGGTTCTTCCTCACCGCCGGCAACGGGATCCCGGAACATCTCATCGGCCAGGATCCCGAGTTCTGGATCCGGGCCCGAATGGGCGCCCGCCATTCCGGGGGCACGCCCTTCCACCCGTCCGCGCAGGCCGAATACATCCGCTGCTTCTCCCGTCCCGACGCCATTCACGCCTCCTGCGAGGACTACCGGGCCGCAGCCACTGTCGACCTGGAACACGACGACGCCGACGCCTCGGTCGGCCACCGCGTCAGCGCCCCGGTCCTGGCGCTGTGGGGCGAGCACAGCTTCGTCGGGAGGCACTACGACGTACTGGAGGTCTGGCGTGACTACGCCGACCATGTGCACGGCCAGGCCCTGCCGTGCGACCACTACCTCCCCGAGGAGGCTCCCGTCCAGACCGCACAACAGCTTCAGGCGTTCCTGACAGAGCAGCGCCGCTGACCGTCCACGCGTTCCACGACCGGCGGCCCACTCCATCGGGGTTCGAGATCTTCCGGCCGGACGGACGTACTCGGCGGCCTCAACCGGTCGCCGTTGCGGTGGTCAGCCGACGTGGGGCTTCCAGGCCGCCGGGTCGGCACCGTAGGGGACGAGTCGTTCGACGCGCGGCAGTGACATGTCGGAGAATGTCAGTGGTGGGGCGAGGTTGGTGACGGCGCCGTAGGCGGTGTCGAATGTGACTGTCCGCGGCGGGTGGGTGTCCTTCTCCGGCGCTCCTGCCAGGAGTTGTTCGTCGATCAGGCCGAGCTCCTGTACCCACATCGCACTGCGCGTGAGGGAGAGGCGCACGTGGTAGGAACCGCCCTCCACGGACCGACGCAGCAGGGCGGCCATCATCCCTGCAGCGGCCAGGTAGCCGGTGACGAGGTCGGCCAGGTAGAAGACCGGGGAGAACCGGGGCCGGCCCGGCGCCCCCTCGCGCGCGGCAAAGCCGGAGGCGACCTGTCCGTTCTGATCGAAGCCCGGCCGGTCGGCCCAGGGGCCCTCGTGGCCGTAGGCGTTGGCGCTCATGTACACGATGCCGCGCGAGCTGCCGGCCGCCAGCTCGGCGGGGGTGAGGCCGAACCGGTCGTTGACGTCCGGTCGCCAGGTGGTGGTGAACACGTCGGCTCCGGCGGCCAGTTCCCGCATGACACCGAGTTGGACGGGCTCGCGCAGGTCGAGGTATGCGCAGTGCTTTCCGACGTCGACGCCGAGGTGCTGGGCCAAGGTGTCCGCATACCGAGGGGCGCTGATGTGGAGCACCTCGGCACCGAATTCGGCGAGAGTCCGCGCGCTGCGCGAGCCGGCCAGGACGTGAGTGAAGTCCAGGACGCGCAGCCCGTCGAGCGGGAAGGCGGCGGCCGGCGTCCAGGGCACGGGGGCGCTGTCCGCGATCTTCACGATCTCCACGACGGGCGTACGCTCAAGGAGCCGACCCTGCGGCTGTTCCAGCCACTGTTCCCGAGTGAAGGCCCGGCAGCACGGCAGGCCCACGGCCGCCAGGGCCTCCTCCAGGTCCGCCGAGTCCCAGCGCGCGACCTCGCGGGCGAGAGCTTCGCGGTTGTTGCCGCAGTCGAAGAAGTTCAGGTAGCCATCGAGCAGCTTGGCGTAGGGAGGCCCGGCCTCCAGCATCACGTAGCGGCCGTCGGCGCACGCGAACAGTCCATTGGTGGCGACGTGTTCGGCGCCCACGTCGATGCCGTGACCAGACTGGCGGACGAAGTGCGTGGGGTGGAGGTAGTGCAGGGCGTGCTGGATGTCGATCTCCACGTCGCCGGTCCGGCCTGTGCGCCGCTCCCAGATCGCGGCTGCGGCTGCGCCGATCGCGAGCTGAGCCGTGGCGGAGGCCTCGCCGAGGCGGTGCGGGGAGCGGATGACGGGGTCACTCCCGTGCAAGGCCGCGTCACCGTGGAAGGCCTCGCCGAGTCCCATCTGCGCCAGCAACTGCGCCAGGGGTTTCAATTCGCCCTTGCTGAGACGTCGTTGGATCACCTGTCATCCTCTCTCGGGCAGGCCGGGTGCCTCTCCTGACCCGACCGATCGCTTCGGGCGCTCACTGCGCGAGGAGATCCTGCAGATCGTCCGCTCAACCGGGGGCTACGCCCGAGACGGCCCGTGAGTGGGGTCTTCCAGGTCGTGTTCGCGCGCGTAGGCGATGAGCTTGCGCGGCGCCCGGCCGATGTGCTCGGCCAGGGCGGCCACGGCGGCATCCGCGTCCCGGGCCAGGGCGAAATCCCGCAGTTGGCGGTGCTCGGTGGCCAGGTCGCGTACCTGGTCTTCGGTCAGGGCCCAGTACCAGCGCCGGTAGAGTTCGGCGTTGTCGCGCAGGGAGTTGACGACTCCCTCCAGGCGCGGGCTCCGCGCGCCCGACAGCAGCGCCTGGTGGAAGGCCCTGTGGGCGGCGGGCCAGTCCTCGTTCAACCGACCGTCCGCTCCGTCGACCGCGGTGCGCTCGAGCGTGTGGTGCGCCGCCACGACTGCAGACTCCCATTCCAGTCCGCCCAGGGCGATCGCCTGCCGCAGCGCGAGCGACTCCAGCTGCACCCGCGTCTGCGTCAGGTCGGACAGATCGTCGACCGACAGGGGCATCACGCTGAACCCACGCTGCGGGTTCGATACGACGAGCCCCTGCTCGGCGAGCCGGGTGAGCGCCTCGCGAACCACCGACATGCTCACGCCGAATCGTGCCCCGAGGGCGACCAGCTTGAGCCGCTGCCCCGGAGCGAGGACCCCGTTGAGCAGGTCGCTCCGGATCCCGTCGAAGACGTCTTCGGTACGCGTTGAATTCTCCTTGGCCACCCGAACACTCTAGCCACCTAACGCAATAACTTGCAATTAACGACATTTGGCTGGATCAACGACATAAAGGCCCCACCCTGCCGGGGCGGGTGGGGGCCACGATGATCCCGAGCTTGGACGCGGCGCCACCCCTTTCTGGGAAATGGGGGTGCGGCGACATGGTGGGGAGCGCGTTGCTCAGGGACGCAGTGCCAGGGCCACACCCCAGGAGTCCTCGAACATGTAGTAGCGGCTGATGCGGCCCTCGGCATTGACGACGATGTCCACCGCGAACGGCGTGTCGATCACCTTGCCCGTCGAGCGCACCACGACCCGTGCCCGACCGATCAGCACCGCGTTGGAACCATCGACGATGACGCGCTCGATCTCAAAGAGCTCGCGGTCGGTGAGTCCACCCATCGTCCGGAAGAACTCCGGGATGGCGTCGACCTGGCGGCGGCCCACCCAGGGGACGATCTCCGGGTCCCCGGGGATCTCCCAGTGGGCGTCGTCCGCGAACAGCTCCACCACGGCCGGGATGTCACCCTCCCCCATGCGCTTGAGGAGTTCGTTCACCACATCGCGTGTCTGGTCGCTCATGACTGTCTCCATCTCCGCCGAACGGGTTCGGCTTCTCAGACTGTGCTTTTGCGTAGTTGATGCCGGGCTGCAGGCCGGTCAGGCAGCGCCCTGCGCTCCGGATCCCGCCACCAGCCGGTTGGTCAGTGAACCGATGCCCTCCACAGTGCTGACCAGGGTGCCGCCCGGCTGCAGGTAGCGCTCCGGGTCCCGGGCCATTCCCACCCCGGAAGGGGTGCCGGTGAAGATGAGGTCGCCGGGAAGGAGCGGGACGACCGCGGACAGCCGTGCGACGAGCTCGGGAACGGAGAAGATCAGATCCCGGGTCCTGCCGTCCTGGAGCACCTCGCCGTCCAGGGCGCAGGACAGTGCCAGGTCGTCGGGATCGGCGAACTCCTCGACGCTCACCAGCGAGGGGCCGATCGGGCTGAATCCCGGGTAGGACTTGCCGAGGGAGAACTGCGGTACCGGTCCGGCGAGCTGGACCGTCCGTTCGGACAGGTCCTGACCCACGGTCAGTGCCGCCACATGGCTCCACCCGTTCTTCTCCGGCACCTGGTGTCCGGGGCGTCCGATGACCGCCACCAGTTCGACCTCCCAGTCGACCCGGTCGCTGGGCAGCGCCACGGTGTCGTACGGGCCCGCGATGCTGGTGACGAACTTCGTGAACACCGCAGGCGAGGTGATCTCCGGCCGCACGCCCGCCTCGGAGACGTGCGCCCGGTAATTGAGGCCGATCCCGAAGACCTGGGCCGGCCGCAGGACCGGGGCACCGACCTGCGCGGCCGAGAAGGGGACGGCGTCGTCCAGCGAGCGGCTCTCGGCCCACTTCGAGAACTCGTCCCACCGCTCGAAGATGCGGTCGGGCTCGGCCGCGAACCTGCCGTCGCTCGCGGTCTCGACATCCAGTGCTCGATCGTCGTGCAGCAGCGCGAGCCTGCCGTCGATCCTGCCAATGCGCATGACTACTCCTGTGAGGTTGTGTGCTGCGGAAGTCAGCGGGGGCTGTGCGAGCCCGTCATAAGGGCGGCAAGGTCCTCCGGCTTGATGAAGGACGGCGGGAGCGGCGGGCCCCAGTTGTAGATACCGCGGGCTCCGTCGACGACCGAGGGCTTCCACAGCTGGTCGTCGACGATGCAGTCGAGGTCGCTGTAGTACTCCGAGAAGTTGCCGGCCGGGTCCTTGAGGTACCAGAAGAAGTTCGACCCGATGTGGTGCCGGCCCAGGCCCCAGACATGCCGTTCAGGGTGCTCCTCCAGCATCGCGGTGGCGCCGCGGCCGACCTCATCCACGTCGTCCACCTCCCACGCGGTGTGGTGGAGGAAGTCCACCGGCGCCTTCTGGACGAGGATGTTGTGGTGGTCGGTGGAGCAGCGCAGGAAGCTGGCCAGGCTGGGCACGTGGTCGGTGGCCTTGAAGCCGAGGCCCTCGATGAAGAAGCGCTGGCTCGCGTCCTGGTCACGCGAGCCGATCACCACGTGGCCCAGCTTGCGCGGCCGCACCCGGTTCGTCCGCTCCACCGCGGGGGCACGGCCGTCGGGGCGGGAGGAGCGGCCGGGGCCGTTGTACGGCATCTGCTCGGCCGGGGTCTGCTCCAGGTGCGGGGCGATCTCCAGGACCACCGTCAGGTGGGAGTTCGGGTCGGCGACTCGCAGAGATGTGGCACCCCGTTGAGCCGGCACGTCCAGCTTCGACAAGCCGGCGGCCACGCGGTCCAGGTCGTCCTGGTCGTCCACGCCGACGCCGAGCTCGACCAGCCGACGCTGTGCGGAATGGGCGAGCTTCAACTGCTCGCCGCCATCCTGGGTGGCGAAGCGGCGTACCTTCCCGTCGCCCACCGGTGTGAGGCCGAACTCCTCGTAGTATCCGGCCGCGGCTTCAACATCCGGGACGCCGAGGGTGATCGACGTCAGGCGGTGCAGGGCCATCGCGTTCTCCTTCAGATAAGGGGCTCGTCCGCAGATTGCCGACTGCTGCCCAGGTACTGACTGTCACGCATGTGTCATGGGTCGAAAGGGTCGGTCCGGAGCGGGCCACGCCTCAGGCCCGCGCCCAACGCAACTCGGTGCGGCGCCGCCCGTCGCGGTCGGTCGACAGGACGAGAGAGTCGCCGTCGAGCCGCGCCCACCGGACCTGGTCCTCGGTGAAGGGCGGCAGCCCGACGCGGACGACGTGCCGGAGCAGGCCGGTCGTGTCGGCTTCGTAATCGCCGATGTACGCCACTGCGGGCGCGTCCGCGTGGCCGGGGATCACCACGGCCACCTGGTGCGCCGGCCCGTAGTGCAGCCTCCCGGCCGGCTGTCGTCCATACGGCTCGGCCAAGAGGGTGCCGTCGGTGTTCAACTCGCGGATACTGCGCAGGGACCACGTCCCGAGCAGCCCCGAATCCCATACCGGCTGGGGTGTGGACGGCTTATCCGTGGCACTCATATCGCTCCTCTTGGTGTCGTCGGGCGGTGGCACCCGCGGATTGCCGTACTGGATGGTCAGTGGGCCAGGACTGCGTCCGGAGCGGCCCGAGTCTCTGCCGACGGTGCCGAACGATGCCGCGTTCATCTGCTGGGCACCGGCCCCCTGAACGGCACTCCTCCACTGTAGCCGAATATCGTCAAGATGCAAGAATATCGAAATTACTGCCCGAAGCCGCGTTGCAGGTTCTCCAGCCGGCTGCACCAGTGCCAGCCCAAACACCATGGGCACGCCGCGAACGCCTCCACCGTGGGGCACCAGTTGCTCGGTGTCGGCGATCGCCGGGAGTTCCGAGGCCGGATAGCCCGAGTCGGCGGGATGGCGGCTCCAGCAGGGTCCGCGTCAACGGCGGTCACCGGCAACTGCTCGGCAACGCCCGCCTCCATGTGGTGTGTAACAACCCGTTCGCCCTCAGGGCCGGGCGTGCGCTCTACACGGAACAGAAGCTCCCCGGCTGGTTCGAGGTCGGCCTGCCGTCCTTCAACGGACCCGCCGACGAGACCTGGGCATACAGTGCAAGGCCGCCACGATCGGCCCGGACGACACCCTGGAGAAGGACCCGAGCCTGCTGCTCGACGTCACGGCGAACCTGGACGGCCTCACCCCTGTCGCCGCCGACTCCGCCCGATCACCGGCCACGGCACGGACAAGTGAGGGGCGCCTCCTCGCCGGGCCCATGAACGTCTACCGGTCGTACCGCTGGTACGACTTGGTCTCCCCCGAGCACTCCGCCCGCACGCGCCTTACGGTCCACGCCCCGGACGACTGCCTCGGCCACCGAAGCCCGACCCGGCTCCGCGCAGGGTGTGACCCGGCAGATCACGTAAGCCTGCCTGACTGGGATGCCCTGCTCGCCAGGGCCGTCGACGGGGGCCGTAGTCGACCGCTCGGAGACCAAGCCCGGGTTTGGAAGGCGAGGCGGCGGTCCGGTCGCCTCGCTACCCTGCGACCGGTTCCGGCCGGAAGGCGTGGTCGACGTTCTCCTCGACCCACGAGCGGAGCGCGTTGAGCGGGATCGCGGCGCTCCGCCCGAGGGGGGTGAGGGAGTATTCGACGTGCAGCGGGGCGGCGGGGTAGACCGTGCGGTCGAGGATGCCGATGTCCTCCAGCCGGCGCAGGGTCTGAGTCAGCACCTTGGGGCTGACCCCCTGGAGTCTGCGCTGGAGCGCGCCGAACCGCTCGGGGCCCTCTTCGAGGGCGCCTATGGCGAGGGCGGACCACTTGTTGGCGAGCAGGTCGAGCAGCGCGCGGCAGGGGCACTGGGCGGCGTAGACGTCGTGGTGCGCGTGCTGGCCGCTGGGGCAGGTGGTCGTCACGTTCGCTCTCCTCACGAGGTCACTTCACAATGGGAAGTAGCAGACCTTGAAGGTAACCATACCCACGGGGATAGCGTCGTCGACGTCGAGGGAGGGCCGTCGAAAGGCCTTCCACAGGCCGGTATTTCAGGAGATGACACATGTCTGCAGACACGATGCGCGCGGTGGTTCAGGACGGTTTCGGCGGACCGGAGGTGCTGCGGGTCCAGGAGGTGCCGCGGCCGCAGCCGCTGCCGACGGAGGTGCTGGTGCGGGTGCACGCGGCCGGGATCAATCCGGTGGACTGGAAGACCCGCGGCGGCACCGGGATGGCCGGGCTGCTGGGTGAGCCGCCGTTCACGCTGGGCTGGGACGTGTCGGGTGTGGTGGAGCAGGTCGGCTTCGGTGTGACCACACTGAAGGTCGGTGACGAGGTGTACGGGATGCCGTGGTTCCCGCGCGCCGCGAACGCCTACGCCGAGTACGTGACCGCCCCGGCCAGACAGTTCGCCCACAAGCCGGCCACCGTCGACCACGTGCACGCCGCCGCCGTGCCGCTGGCGGCGCTGACCGCCTGGCAGGCCGTGGTCGACACCGCCCACGTGCAGGCCGGCCAGCGGGTCCTGATCACTGCCGCCGCCGGCGGGGTGGGCCACTTCGCGGTCCAGTTCGCCCGACACCTGGGCGCCCACGTGATCGCTACCGCCGGCGCCACCCGCCATCCCTGGCTCAAGGAACTCGGTGCGGACGAGTCCATCGACTACACCACCACCCGCTTCGAGGACGCCACCAAGGACGTCGACGTGGTCATCGACCTGGTAGGCGACGCCCACGACCGGACCAGCACCCGCTCGCTGAAGGTCCTGCGCCCCGGCGGCCTCCTGGTCGCCGTCCCGGCCGGCGTCTCGCCCGAGCTGGCCCGGGCCGCCGAGGCGGCCGGAGTGCGGGTCACCCCGTTCATGGTCGAGCCGGACGGTACCGCGCTGACCACGATCGCCGGACTGATCGACGCCGGCGAGGTCGCCGTCGAGGTGGAGGACACCTTCCCGCTCGAGCAGGCCGGCCCGGCCCACGCCCGCGGTGAGGCAGGCCGCACCCGCGGCAAGCTCGTCCTGACCGTCACCAACTGACCATCACAGCAAGCATTTCGGAGTGACACTGTGTACTACGAGATCCGCCGCTACCAGGCACAGCCCGGACGCCGGGCGGAGTGAGTGCGCTACACAGCCCGCTAATCCCCGAGGAATCCGTCGTCACCCGTGTGGTCCCCACCCCTGCCTCACTGTTGCGATGAGGCAGGCCACGGCCGCCCGCCACGCACCACCCGCACCGCAGAGCAACCAAGGAAGTCCTTCATGAGCACTGACACGATTCCGAAGTCGTCCCCCGCCTCCTCGATCACTCAGGCCGCCGCCGGCGCACTCATCGCCGCGGTACGCACCGCAGCCGCCCGGATCGGCTTCATGGCGGCCGTCGCCGTCACCGACCGGGGCGGGCACCTCAAGGCGTTCGACCGCGCCGACGACGCGCCCTTCCTGACCGCCGAGGTCGCCCTCGACAAGGCCTGGACCGCCGCCTCGTTCCACACCCCCACCCACGCGTGGAACGACTACCTGACCAACCCGCGGATCGCACCGCTGGCCGGCCACCCCCGCCTGATGCCCGTCGGCGGCGGCTACCCGATCATCGAGAACGGCCGGTGCGTCGGGGGACTCGGGATCTCCGGCGGCACCTACGAGCAGGACCAGCAGGCCGCCGAGGAAGCCCTGACCGCCCTCGGGTTCGAACTGCCCATGCTGTAGCCGGCCCCGCTCGGGGAGCGGGCAGGAACCGACCGGGGTGCGCCGGGTTCGTGGGCTCTGACCGGGGGCGCGTCACCACAGCCGCTTGCGCCGGTACCTCACGCTCCCGGTCTCCCCCACCGCGTCGTAGCCGTCGGCACGGCGCCAGCGGGCACTGTCGTAACCGATGGTGTCGGCCCAGGGTCCGGCGATTCCGCACAGCTGGTTCCACAGGCGGAACTTCGCGCGCAGCGCACTGCGTGAACCGTCGTCGCACTCGAATACGTCCCGGAGTTCCCGGCACAGGAGGAAGAGAGCGTGCTGGAAGGACACGACGGTGCAGTAGACGCCGTTGCCGAAGCCGTGGGCACGCCGCACGTCGTCGGTCTGCGACGTGAGGAACGCTTCCAGGGCGTCCACGTCGGCAAGTGTGAGGTCCGCGGCGTAGCGCAGTTCGCGAACCGCGGGCGGGGACTGGGTGACAGCGCTCATGGGGGCTCCCTTTCGGCAGAGTTGGGCTTGTCGGCTCCACCACGACTAACGATGTCCTCTTATTTCGGACATGGGTTGCTTATTCGGAATCTGTGCTTGGAATCCGCGCAGCGACCGGCCAGTGGACATCTGGCCGAAATCACAGGCTGGCGGCGGCCACCTCGCGCGACGAAGATGCTCCCCTGCCGTATGGGGCCGGTCTGAGGGGTGGGAAGCGGATGGCTTTACGACGAAGAAGGTTGCGGGGCGGACGGGTTGGGGCACTGTCGCATGGCGCGGTCGCGCTGGCGCTCGCCTGCGCCGGGGCCGGGGCCGTGGCCGCCCCCGCAGCAGCGAGCACGCCCGCACCGGCCACATCGTCCGGAACGGTCTCCGGGGCGGCGTGCTCCACGGACACCGGCGCCAAGGGTCTGGCCGGCAGTCCGGTTTCCGGCAGCCTGGTCTCCGTGGCCCGTGCGGACGGCCGGACAGCCCAGTTCCAGCTCTTCTACGACGCCACGGCGACCAGGGGCCTGCCCTTCGTCTGGCACCGTGAGCAGGACGCGCCGGGCGGCGCGTACGGGCCCTGGCAGCGGGTGGGCACGACGACCGTGGGCCCGAAGAACTACTCGGTCGCCGCGATCGAGAATTCCGCGGGCGATCTGGAACTGCTGTTCCCCACCTTCGGCACGTTCTGCCACATGGTGGAGGACGACAGTGAAGGAGGCTGGAGCACCCCGGAGACGTTCGGCCTCGCACCGTCGCCGTACCACGGCGGAGTCGTGCTGTTCAAGGAACGGGACGGCAGCATCGACGCCTTCGCCTCGGGGCCGGGGAACGGCAACGCGATGGAGCTGCGTCATCAGCGGAACGCCGACGACGGCTGGGGCCCGGTCCGATCCACCGGGCGGGTCCCGGACCCGAACGCCGGGCTGAGCCAGCCGAGCACCGTGGAGCAACTCGCGGACGGGAGGCTCCATCTGACCGCCCGCGAGTGGAACAGGGACCGCACGTGGGAGGTCTACCAGGCGGCACCGGGCGGCGGCTGGGACGCCTGGAAGCTGCTGTCCCCGGTCTCCGCCCACGCCCGGCAGGCCGTCCCCGCCGCCGGGCCACGGCTGAACGTGAACCCGACCGACGCCCTCCTGGACGGCGACATCGTCGAGTTCACGATCGCGGGCGGCCCGCCCAAGCAATATGTCTGGGTCAAGCAGTGCGGGCCCTCGGCCTCCGCGACCACCTGTGACAACGCCACCGGGCGCCAGTTCCGCGTGTCCCCGGACGGCACGTACGAGGAGTCGCCGAAGAAGCTGTACGCCCGGCTCACCACCACAGCCGGGCACGTCGACTGCCGCACGGCACCGTCCGGCAACCCCTGCTCCCTGGCCCTCACCGACAACACCGGGGCCCTGCTCGCCACCACCCCGCTGCGCTTCCGCCCGCACGGCCGCCCGGAGGCTCCGCCCACCCTCGACGTCGACCCCGACGAGGACCTGGTCGACGGCCAGGCGGTGCGCGCGACGGGTCAGGGCTACGAACCGCAGTCCCACATAGCCGTCATGGAGTGCGCCACCGGCAGCCCCGGCCGCGGCTGCCGTCACGTCACAAGGCCGCCCGCGACCAGTGACGACGGCCGGGTCGACCAGACGGTCACCCTCTCCGCGACCTTCACCAGCATCGACGGCCACACCGTCGACTGCCGCACCGAGGGCGCCTGCGAGCTGGTGGTCTTCAGTACCCACGTCCGCGGCCCGGAATCCGTCCGCCACCCGCTCGACTTCGCACAGGCCGGTCGGCGGACAACGGCCCGCTCATGACATCTGTCAAGGTGCACCGATGACAGAGCGCTCTACTGCCGGACGTCCTCTCACGAGAAGGTGATCTCGTACCACCGGATCGCGAGAGGACCGCACCACCATGTCGAAACGCGTCACCGCGGCGCTGATCAACGCCTTGGTCGGTGATACGGAGATCCAATCAGAACAGTGCCAGGCCCTCGCCGCTGGTGTCCGCGATGACCGGCCGGGGCTGGGTGGGGAGGCCGTCCAGGCGGTCGGGTCCGGCCGCGGCGGCCACGGCAGGGGCCGTCTCGGCCAGCCAGACACGAAACCGTTCGACGGCTTCGCGGTAGGGGACTTGCGCCAGGACACGGTGCTCGCCGGAAGGGCAGAAGTCGACGGCGACCGTGAGCAGGCAGGAACGGGGTGCCTGCTGGCTGCCTGTCCAGGACACTCGCAGGACTCCGCAGGGTTCGCGTCCGCGGGAGGCTGGGTGGGTCGGGCGCAGTGACCGGCAGGCTATGTGGGCGGTCCATGCGGCGAGGTGTGGCAGGGGCAGGGTGGTGCGTGCGCGGCAGCCGGGGCAGCGGTGCCAGTGGCGGAGCCAGTTGTCGGTGTCGGTGTGGAAGAGGCGTGTGTAGCGGTTCGCCACGCGGATGTCGTTGCTGTAGAGGTGGTCGGGGCGTTCTTGTGTGTTGCAGGACTGGCAGACGGGGGCGCGGGCGTAGCCGTGTTCGTGGCAGTGGTCGAGGACGGTGGCGGGCGCGGTGCGGCAGACGGCGCATGCCCACCCGGCCACTCTGCGGGAGATGCCGGGTTTCCTGCTGAGCACCGAGTACAGCTGGCCTTCCAGCTCTGCGTTGTACGGGCGCGGTGAGGCAGTGATGCCCTCGGGGGTCGCGGTCTGCCGGGGGCGGGAGGGCGGCCCGCTGACGGTTGCGCTTGCCTGGCGGGTCCGCGCGGCCTGTACCCACTGCGCTTCGGCGTGCTCGGCCGCATCGAGCAGCCTGACCACAGCACGCGGCAGCCACCACGTCCGCTGAGCCCCGTCACGGGTGCGTTCCACGAGTATCTGGTGCCAGTCGATGCCCGCCAGAGGGTACGGCCGGCCGTCTTCACCCTGCACTTCCCGCATGATGCGCCGGCGCCAGCGCAGCGGTGTTTCCTCGTGGCACTCCTGCCGTGGAGCCCCACGAAAGGGACCGATGCGGACCAAGTCCTGCCGGTCCATGCCCACCGCGTTCAGTTCCGCGGCCGCCCGGCGCACCTCAGCCTCCGCAACACTCCACTGACCACCGCTCGCCCTCACCGTCGCCACCACGTGGCCGCCGAGCAGGACGTACCCCACCCGGGCACAGGCAGGAGAGCGGGTGAATGTCCCAGAAGCCGTCGGCACAGCACTGCCGGCCGTCAAATCAACCCACAAAGCATCCGCGACGCCCAGGGTGATCAGGCCGTCCGTGCGACCGGGCATGACACGCTCTGACATACCGACAGAATAACGGCCCGCAACTCCCTGTTGCTGAGCATCTGGTCGTCAGTACCTCGGGGTTCAGCTCAGCCAGTCATGTAGCGCGTCCATAGCTCGATCGGCAGCGAACTGCCCACCGTACAGCTGGGTGTTCCGCCGATTCCGTCCAATGGGAGCAGCTCCTGCGTCCTGGGGTCGATACGGGCGAGCGAGACCGCGGTCGACAGGGAGTCGCGGTAGCCGACGTACCAAGCGGACTTGTTGTCCTGCGCGGTGCCGGTCTTGCCGGCCGTGCCGGGCCCGGCGGCCTGCGCCGGCTTCGCTGTGCCGTCGCGGACCGCCTCGCGCAGCGCGTCGTCCACGGCGCCCGCCACGTGCGGCGGCAGGGCCTGTTCGGGCTCCGGCCTCTCCACGGGCACGTCGTCGCCGTTGCGCCGGAGTCCGGCGACCGAGTACGGCTCGGTGTGCCGGCCTTTGGCGGCGAATGTGGCGTAGGCGTCGGCCATGCGGATGGCGCTGGGCGTGGAGGTGCCGAGCGGGAACGACGGCAGTTTCTCTCCGAGGCTGTTCTCCAGCAGGCCTGCCTGCACGCCTGCCTTGCCGACCCGGTCCAGCCCCACGTCCATGCCCAGCTGCATCATGGGGGTGTTGACCGACTGTGCGACCGCGTCCTTGAGTGAGATCTTCCCCCAGGACTCGTCGCCGTCGTTGACCGCCTTGACGATCTTTCCCGACCGGTCCCAGTAGGGGCCCTCCGGGGTGTGCAGCGAGACTTTGTTGTCGCCGTCGTAGAGCGTCGCCGGGGTCACGGGTGTGCGGGGTTTGCCGCGCTCGCGCTGCACCCCGTCGCGCAAGGCCGCCGCGTAGACGAAGGGGGTGAAGGCGCTGCCCGCCGGCACGACGGACGAATTGGCGTCGTTGAAGCCTTGTTCGAGGTAGTCCGGCCCACCGTACAGGGCGACGATGCGTCCGTCGGTGGTCACCGACGCGGCCCCGATGCGCACATCGCGGTCGGCCGCGCGCCGGTCCGGGGCCAGACCGTCCCGTGCCTGCTCGGCCGCCCGGGTGAGCGCTGCCATCCGCTTCTTCTCGAATGTTGTGCGGATCTGGTAGCCGCCGAGCGCGAAGTCCCGCTCGGAGACGTCGGAGTGGGCCAGCAGATAGGCGCGGGCCGTGTCGACGAGGTAGCCGGTCTGGCCGGTCAGCCCGGTGGCCTTGGGCGGGGCGATGGGTTCGGGGAAGTGCGTGTACTGCGCGCGCTCCCGCTTGGAGAGTTTGCCGGTGGCCACCATCCGGTCCAGGACCCAGTTCCAGCGCTCCACCGCGCGCTTGTGGTTCTCGGCGCCGGCCGCCGGGTCGTAGAGCGCGGCCCCCTTGAGCAGGGACGCGAGGAAGGCGCCCTCGCTCGCGTTCAGCTGCGAGACGTCCTTGCCGTAGTAGGCGCGGGCGGCCCGCTGGATGCCGTAGGTACCGCGCCCGTACCAGCTGGTGTTGAGGTACTGCTCAAGGATCTCGTCCTTGCTCATCCTGTTGTCGAGCTTGATCGCGATGAACATCTCGGTGAGCTTGCGCGAGAAGGTCTGCTCCTGGTTGAGATAAGCGTTCTTCACGTACTGCTGGGTGATGGTCGAACCGCCCTGGGTGTCGCCCCCGGTGACCATCTTGGAGACCGCGCGGACCATGCCGCTGGGGGAGATCCCGCTGTCGGAGTAGAACGTCTCGTTCTCCGCGGCCAGCGTCGCCCAGCGGACCTTCTCGGGCACCTGGTCCAGCGGCGTGTCCTGCCGGTCGACCTCGCCGGTGCGGGCCATCTCACTGCCGTCGGCCCAGTAGTAGACGTTGTCCTGCTGAGTGGCGAAGGCTTTGAGGTCGGCGGGTATCCCGGTGCGCAGGTACATGACGGTCAGCAACCCGGCCATGACGGTGGCGGCGGAGCCGAGCAGCCCCAGGGTCTGGCGCCACGACGGTATCCAGCGCCTGAACCCCGTCCGGCCGGGGCGGGGATAGGCGGGTCGGAATCGTGACCCGACGGGCGGGACTTCCCACGTCCGGGGCAGGAGTGCGTACAGGCGGGGGCGAATGATCACTGGACCGTCCGGCAACAGGGCAGGGGCCCGGCCGCCGGGGGGAGGCGGCCGGGCCGGTACGGGGGGTGGTGGGTCAGCTGACGGCGGACTTGCAGGTGGTGGGGGTCGCGTGCGCCGGGTCGAGCGCGTTGGCCACCTCGTGGAAGGCGATCGTGTCGATCGTGCCGATCGCGGCGTGCTCGGAGATGTCCCACTTGCACAGGTCCTGGAGGACGACGTTGCGGACGTCCGGGCCGGACAGGAACTGGGTCTTGTACGGGGTGACCACCTCGTCGTACTTGGTCGCGATGACCGTGTACTTCACCCCGGGCACGGTGTCACCGCCGGCGTTGAGCTTCTTCATGAACTCCGACCCCACCAACTGGTCCTCGGCGCCCGGCATCGCGAGGGAGACGACCTTGCGGGCGCCCGGTACAGCGTCGATGAGGCGGGACAGCCCCGAGGCGGTGGTGCCGTGGTTGGACGGGGCGATGCCCACGAGCTTGTCGACCTTGGCGGCGCCGCCAAGGAACTTGAGGTAGTAGCGCGGCAGGGCGCCGCCGCCCTGGGAGTGACCGACCAGATCCACCTTCCCGGCACCGGTCGACTGCCGGACCTTGTCCACGAACGTGGACAGCTGCCCGGCCGACTTCTCGATCGATTCGAGGCCGTTGAAGAGCGGCACCCCGGCCTTCTGCCCGTAGTCGAGCGAGTAGACGCAGTAGCCGCGCTTGACCAGGTACGGGGCCAGCACGAGCCAGTTGTCCCAGGAGTTGGCGAAGGTGCCGTGCGCCAGGACGACGGGCCGGGGGTGGGCGGCGGACGGCTTGCAGGACCAGTCGTTCCAGCCGCTGGTGACGGTCTTCTCCGCCGTCGTACCGGCCGTGGCCGCCGATGCGGAGGGCGACCCGAAGGACAGGGCCAGCGCCAGCGCCGAGACGGCACCGGCGAGGACGCGGAGCGTTCTTCTGCGTACGGACATGGAGCTACCTCGCAAGTGGGGAGTGACAGCACCGGCTTCGTACCGGCAGACGGGGTCAGCTGACGGCGGACATGCAGGTGGTGGGGGTCGCGTGCGCCGGGTCGAGCGCGTTCTTCACCTCGTGGAAGGCGATGCGGTCGACCAGGCCCAGCGCGATGTGCTCGGAGACGTCGAGCTTGCACAGGTCCTGGACCACGACGTTGCGCACGTTCGGGCCCGAGAGCTGCTGCGACTTGTAGGGCGTGGCTATCTCGTCGTACTTGGTCGAGATGACCGTGTATTTCACCCCAGGCACGGTGTCGGGCTTCGAGTTCAGCTTCTTCATGAACGCGGAGCCGACGATCTGGTCCTCCAGGCCGGGGAGGGAGAGGGACAGCACGTTGCTCACGCCGGGAACCTTGCGCGCGAGGGTGCCCAGCCCGGACGCGGTCGCGCCGTGGTTGTCCGGGGCCAGGCCGATGAGCTTGTCGACCTTGGAGGCGCCGTTCATGAACTCCATGTAGTAGCGGGGCAGGGGGCCGCCGCCCTGGGAGTGGCCGACGATGTCCACCTTCTTCGTGCCCGTGGACGCCAGGACCTTGTCCACGAAGGCGGACACCTCTCCGGCCGACTTGACCAGCGGCCCCTGGCCGTTGAGCCCCGGCATGTAGGGCAGCTTGCCGTAGTCGAGGGAGTAGACGCAGTAGCCCTTGGCGGCCAGTTCCGGAGCCAGGACGAACCAGGTGTCCAGCTGGTTGGCCCAGGTGCCGTGGAGGAGGACGACGGGGTTGGGGTGGGCGGCGGACGGCTTGCAGGACCAGTTGTTCCAGCCGCTGGTGACGGTCTTGCCGGCCTCTCCGGTCTTCGCGACGGTCGGGGCGGCGGACGCGGAGGCGGCGACTGCCGTAATGGCCAGGGCCAGCGCCGAGGCGGTGCAGGCGAGGGCGGGGACGGATCTCTTGTGCGGGGACATGGGAGTGCCTCACAGGGTGGGGGTGGGCAGGGGCGGGGAGTTACTTGACCAGGGACTTCCAGTCCGGGGACTGCGCCGGGTCCAATTGGCGCATCTTCTCCAGGACCCGGGGATCCTGGACGTCCATCCAGTCGGCGAGCTGTTTGAAGGTCACACAGCGCACGCCGTCGCGTGTGCACACCGACTTCACTACGTCCTCGACGGCCTTCATGTAGATGCCGCCGTTCCAGTCCTCGAAGTGGTTGCCGATGAACAGTGGCGCGCGACTGCCGTTGTAGACGCGCTCGAAGCCGTTGAGATAGCCGTCCCTGGTCAGCTTGCGCCACTGCTCGTACTTGGCCGGGTCGCCCTTGGTGTTGTCACCGGACTGGTTGTAGAGGAAGTTGAAATCCATGGAGAGGACCTGCTGCTCGGTCCCGGGGTAAGGGACGAGCTGCAGTGGGAAGTTCCAGATGCCATCGGTCTTGGACGGCCAGATCTGGAAGTCGCCCGGTGAACTGGCGTCGTAGCGCCAGCCGAGTGTCTTGGCGGCCTTCAGCAGGTTCTTCTGGCCCTCCAGGCAGGGAGCCCGGCCGCCGGCCAGCTCCTTGCGGTAGTCGAAGGGCAGCGGGGGCAGGTCTTTGTAGCCGGTGTTGGTCTTCCAGTTCTCGACGAAGGAGTAGGACTGCTCGATCTCGCTCTTCCACTCGGCGACGCTCCAGTCGCCGCCGCCCTTGGCACCGCAGAAGTGCCCGTTGAAGTGCGTGCCTATCTCATTGCCCTCCAGCCAGGCGCCGCGCAGCTGTTCCAGGGTGTCCCTGATGTGCTGGTCGGTGGCGTACGAGATCTCCATCTCACCGCGTTTGTGCTGCGGCGGCCGGTATTTCGACGCCTTCGACCTGGGCAGCAGATAGGTCCCGGTGAGGAAGAACGTCATCTGCGCGTTGTTCTCCCTGGCGACCTCACGGAAGTGCGAGAACTGCTCGTCGTCGCCCTGGAGGGCGCCGTCCCAGGAGAACACCACGAACTGCGGTGGTTTCTCGCCCGGTTTGAGCTTCACCGGCTTGGGCTGGAGCGGCTGCGGGCCGGTGTAGGAGGTCGAGCCGTCTCCCAGAATCCGTACCTTTCCGTCCCACTTCTCCTCCGGCTTCGCTGTCTCCGACGCGGACGGTGCGGGGGACGGCGGGGCGGACGAGGAACGGGCGGAGGGAGAGGACGCCGCCCTCTTCCCGGCTTCGTGCCCACCGGGGCCGCAGCCCGACAGCAGCCCGAGCACGAGGGTGGTCCCGGTCACCAGGACCACCCCACCGCGTGCCGTACGCATCAGGTCCGGTAGGCGTACCACTTGGTGAGCGGCAGCATCACCGAGAGGCTCAGCATCGACCGCCGGTAGGTGTCGAAGGAGTGGTACGTCAGATAGGGAGTGCCAAGGCTGTCGCGGTAAGTCACCAGCATGGTGTGGTCCTTGGACCCGTCGCGGTCGAAGTCCGCCTGGAGGACGTCCCCGACCTCCATCTGGTAGGCATACTTCAGCGGCTTCACCCGCTTCGAGTTCTGCGCGAACCAGGACCACTCGTTGACTCCGGTCCAGGAATCCGACTGGGTGTCGGACCCGTACCACCACTTCGTGTAGTCACCGGCCTTGCCGGGAGCGTGCTTCCAGCCGCCTGCCTTCAGCGCCTGGCTGACGAAGTTCGTACAGTCGCCGCCGGTCCCCAGCGGATACGACCGGTAGGCCGGGTTGTAGTTCTTCCAGTACTTCTCGGCGTATTCAGCCATCGCCTTGTAGTCGAGGCCGGTCGTCGTGTCCTTCGGCAGTCGCTTGGGGAAGGGCCAGACACTCGCCTCGGGCGCGTTCGGCATGTCGCCCGCGCCCGCTGCGGCGGCCTTCGCCTTGGGCGCCGCCGGTGCGGGTGCGTTGATCTGCGGCATCTCGTCCAGAGCCCTGATGCCGGTCAGCTCCCACCTCCCGTTCCCTGCGGCGGCGAAGCTCAGCTCGTGGTGGGCCTGGAAGCCGGTGTCGACCGGCTCGTCACCTCGGATCTTCCGGTAGGTCAGCCGCGTGGTCTCGGTCACCCGCAGCGTGGCCTTCTTGCCGTCGACGCTGGTCCGGTCCACCGCGACCCGGGTGTCGCCGGCGGAGTACGCCTCGCCCAGGGCCTTGAGCTTGTTCTTGCGCTGATGCAGCGAGGCCACGACGGACTTCTCCGAACGCGCCATCGCGGACGAAAGGTGCACCTTCTTCGTGGGCGGCGGGGTGGTGTGCCCCTGCGCCTTCCCGTCGACGATCGTCGCCGTACGGTCGGTGAGCACGACACCCGCGATACGGCCGAAGGAATCGGCCGTCACCCTGTCCGTGCCCCCGGGCCGGGCAGCAGCCCCTGCGGGGGATGTCGGCACCAACGCGGCCGACACCGCCAGGGAGGCGACCACCCCGGCGGCGGTTCTCAGCGTCAATGATTTCACAGGACTCCATTCTCCATCCAGCCCTTTTCGAGCCGGGTAGCGGAATCCTCGCACACGGATTCCGAATGGCAACCCCGGGGCGGGGAAAAGTTTCCGCACGGAATTCAGGTCCGATCCCGCAAGTCGTCAACAGGCAATGTTTCCAGTGGAGTTGAAGCCATCGCCGCAATTGGTACGGACTATTCTTGCGGTAATTCCACACCCACTGCGGGCTTCCCGCAATTCCTTTGCGGGAAGCCCGCAAAGGATATCGGCCCGACCATTGATGTGATGCACACCATTCACGCGACAATGCTGAACCGGGTATTCCATTCGCACCCTGCCGTGCAATGATCCAGCCAGGCCCACCGGGAAAGTCGGGCCGCGTTTCCGACGGCCTTCGAGGTCGCGCGCCTCTTGTCTCGCCCCACCTCACCGGCACCGATCGCGGCATTCCTCCGGCCTCGGGTGCCCGAGGCCCCCGCGCCTTCCCGGTGCTTCCGAACGACCCTCTTGCCTCCCGGAGTGCCCGTGTCCACAGAAACAATCCTGGGCGTCAGCCCGTTCGGCGAACCCGATCCACGTCTGGTAGCGGCAGTCTGCCGGGCCGGCGGTCTGGGCGTGCTCGATCTCGGAAGGGGCCGGCGCCGCGCGGCCCTCGCGGCCCTCCAACTGGTGCGGCAATGGGTGCCGGGCCCCTTCGGAGTGCGCGTCGGGGCGGGATGCGCACTCGGACCGGACGACCTGAAGGCCGACGGGGACGTGCACACCGTACTGCTCGCCGCGGACGCCAGGTTGACCCCGGGCGACCTCGCCGCCGGCCGGCACCGCGTCCTGGTCGAGGTCACCTGCCACGAGGAAGCCCTCGCGGCCACGCGCGCCGGGGCACACGGTCTCGTCGCCCGGGGAAACGAGGCCGGCGGACGGGTCGGCGAGCTGAGCACCTTCGTCCTCCTTCAGCAGCTGGTGGCGGACCCGGAGCTCGGCCTGCCGGTCTGGGCCTGCGGGGGCATCGGGCCGCGCACCGCCGCGGCCGCCGTCGTCGGCGGTGCGGCAGGCGTCGTCCTGGACACCCAGCTGGCGCTGCTCGACGAATCCGGCGTCCCGGAGGAAGTGGCGGCTGCCGTCCGGGCCATGGACGGCTCGGAGACCGTGATGGCCGCCGGCCACCGGGTGCTGCGCCGCCGTGGACCGGACGCACCGCCCCTGCCGGACGAGCCCGGCGAAGTCGCCCGGCTGCTGGGCGCGGACGACCCCCGGGCCCGGCTGCTGGCCGTGGGCCAGGACGGCTTCCTGGCCTCCTCCTTCGCGCGGCGCTGGGGCGATGTGGGCACGGCCGTCCGCGGTGTCACCACCGCCATCCGGGAGGCCGTGCGCGACGACGCCGCCGCGGACGCGCTGCTCCGCGGCTCCCCGATGAGCCGCGCGCTGGGCACCGCGCTGCCCGTCGCCCAAGGGCCCATGACCAGAGTCAGCGACCGGGCCGGGTTCGCCGCCGCCGTCGCCGGCCACGGCGGGCTGCCGTTCCTCGCGCTGGCCCTCGCCGGGCCGGTGGAGACCCGGACCCTGCTGGAGCAGACCCGCGACGAACTGGGCGGACGTCCCTGGGGCGTGGGCATCCTCGGCTTCGCACCGGTGCAGATCAAGACGGCGCAGCTGGAGCTCGTCCGGGAGATCCGGCCCTCCTGCGCCGTCATCGCGGGCGGCCGGCCCGCGCAGGCGGCCGAGCTGGAGGCGGCAGGCGTCGATGCCTTCCTGCATGTGCCCTCGCCCGGGCTGCTCCGGCAGTTCCTGGACGCGGGCGCGCGCAAGTTCGTCTTCGAGGGCTCGGAGTGCGGCGGCCATGTCGGACCGCGGAGCAGCTTCGCGCTGTGGGAGGCGCAGGCCGATGTACTGGAGGAGTTCCTGGACACGGTCGAGGGCGCGGACCCCGCGGAGCTGCGGGTGTTCTTCGCCGGCGGCGTGCACGACAAGCGGTCGGCCGCGATGGTGGCCGCGCTCGCCGCACCGCTGACCGCCCGCGGAGTGGCCGTCGGACTGCTCATGGGCACCGCGTACCTGTTCACCGAAGAGGCGGTGGACCGGGGTGCCGTGCAGCCGTCGTTCCAGCGGCAGGTCCTGGCGGCACGGCGAACCGAATTGCTGGAGACCGCGCCCGGGCATGCCACACGCTGCGTGAGCAGCCCGTTCACCGACGAATTTCGCGGTGCCAAGGAGGAGTTGCGGGAGCGGGGCGTCCCGGAGCGGCGGGCCTGGGAGCGGCTGGAACAGCTCAACGTCGGGCGGCTGAGGATCGCCAGCAAGGGCGTGGAGCGGACCGGTGAGTCGCTCACGGAGGTGGACGAGCCCCGGCAGCTGACCGAGGGCATGTTCATGGCCGGCCAGGTGGCCGTGCTGCGGTCCGCGGTCACCACCGTCCCCGAACTGCACACCGCCGTCAGTGCGGAGGCCGCCGGCTTCTTCGCCGCGCGTGCCCGGCGGCTGCGCGAGGGGTTCGGTCAGGACGCCCCGGAGCGCGTCCCGGCCCCGCTCGACATCGCCGTGGTCGGCATGGCCTGCATGTTCCCCGGCGCGCCGGACCTGGCCGCCTACTGGGCGAACGTGGTCGCGGGCACCGACGCGGTCGGCGAAGTGCCACCGGAACGCTGGGACCCGGAGCTGCACTACGCGCCCGACGCCGACGGCGCCCGCACGGCGTCGAAGTGGGGCGGCTTCCTGCCGGACATTCCCTTCGACCCGCTGCGCTACGGCATCCCGCCGTCCTCGCTCGGCAGCATCGAGCCGGTGCAGTTGCTCGCGCTGGAGGCCGCGCGGCGGGCCCTCGCCGACGCCGGCTACGAGGAGCGCCCCTTCGACCGCTCCAGGGCCTCGGTCGTGTTCGGGGCCGAGGCGGGCAGCGACCTGTCGAACGCCACCACCATGCGCACGGTGCTCCCCGCCTACATGGGGGAACTGCCGCCCGGGCTGGACGAGCAACTCCCCCGGCTGACCGAGGACTCCTTCCCGGGCATGCTGGCCAACGTCATCGCCGGACGGATCGCCAACCGGCTCGACCTCGGCGGCGCGAACTTCACCGTCGACGCGGCCTGCGCCTCCTCGCTGGCCGCGGTGGACGTGGCGTGCAAGGAACTGTCCGCCGGCACCAGCGACCTCGTCCTGTGCGGAGGCGCGGACCTGCACAACGGGATCAACGACTATCTGCTGTTCTCCTCGGTGCACGCGCTGTCGCCGACCGGCCGCTCCCGCACCTTCGACAGCGCGGCGGACGGTATCGCGCTCGGCGAGGGCGTCGCCTGCGTCGTCCTCAAGCGGCTGGCGGACGCGGAGCGGGACGGCGACCGCGTCTACGCGGTCGTCAAGGGCGTCGGCAGTTCGAGCGACGGCAGGTCCCTGGGACTGACGGCACCCCGCCCGGAGGGTCAGCGGGCGGCGCTGGAACGGGCCTACCGCCACGCCGGGATCTCACCGGCCGAGGTGGGCCTGCTGGAGGCACACGGCACCGGGACGGTGGTCGGCGACCGCACCGAACTCACCACGCTCACCGAGGTGTTCACCGAGGCCGGGGCGGCGCCGGGCGGATGCGCGCTCGGCTCGGTGAAGTCCCAGATCGGGCACACCAAGTGCGCGGCCGGACTGGCCGGCCTGATCAAGACGGCCCTGGCCCTGCACACCGGGGTCAGGCCGCCCACGGCGCAGCTGACCCGGCCCAATGAGGCCTGGGAGGCCGAGAGCAGCCCGTTCGCCTTCCACACCGTCGCCCGCCCGTGGGCGGCCGCGCCCGGTGAACGGGTCGCCGGGGTGAGCGCGTTCGGCTTCGGCGGCACCAATTTCCACGTGGTGCTGCGCGGGCACGAGGCGGGGCCGCCGCCCCGGCACGGGCTCGACGCCTGGCCGGCGGAGCTGTTCGTCTTCCACGGCGCCGACCGGGCGGAGGCCGCCCGGGAGATCGGCCGACTGCTGGAGCTGGTCGCGGAGAACGACCGGCAGGGCCGTTCCTGGCGGCTGCGCGACCTGGCGCTGAGCGCCGCCCGGCGCGCCGACGCGTCCGGGAAACCGGCCTGGACGGCGGTCGTGGCCCGTGACCTGGACGAGCTGCCCGGGCTGCTGGGACGGGCCCGGGAGGGAGAGTACGATCCCCGGGCGGGGATCTTCGGCGCGGGGCCGGACGGATCGGACGGGCCGGGCGGCGAGGTGGCGTTCCTCTTCCCCGGCCAGGGCAGTCAACGTCCTGACATGCTCGCCGAGCTGTTCATCGCCTTCCCGGAGGTCCAGCGGTATCTGCGGACCGGCCGCGAGTGGGCGGACGTCATCTTCCCGCCGACCGCCTTCGACCCCGGCGCCGAGGAGGCACGGCGCGCCCGGGTCACCGACACCAGGACCGCCCAGCCCGCGCTCGGCATCATGGGGCTGGCCGTGTCCGAGCTGCTGGGCCGGGCCGGCGTCCGGCCCGCGACGGTGGCCGGACACAGCTACGGCGAACTGGTCGCGCTGTGCGCGGCCGGGGCGTTCGACCCGGAGACGCTGCTGGAGCTGAGCGCGGCGCGCGCGGAGGCGATCCTGGCCGCCGCCGGCGCGGAGCCGGGGACCATGGCCGCCGTGGCGGCCGGGCACCAGGAGGTCGCCGAGGAACTGCGGGCGGCCGGGCTGGCCGACCGGGTGGTGGTCGCGAACCACAACGCACCGCGGCAGACGGTGATTTCCGGTCCCGTCGAGGAGGTCGGGGCGGCGGTGCGCCGACTGCGCGAGCGGGGCCTGGGCGCCAAGACCGTTCCGGTGGCGTGCGCCTTCCACAGTCCCCTGGTGGCCCCGGCCGGCGAGCGGTTCGCCGAGGTTCTCGCCGCCCGGCAGGTGGCCGCACCGGAGATACCGGTGTGGGCGAACCGAACGGCCGCCGTCTATCCCGGTCAACCGGACGGAATAGGAGCCGAGTTGGCGGCCCAGATCGGTTCCCCCGTGCGCTTCGTGCAGCAGATCGAGCGGATGTACGAGGCCGGCGTCCGGGTCTTCGTGGAGGCCGGGCCGGGTTCGGTGATCACGGGCCTGGTGGGCCGGATCCTCGGCGACCGCCCGCACACCGCGGCGGGGTGCGAGGGGCCCGAGGGTCCCGGACTGCGCGGCTTCCTGGGCCTGCTCGCCCGGCTCGCCGTCGCCGGCGTCCCCGTCCGCACCGGCTGGACACACCGCGGGCGCGACAGCGTCGAAGCCGTCTCCGGGACCTGCCCCGCGGCACCCGGCTGGATCGTCAACGGGCAGCTGACACGCACCCGGGACGGCGGCCTGCTGCCCGGCTCGCTCGCACCCGCCCGACGCATACCGATGGAGGAGATGACAGTGATCCGGGCCCAGGACGGCGGCACGGCGGACGACCGTGACCGGATGGTCCATGAATTCCTGTGCACCAGCAGGGAGTTGGTCGCGGCACAGCGCGACGTGCTGCTGACGTATCTCGGCGGGGCGGCGGGGGTGCCGCCGGTCACGCCAGCGGCGATACCGGCCACGCCGGTACCGGCTGCGCTCCGGCCGGCCGTGCCGCAGCCCGCTCCCGCTGCCGATCCCGTGCTGTCCCCGGCAGCGGCACCCACGGCACCGGCGGACGTGCTGGCGACCGTCCTGGACATCATCAGCGAACGCACCGGCTATCCCCTCGACATGATCGAGCCCGGTCTCGACCTGGAGGCCGACCTGAGCATCGACTCGATCAAGCGGGTCGAGATCGTCGGCGAGCTGGCCGCACGGCTGGGCTTCGGCACCGGCGGGACCGAGCTGCCCCGGCTCGACGACGCGGAGCTGGAAGCGGTCTCGAAGGCCCGTACGGCGTCCGGCATCGCCGAACTGCTGGAGGAGCGGCTGCCCGGCAGGGGAACACTTCCCGCGCAGCAGACCCCCGCCCCCACGGAAGACCCCGGTCCGGCCGTCACCGGCGGGGCACCCGGCAGGCTGGTGCTGCGCAGCGTCCGCCTCCCTTCCCCCGACGGGGACTTCGCGGTACTGGAGGGGACACGGTTCGCCCTGCTGGGCGGTGCCGGACCGGTGCCGGACGCGCTGGCCACCCTGCTGGGCGCCCGCGGCGCGGAGGCGGTCACCCTGCCGTCGGACCACGTGCTCACGGACGCGGACGGCCCGCTGGACGGGGTGTTCCACCTGGAGGCGCTGTCGCAGGACGGCGGCGGGCCGCTGCTGCCCGAGTCCTTCCCGGTGTTCCAGGCCGCGCTGCGGTGCGGGCCGCGCTGGCTGCTCGCGGCCGCGCCCGCCGCCGACGCGGACGTCCACGCCGGGACCGGCGGACGGGCGGACGGGCTGCGGGGCATGTTCCGGACCGTCGCGCGGGAGTACCCGGACACCCTCGCCCGGTTCGTCGAGCTGTCCCCGCAGCTGACGGCCGCCGAGATGGCGGCCGCGCTGGTGGGCGAGTTGGCGTCCGAGGAGCCGGCCCCGGTGGTGCTGCGGTCGCCGGACGGTGTCCGGTCCGGCTTCGAGACCGCGGCCGTCGGCCTCGGCGCCCTGGGCGACCGCGGCGCGGGCCCGGCCGGGGACGGTACGGCCGAGGCGGCCGCCATCGGCCTGCACCGGGACTCGGTGGTGCTGCTGATCGGCGGGGCCCGGGGCATCTCCGCCCGGGTCGCCGCGACGCTGGCGGCGGCCTCCCGCTGCCGGATCGAACTGGCCGGCCGGACCGCCCTACCGGACAACGCCCCCGAGGACCTCGAAGACGCAGCCACCCGGCAGGCGCCGGACCGGGCCGCGCTGCGGGCCGTCCTGGCCGGTCGGGGAGAACGCTCCCCGGCCAGGGTCGAGCGGGCGATCTCGGAGATCCTCGCCCGCCGGGAGGTCCGCCACACCCTCGGCACACTGCGGGATCTGGGCAGTCCGGTGCGCTACCACACGGTGGACGTCCGGGATCCCGAGGCGGTGCGGCGCCTGGTGGCGGACGTCCACGCCGAACACGGCCGGCTGGACGGCGTGGTGTACGCGGCCGGGATCATCGAGGACCGGGTCCTGGCCGAGAAGGACCCGGAGTCCTTCCGCCGGGTCTACGACACCAAGGTCGACGGCGCGCGCACCCTGCTGGCGGCGCTGGACGAGCTGCCGCAGACTTCCCGGTTCGTCGTGTTCTTCGGCAGCATCGCGGCCGTTCTCGGCAACCGCGGCCAGGCGGACTACGCGGCCGCCAACGACGCCCTGCAGTCCCTCGGCAGCCGGTGGGCGGAGAAGTCCGCGTCCCGCACGCTGACGGTGCATTGGGGGCCCTGGGCGCCGGACGGGGAGCACGCGGGCATGGTGACCCCCGAGCTCGCCCGGGAGTACGCGCGGCGCGGCGTCGGACTCATCGACCCCGAGGAGGGGGCGCTGTGCCTGCTGCGCGAGCTCGCCTGGGGCGAGGAATCGGCCGACGCCGTGGTCTACACCGCAACGGGCTGGTGAGCATGAGCACGCATCACACGCCGTCCGGCCGGCCCGCCGTCGCCATCGTCGGCATGGCGGTCCTCTTTCCCCGCGCACCGGACCTCGCGACGTACTGGCGCAATCTGACGGCCGGGACCGACGCGATCACCGAGGTCCCGCCCGGGCGCTGGGACCCCTCCTTCTACGACCCGGCGGCCGCCCGCGGCCGCTCGGACCGGGTGTACTGCCGTCGCGGCGGATTCGTCGACGAGCTGGCCGAGGTGGAGGCGACCCGGTTCGGGATCATGCCCAACTCGGTGCCCGGCACCGAGCCGGAACAGCTCATCGCGCTGCACGTGGCCGCCGGGGCGATCGCCGACGCGGGCGGCGAGGCGCGGCTGCCGGACCGGGACCGGATCGGGGTGATCCTGGGCCGGGGCGGCTATCTGTCCCCCGGGATGGCGCGGGGCACCCAGTCCGTCCAGACGTCCAATCAACTGGTGCGCACCCTGGCGGATCTGCTGCCCGAGCTGGACGCCGGCCTGCTGGAGCGGGTCCGCCGGGCGTACACGCAGCAGCTGGGGCCGGACGAGCCCGAGCAGGCGATCAACCTGGTGCCCAACCTCACCGCCTCCCGGGTGGCCAACCGGCTCGACCTGCGCGGCCCGGCGTACACGGTGGACGCCGCCTGCGCGTCCTCGCTGGTCGCGGTCGACCAGGCGGTCGGCGAACTGGCCTCGGGCCGCTGCGATCTGGTGCTGGCGGGCGGGGTCCACCACTGTCACGACATCACGCTGTGGTCCCTGTTCTCCCGGCTGCGTGCGATGTCGCCGAGCCAGCGGATCCGCCCGTTCCACCGGGACGCGGACGGCCTGCTGATCGGCGAGGGCACCGGCGTGGTGGCGCTCAAGCGCCTCTCCGACGCGCTGCGCGACGACGACCGTGTCTACGCCGTCGTCCGCGGCACCGGCGTGGCCAGCGACGGCCGCAGCGGCAGCCTCGTCAACCCCGACCCCTCGGGCCAGGTGAAGGCGGTACGGGCGGCCTGGCGCGAGGCGGGACTGGATCCCGCCGCACCGGGGTCGGTCGGACTCCTGGAGGCACACGGGACCGCCACCCCCTCGGGGGACGCGGCCGAACTGGCCACCCTGGCCGAGGTGTTCGGCCCGTCCGATGACAAGGACCGGCCGGTGCTCGGGTCGGTCAAGTCGATGATCGGGCACACCATGCCGGCCGCCGGCGTGGCCGGTCTCGTCAAGGCCGCGCTCGCGGTGCACCACGGCGTACTGCCGCCGACCCTCCACTGCGAGGAGCCGCACCCGGCCCTGGCCCGTACCCGCTTCCGGACGATCGCCGCGGCGCGGGGCTGGGAGACCGGTGACGGGCGGACCCGGCGGGCGGGTGTCAACGCCTTCGGCTTCGGTGGCATCAACGCTCATGTGGTGCTCGAGGCCGCCCCCGGCCCTGACCGTCCGGCGGTGGAGGTCCGCGAACCGGAACAGGTGCTGCGGCTGGCCGCCGACACCCCGGAGGAGCTCGCCGCGCTGCTGGACGCCGACGACGCCGTCGTCCGCGCACGACGGTCCTCCCACGACGGACGCACCCGGCTGGGCGTCGTCGCCCCGGACCCCCAGCGCCTCGCCCTGGCCCGGAAAGCAGTGGCCAAGGGCTCTCCCTGGCGCGGGCGCGGCGACGTGTGGTTCTCCCCGGAACCACTGCTCGGCGGCCCTGCGGGCGGGCGGCTGGCCTTCGTCTTCCCCGGCCTGGAGGCCGAGTTCAGACCCCGGATCGACGACGTCGTCGAACGGTTCGGACTCTCGGCGCTGCTGCCCACGGGGTTCGGCGGGTCCGGGGCCGATGTGGCGGACGTCGGACGGCACGGGGCCGGAGTCATCGCCGTGGGGCGGGTGCTGGACGCCGCGCTGCGCCGGATGGGCATCGTGCCCGACGCCGTCGCGGGCCACAGCATCGGCGAGTGGACGGCCATGGCCACCGCCGGGCTGTACGCCGGGGACGCGGTCGACGAGTTCACCCGCTCCTTCGACCCGGACCAGGTGCGGGTGGCGGGGCTGTCCTTCGCCGCGCTGGGTGCACCGGCCGAGCAGGTCACCGCCGTGCTCGCCGACCGCCCCGATGTGGTGCTGTCGCACGACAACGCTCCGCAGCAGTCGATGATCTGCGGCCCGCCCGGCCAAGTGAAGGATCTGGTGAAGCACTTCCGGCAACGCGGCGTCATCGGGCAGGTCCTGCCGTTCCGCTCGGGCTTCCACACCCCGATGCTGGCCCCCTACCTCGACCGGATCCGGCACTACGCGGGCCTGTTCGAGCTGCACCGGCCGACCGTGCCCGTCTGGTCGGCGACCACCGCCGCGGAGTACCCCGGCACCGAGGACGAGGTACGGGAGCTCTTCGTACGCCACCTGCTGGAGCCCGTCCGCTTCCGCCCGCTGATCGAGGCCATGTACGCGGCCGGCTTCCGGGTCTTCGTCCAGGCCGGTACGGGCCAGGTGGGCTCGCTCGTCGAGAACACCCTGCGCGGTCTCCCCCACCTGGTGGTGTCGGCCAACTCCCCGCACCGGGACGGGACCGCGCAGTTGCTTCGGGTCGCCACGGCGCTGTGGACGGCCGGCGGCGACCCGTCCACCGGGGTCCCGGTGGACGGTGGCAGCCACGCCCGCCGGATGCCGCCCTCGCGACTGGACCTGGGCGGGAAGCTGGTGTCCCTGGACCGGGAGACGGTGGCCGCGGTGCGCTCGGCGCTCGCGGTCCGGAACGTGCCGGATGCTGTGGACGCCCCGGACGGCTCCCCGCTGACCGCCGAGCTCCGGGCCCTGCTGAAGGACACCGCCGAGGTGGCCGTCGCGGTGTCCCGCGCCGCGGCGGCGCCCACGGTCCGCACCCTGCTGCGGGTGTCCACGGGCACCATGCCGTACCTGCGCGACCACTGCTTCTTCGCACAGCGCCCCGGCTGGCCCGACGAGGCCGACCGGTGGCCGGTCGTCCCGGCCACGACCGTGGTGCACCACATGATGGAGCACGCCGAACGGGCCCGGCCCGGGACGACCGCGGTGGCGGTGCACGAGGTGCGGCTGAACCGCTGGGTGGCCGCGGCCCCCGCCGTCGACGTGCCCGTGACCGTCGAGGCGTCCGGCACCGGCCGGGCCGGTGTGACGTTCGGCGCGTACGCGCACGGCGAGGTGGAACTCGCGGACCGGTACCCCGGCGGCGCGCCCCGGCCCTGGCAGTGGGCACCCGAGGAGGAACGGGCCCCCGGGATCACGGCCGGGCAACTGTACGAGGACCGCTGGATGTTCCACGGCCCGGCATTCCAGGGCGTCACCGGGCTGACGGCGGTCGGCGACGCGCATGTGCGCGGCGTGCTCACCGCCCCGTCCGCGCCGGGCGCCCTGCTCGACAACGTGGGGCAGCTGCTCGGCTACTGGATCCTCACCACCCTGACCGAGCGGACCCTGGTGTTCCCCGTCCGCGTGCGGCACATCCGGTTCTTCGGCCCGCACCCGCCGCCCGGCACCCGGGTCGAGTGCCTCATCAGGATCGTCTCGGTCACCGACGCCACGGTGGAGGCGGACGTGCAGCTGCTCCTGGACGGTCGCGTCTGGGCGGAAATCCACGGCTGGCAGGACCACCGGTTCGACAGCCGCACGGACACCAAGGCGCAGGAACGGTTCCCCGAACAGCACACCCTCTCCGCGGTCCAACCGGGCGGCTGGGTGCTCCTGTTCGACGGGTGCCACGACCTCGCGTCCCGCGACCTCGTGATGCGGCGGCACCTCGGCACCACCGAGCGCGAGGACCACGAGCGGCGCCCGCCGTCCGGCCGCCGCCAGTGGCTGCTCGGCCGCATCGCGGCCAAGGACGCGGTCCGCCGGTGGCTGTGGCAGCACGGCGAAGGGCCGGTCTTCCCCGCCGAGATCCGGGTGGACAACGACGCGTCCGGCCGGCCGCGGGTGACCGGTGCGCACGGCCGGGTTCTCCCCGCCCTCGACATCTCACTGGCGCACCGGGCCGAGGCCGCGGTCGCCCTGGTCCGGCCGCCCGGCACGGACGGGCACCCGGCGCCGGTCGGCATCGACGTCGAGGAGGTCACCCAACGGCCACCGGGAACCCTGACCACCGCCCTCGGCCCCGCCGAGCGCGAGCTCCTCGTCGCGCTGTGCTTCCGGACCGGTGAACCGCAGCCGCTGTGGTTCACCCGGTTCTGGGCGGCGAAGGAGGCGGTGGCCAAGGCCGAGGGCACCGGGCTGCGGGGACGGCCGAAGGACTTCGCCGTGACCGAGGCACGAGCCCACGCCCTGGTGGTGGTCGTGGGCGGCCGCCGGTACCCGGTGCGCTGCCGCACCGTCACCAACCCGCAAGGCCTGCCGGAGAGGGAGTACGTGGTCGCGTGGACCACGGGTCCGGCCCCCGGGGACGCCCGGCCGGAAGACGAACGACAGGAGAGTCAGCAATGAACAGCAGCCAGGCGGCACCGGCCGCCGCGACCCCCGAGGCCGTGTTCGAGGAGGCCGTGTTCGAGGAGGTGGGCGGCATGCTCCACACCGTCCTCGGCGAGTACGGGGGCGTGATGGACGCCGATATCACCATGGACACCCGGTTCCATGACGACCTGGACCTGGAGAGCATCGACCTGGTCACCCTCGGCGGCCACCTCCAGGCGCGGTACGGGGAGCTGGTGAACTTCGCCGAGTACCTGGCCGGGCTCGGGCTGGAGGAGATCATCGGCCTGACGGTCGGACAGCTCGTCGAGCACATCACCGGCTGCCTGCGGGCCCCCGGGGAGCGGTGACCCATGGCCATGATCGACGCCAACGGCCTTGCGGTGCACGTGGAACGAATACCCGCTCGGACGCCGGCCGGCACCGCCCCGCCGCCCACCGTGGTGCTCGTCCACGGGATGCTCATCGACAGCCTCATCAGCTACTACTTCACCCTGGCGCCCCGGTTCGCCGCCGCCGGACTCGACGTGATCATGTACGACCTGCGGGGGCAGGGCCTCAGCGAACGGCCGTCGGCCGGCTACCGGCTGGAGGACCACCTCGACGACCTGGAGGCCCTGCTCGACCGGCTGGACCCGGCGGGCCCCGTGCACCTGGTGGGCAACTCCTACGGCGGCACCATCGCGTTCGGCCACGCGGCGCGGCACCCCGGCCGGGTGGCCAGCGTCTCGATGATCGAGTCGGAGCCGGCCACCGCAGCCTGGTCCCGCAAGATGGCGGCCAACCTCGCGCGCGGGGCGGAGGAGCTCGCCCGCGACGGCCTCTTCGAGGAACTCACCGAGAAGCACGGCAAGCACGTGACCAAACGCATCCGGTCGGCCGCCCGGCTGCTGCACTCCACCACCACGGTGCGGGACGTCCCCGCCAGCCAGGTGCTCGACGAGGACGCGATCCGGTCGATGGGCATCCCCGTACTCGCCCTCTACGGCGCCGAGTCCGAACTCGCCGCCCAGGAGAGCTGGTTGCGGTCCCTCCTCCCCGTCTGCCGCACCGTCGTGCTGCCGGACCAGGAACACTGGGTCCTCGTCGGTGCCACGGAACCGGCCGGCGACCTGATCCTCGAGTGGATACGGGCGCACACGCCCGTACCGGCGGCCGGGGACATGATCCGGTGAGCCGCTTCCTGTTCGTGGTGCCACCCCTGACCGGGCACGTCAACCCCACGGTCGGCGTCGCCGCCGAGCTGGTCCGGCGCGGGCATCAGGTGGCCTGGGCCGGCCTGCCGGAGGTCGTGGGACCGCTGGTGGGCGGCGGCGCGACCGTGTTCCGGTGCTCCTCCCCGGACCTGGCCGACCCCGCCCTGCTGCGGCCGCCCTCGCTCCGCGGCCCGGCGGCGCTGAAGTTCCTGTGGGAGCGGTTCCTCGGGCCGCTCGCCGAGCACATGGCGCCCGGAGTGCGGGCGGCCGTCGGCGAGTTCCTGCCGGACGTCCTGGTGGCCGACCAACAGGCCGTCGCCGGCGGCCTCGTGGCCGAGCAAATGGGGCTGGTGTGGGCCACCTCGGCGACCACCACGGCGGGCTTCACCTCGCTGTCCGGCCTGCCGAAGGTCGACTCCTGGATCGCCGGGCTGATCAGGGAGCTGCGGCAGCGGATCGGCGACCCCTGGAGCACCGTGGACCCCCGGCTGTCCGACCGGCTGGTGCTGGCCTTCAGCACCGAGGCCCTGGCCGGGCCGCTCCCGTCCGCGGGCGAACAGGTCCGGTTCGTCGGACCGTCGCTCGCCGCCCGCCCGACCGCGGACGACTTCCCCTGGCACCGGCTCGACCCCCGGACGCCCACCGTGCTGATCACCCTCGGCACGGCCAATGCCGAGGCGGCGCCCCGCTTCCTCACCGCGTGCGCCGAGGCGGTGCGCGGACGGCCGGACCGGGCGCAGGCGGTGGTCGTCGACCCGACGGGCACGGTGCCGGAGTTCGCCGACCGGGTGCTGGTCCGGCCGCGCGTTCCCCAACTGGCCCTGCTGGAACGGTGCGACGCGGTGGTCTGCCACGGCGGGCACAACACCGTGTGCGAGGCGCTGTGGTACGGCCTCCCTCTGATCGTCGCGCCCATCCGGGACGACCAGCCCGCCGTCGCCGCCCAGGTGACGGACGCCGGGGCGGGCGTACGGGTCCGGTTCAACCGGGCAACCGCCGAAGTGCTGGACGCGGCGCTGGACACCGTCCTCCGCGAGCCCGACTGCCGCGAGGCGGCCGGGAGGGTGCGCGCGTCGTTCCGCGCCGCGGGAGGTGCCACGGCCGCGGCCGTGCACCTCGAAGCCCTGGCGGCGAGGGCGAAGTGACCCGCCGGCCCGCAGGTCCCGCCGAATGAGAGGTGCCACCCATGCCCTGACATGGCATGTTCCCGCCACCCCTCTTGGGGAAAACAGCCCCCTCACACCAATCCACAAGGATCCACTATGCGCAACCCCTACAGAAGAGCGGCACTGGCACCAGTGCTGCTCGCCTCCCTCACCCTTGCCCTCGCCGGCTGCTCGCCATTTGACAGCGAACCCACCTTGGGCGAGGCGGAGAGCAGCAGTGAAGCCGGCGCCCCCCAAGGCGACGTCGGCCTCCGCGTGCCCTCCCCCCGGGGAACCGACCCCAGCGCGGTGACCATTCCGGCAGGCGGCGGCGTCAAGGCGCACAAGTCGGCGGTGAAGGTCGACTCCATCGACCGGAACAGCGGGCACGCCGTCATCTCCCAGACCGTCGCACAGGCCTCCCCGAGCCCGTCCGGCAAGCCGGGGCCGTCGGCGACGCCTGCCGCGAAGAAGCCCGTCGCCGTGGGCGACATCATCGCCAGCAAGCCCGTGCCCGGCGCGCCCCAGGGCGTCCTGGCCAAGGTCACGAAGGTGGAGAAGGAGACCTCGGAGGGCACCGAGGTCCGTACCGCCCCGGTCGATCTCTCCACGGTGCTGGGAGACTCCAAGGTCGAGAACAAGCTGCCCGTCGACCCGTCCGGCTTCAAGGCCGATTCGCTCGTTCCGGGGGTGAAGTTCTCCTGGGCCAAGCGCGGCAACGTCCACGCCGGACCCGAGGGCCTCAAACTGCCCTTCGGCAGCCTGCGCGTCGACGTCGACACCACTGTCGACACGGAGAAGGACGCGAAGAAGGAAGGAGTGGAAAGCCCCACCAAGGCGTCGTTCAAGGGCTTCGTCCAGCTCGCGCCCGAGGTCGACTTCAACTACTACGGCCGCGGCTCCGGCGACGGCCCGTCGGGGGCCGGCCTGCGGCTGAGCGGCGACTGGTCCTCGGGGTTCCACTTCAAGGGGCGGACGGCCCCCACAACCAACGGCAAGCCGCTGCGGATACCGTTCGTCGTCCTGCACGCCAACCCGACCTTCTACATCGGTGAACTTCCGGTCACCGTCAACATCGACCTCACCTGCTACGTCCTGATCGACGCCAACGGAAAGGCGAGCCTGGACGTCCAACAGGACCCGGTGAAGGGCGACTTCGCCCTCGGCTCCGCGTTCAGTCTGCGCAAGGGCTGGCAGCCGGAGGCCAAGGCGAACTTCACCCCCGCGACGCTGAAGGCGAGCGCCTCGGCCGCGGTCAACGCGAAGGTCCGGTTCGGCACCGAGGCGAACCTCGGTCTCTATGGCAGCGTGGGCGTGAAGGGCGACGTCGCCGCGCCGTACGTGCGCACCGAGGTCAAGGGCGGGGTCAGCGGGTCGACCGAGGGCAAGGCTGCGGTCGACGCCGACTGGAAGCTGTTCGCGGGAGTCGACCTGGAGGGCTGGGTCATGCCGTATCTGAAGATCGGCGGCGTACAGGCGCTCGCGGTGCGCCTGCCGATGCCCAAGGTGCAGCGCGAGGTGCAACTCGCACACGGCAAGGGAGCCATACGGATCCCCCAGCCGCGCACTCCGCAGGACGACACGAAACCGGGTGACAAGGACCAGTCCGGCGGCAGCAAGCCCCGGCACAACTGACACACCGACGCTCGGCCCACACGGCAACGCAGAGGAGGTGAGACCCCGTCGCCGTGTGGGTGGCCGGTGATTCCCCTGCCCCAATGCCCTTTGTTTATTGCGGGTTTACCGCAACATCGCAGGTGACATCGCGTCTATTTGCCTTCTACGCCATGCAGTTGCATGCCGAATGTGACATGCGCAATCCATATGACGTAAAGTCTCGGCGAGTTGTCGATCAAGACACTGCCGTTTACCAGTGATTGATGATCGCGGCAGTTCTCACCCCCCACGGTTCGAATCGGCGTGCACCGGACCCGTCGTGCACGCCCTAGAAAGGCATGCCCATGTTCCGAATACGAATACCGAGACCCGCGGCGCTGATCGCAGCGGGCGGCATAGGTGCCTGCATCGCCACCGTCGCCGTACCGTCCGCCTACGCGGTCACCCCCACCCCGGCGGACAGCTGCACTGTCCGCCCCGCGGACAAGAACTCCGAAGCGCCGCTGAGCTGTCTCGGCGTCACCGCCTCCCTCGAGCACCTTCCCGCCATCGGCGAGCGGACCACCCTCACCGTGGCCGTCACGGCGCAGACCGACGTCAAGCGCGCCGGCCTCTCCCTCCAACTGCCGCCCGCCCTCCGGATCGTCGACCGGAACCCGGCCCTCGCCGCGCCCGCGACGGACCCCTTCGGCCAACGCACCAGCCGGACGCTGGCCCTCACCCCGGGCACCCGCACCATCAGGCTCAAGGTCGAGGCCGTCGCCGCGGGCCCCGCCCAGATCCAGGCGGACATCAGCGACATCGACCGCCCCGACCCGCGCCGCGCCGGTCACGCCTCGGTGGAACTGACCATCGGCAAGGCCAAGGGCTCCACCGCCAAGGGCATGTCCGTCACCAAGGCCGACGCGACTCCGGCCGACGGGCCCACGGCACACGACCGCCCGGCACGTCCGGGCGCCGCCGCCCCGGCCGCACCGAGCACTCCCCCACAGGCCGCCGCCCCCGGCAAGCCCTACGCCCCGGTCTGCGTCAGCGGTACTCTGCGCAACCGCTTCCAGTCCTCCGAGGGCGGTAGCTGGAACCGCAAGGCCGACCGGGACCTGCCGGTCAGCAACGCCAACGTCACCCTCTGGGGCAGGGCGACCGCAGGCGGCAGTACGCAGAAGCTCGCCGCTGGTCTGACCGGCAACGGAGACGGCACGTTCAAGCTCTGCTACACGCCGACCACGTCCGTCACCTCCCAGGTCTGGGCGGAGTTCCAGACCCAGGCCGGCGGCATGTGGTCGGTCGTCGACGGATACAACCGCCGCTACTCGACCACCTCGAACGCCCTCGGCAACGTCTCGGGCAACAAGAGCCTGGGCACCGTCTACGCCAACAGCGGCCAGAGCCGCGCCTGGCACGCCTTCGACACCCTCAACAAGCTCTGGTGGGACCGGGGTTCGACCAGCACCTGCTGGACGAGCAACGAGAAGGACGGCCGCTGCTCCCCGATCACCGTCCAGTGGTACCCGGGCTCCCAGGACGGTACGTACTGGACGAACCGCGACGACAAGGTCCACCTCGCGGACAGCGACCCCGACTCCGGCCACACCACCGTCCACGAGGCCGGCCACTCCCTCATGGGCAAGCTCTACAACGGATGGTGGCCGAACGTCACCAACTGCTCGCCCCACTACGTCAACCGCACCTCCTCCACCACCTGCGGCTGGACCGAGGGCTTCGCCGACGCCGTGGCGTTCCGCGCCTTCAATGACACCGTCATGACCTGGGGCAACGGCAGCTCCACGAACCTCGCCAACGACCGCACCACACGCGGCATCGACTGGGGCGACGCCTGCGAGGCCCGGGTCGCCACCGCGCTGGTCGACCTGTGGTCCCAGGTCGACGGCGGCTGGACGAAGAGCAACACCATGATGTCCCGCGAGCGCCAGTCCACCTTCCGTGAGTACTTCCTCACCGACCGGCCCGCGTACGGCCTGGACAGCGGAGCGAAGGCCCGCAACATCCTCTACAACCACACCATCCAGTACTGATCCGCCCGATCGGTACCCGAAGAGCGTTCTTCACCGGATACGGCCTCACCGCCTTCTGGCTGCGGCGGGGCCGTATCCGCCCTCACCGATCAGCAAGAGAAGAATCCCCCATGCACAGATTCCGTAGATCAACCCGCATATCAACGCAGACACACGCCGCCCCTACGTCAAGGCGCAAAAAGGTACTTCTGGCCACGACGGGCGCCGCCGTCCTGTCCGGCGTGCTCCTGCTGAGCATCTCCCCCCAGGCCCAGGCCAGCGTCACCGGCACGGTCACCGGCGGGCGAGGCAACTTCAGCACCGTCAACCAGCGGTCCCAGCCGTCACTTTCGGCCGGCATCACCGGAAAGTCGTGGGCCGGCGACCAGATCCCGATGACCTGCCGTACCACCGGCGACGTCGTCGAGAACAACTCCCGCTGGATCTGGTCCGGCAAGTACTACATCGCCGACGCGTTCATCCGGGAGAACACCGGGAGGCTGCCGGTCTGCACCTCCACTCAGCCCACCGACAAGCCCACCACCAATCCGACCGGCAATCCCACCGGCCGGAAGGCCCTCGACATCAGCATGCAGAAGCAGGTCAAGGACCAGTGGTGCTGGGACGCCACCGGCCTGACCATAGCCAACTTCTGGGGCTACACCCGCTACAACCAGTACGACTTCTGCCGCCTGGCCGCCCAGAACAACCGGCTGGACTGCAACAACCGCCCCGCCACCCTCGGCGACATGGCCAACGCCCTCCGCAACATGGGCTTCCGCAGCAGTGGCAACGACCTCTACCGCAACGCTTCCTTCGGCGAGACCCGGACCGAGATCGCGAACGGGCGTCCGTTCGCCGTCCGTATCGGCTGGAACTCCGGCGGCGGCCACATGAACGTCGTCTACGGCTACGACAGCACCAGCAACATGATCGCGGTCGGCGACCCCTGGCCCACCACGAAGACCTACACCTGGTGGAACTACTCCGCCTACTCCGGAAACAACTCCTTCCGGTGGACCCACACGCGTACCGGCATCCAGGGCTGAGGAGACCACCGACCATGCACCGTACGACCAGACGCGCCGCCACCCTGTGCGCGGCCACTGCCGTCGCCGCCCTCTGCGGAATCGTTCCAGCGCAGGCCGCCGACGAACCCACCACCCCCGCGGAGACCGACTACACCGCCGCTCAGAAGGTACTGCGCTCCGGCAAGGTCCACGACACCGTCACCCGCTTCCTGACGGCCGTCGCGGGCCACACCCCGGACGGCGGCGCGGACAGCGGCGAGGACGGCGGCGCGGCCGGCGCCCCGCCCGGCCCCGCGCAGGCACCTGCCGCCGCACCCGGCTTCGACCTCAAGAAGCCGGTCCCCTTCTACGAGCTGTCGCCCGAGTTCGTCGCCGGCAAGACCAAGGCCACCGCCGGCGCGGCCCTGCGGCTGTCCTACCTCGCCTCCCGTGTCTCGGCCGCCAACGGCCGTCAGGCCGCCGTCCTGCTCGCCCCGGAGCAAGACGGCCGTGCCTGGCAACTGGCCGGCATCCGCGACGGCGACGCGGACATCAGCGCCGCCGAACGTGGCACGGACCAGGCGCAGACCTTCATGGAGCCGCAGATCCACGGTTGGTACCGGCTGACCGGCAGCGGCTCCGTCGAGCCCCTCAACAAGGAAGCCCGGACAGCCCTGCAAGGCAAGCCCCGCGTCCCACTCGCGGCGTACCAGCAACTCGTCGCCAAGCGCTACGGCGACAAGCTCCCCGGCTCGGCCTACGACCGCAAGGGTCTCGCGGGCGGCTACGCCCTCGCCGAGGAGCAGACCGCCACCGCCCCTTCCCGCTCCTGGCTCCCGGCCGCCGCCGGCGCGGCAGCCCTGGCGGTGTCGGGCGCGGCGGTCCTTCATCTGCGCCGCCGACGCCGCTCGGCCTGATCCCGCCCACAGCCGGGCGCCCGGCCCACGAGGCCAGGCGCCCGGCGATCCGGGCGTCGCCGGGCGTGCGGGCGCTCGATACCGTCTCGCGTTGCCCACGGATCCTGCCCCTGGCCGGCTTGCGCGGGCCAGGGGCAGGCTGGTGCCGACGCGGTCGGCCAGCCTAGGACGCCCGGGTTTTCCGGCAGTTACGCAGGGGGAACACGGCCCGGACGACCGTGCCGGTGGTGTCGGCGGTTCTGGCGCTGAATGTGCCGCCGTACGCTTCGCAGCGCCAGCGCATGCCCTGCATGCCGTACCCCTCGGTGGCTCTCGGCGGGTTCGGGCCGAGGCCGCGTCCGTCGTCGGTGACGGTGAGGCTGATGCCCTCGTCGCGGCATGTGAGGGCAACGGTGATGCGCCGGGCGTCGGCGTGCTTGACCACGTTGGTGAGCGCTTCCTGGGCGACCCGGTAGACGGCAAGATTCACGCCGTTCTCCCCTGCACACGCATGGGGCCGGTCGCCCTGGACGTCCACGTCCACCACGAGCCCGTTCTCGGCGGCGATCTGTCCGGCGAGGGAGGTGACCGACTCGGCGAGCCCCAGCCCCTGGACGGCTGCCGGGCTCACGGTGGCGATGATGCGGCGCAGCGTACCGGCCTGTTCGTCGAGGGTGCGGGACGCGTCCTCCATCGCCGCGCGCAGCGCACCGGGGTCGTCCAGTGCGCGGGCCGCGTCGAGCCGCCGACAGGTCAGTGCCAGCAGCTGGAGGACTTCGTCGTGCAACTCGCCCGCGAGCAGGCCCGCATGGTGCTCCTGCCGCTCCACCATGGCGCTGGCGCTTCCCCCGCTGAGGACCACCTTCATCTCGGGCCAGGCCGGGACGGCGTACACCGATGCCGCCAGCAGGAACGCCATGGCCGCGTGATCCATCGGTGCGGAGTGCGCGAACCTGTCCACGCTCAGGACCGTGAATCCGCAGCAGATCATGATCAGCACCCGGCGGGCCCGCCGCAGCCCGCAGGTCAGCAGCGCGAGGACACCGGTGGCCAGGGCGACGCTCAGGGTCGAGATCGACCGGGGCGGCATCCGGTCGTGGGCGAGGAAGTTGACCACGTAGGCCACGAGGCTGACCAGGCTGATCGCGACACAGAAGCTGCTGAGTGCGCCCAGGTCGAGCGGCTGTCGTGCGGTGGCCGGCCGGGCGGTTCCGCTACACATCGGCGGAGCGGTTCTGCCGGGCGTACGCGACGAGGTCGGCCCTGGTGACCAGGCCCAGCCGGGCGCGCAGAGCGGCCCTGACGCTCTCCACCGTGCGGACGCTGACCGTCAGCCGCGCGGCCACCTCACGGTTGGTGTGCCCCTCGGCGAGCAGGCCCAGGACCTGCCGCTCCCGCAGTTGCAGTTCCGGCTCCCGGCCCTGCGCACGGGCCAGCCCGGCACCGAGCGAGGGCTGTACGTACCGTCCTCCCGACGCCACCGTCCGTACCGCCAGGACCAGCTCGGACACTGGACTGCTCTTCAGCAGATAGCCTGCGGCACCCGCGGCCAGTGCCCCGCAGATGATGGCCCGGTCCTCGTAGCAGCTCTGCACGAGAATTCCCATCCCCGGTGCGGCGGCGAGGAATTGGGGAATGGCATTGAGCGCCAGCCCCGACTCCAGCTTCATGTCCAGCATCAGCACATCGGGCTGCTGCTCGGAAACGATCTCCAACGCCTCGCGTTCGCAGGCCGCCTCCCCGACCACGATGAAGCCCTCGGGCTCCAGGAGCGCCCGGGTTCCAGCTCGTACGGTCGGATGATCCTCGGCCAGGACCACTCGCACGGGATCCCCCACCTTCTGCATAGCCTTTTCGGGCACGGGGAAACATGGCTGCTTTGTCGCCCCATTGGATGCATTCACTTTCCGATGTAGTGGCCAATCTTGTCAACCGACGGAATTCCTGCAACGGACGGTCAAAAGTTCAATTTCCTGCGACCAACCCGCAGAAATCTTGCGGGCTTCTACGGATTTCCCGCAGCGGGCGGGGCGGGGACGGCCGTTTCGTCCGAATTGCCCACAGGGCGCCCTGCGATCACGAGAAAGAAAGAGTTCCGAGATGATCTCCAGCCCTTCGACGTCGCGACCAGTCCGGCCAGCCATGCCCTCCAGCAGTTCCGGCACCCGGACACCATGGCCTTTCGGGGTGATTGCACCGTCTGCAACCAAGAGTCCGAATATCCCGTCTTGACGGGAAAAATATGCTACCGGTGAAGAAGGCTATCGCGGATGACTCCGTTCGCCTTCCCGGTGAACGCCTTCACCTACGTGATCAAGTGGACCTTCAGTTGAGATCCGGCCATTCCGGACGAGACCGCCTTTCGCGAGAAGAGAGCACACCGACCCTCGCCCTCTTCCGACCCCTCGGCCCACGTAACGCACAGCATATGACTCCCCATCAAAAGTGCATCCCGGTAACGCGATCCGGAGGAATTCCGGGCTATTCCTCATCGGTGTCCGGGCGTCACACTCCTTGATGCGGTGTTCGTAGTAGTCCTGAGTGCGAAGCGATTGCGTCCGACGAAGTGGTGTACGGGTTGCGCCCCGTGCCGGGGGCGATCCGGTAAAGAGGGGGGAGAGCCACGGGCTCCGTCGGTACCGTGTTCCCTGTGAACGGACAGCTGAGTGACGCGGAACTCGATGAGCTGGTTGAGCAGGCCACCGTGGACGCCTACGGCGATGCGGAGCAGCTCATGGGTCTCTTCACCATGCTCGCTGAGCATCTGGCCGTCCCGTTCAAGACGGTCGTTCTCGGGGTCGAGGTCACCGTGAAGAATGTGGACTTGTTGCCCGGCAGCCAGATCGTGGCGGTCTGCGCCCGTGCCAGGCACCGGCAGGCAATCGGTGTTCTCGACCTTCCGTTGCCGCATCCGGCGCCCGAGGGGGCTGAGTGGATTGAGGCCTACCGGCGCTGGGGGTCATGAAGGCACCCCGATCACTGGTCGCCCGGTGGCATCGGCCGGTAGCCCTGACCGGCGAGCCAGGCCCAGGTCCGGCCGTACTGCCGGTCCGCGGCAAACAACCGGTACCGTCACAGCCGTGACGGCGAGGTGGCCGGCATGTCCTCGAAGTGGCGGAATGCTCCTTGGCCCTGGATCGCGATGCCGAGCTTGCCCGCTCCCCATCCGCGCCCATCCGCGGCGGCGATAGGGTCCGCCGTGTGAGCGAGTACCAGTACTACGAGTTCCAAGCCCTCGACCGTCCGCTCAGCCGCGAGGAACAGGACGAGCTGCGGGCCCTCTCCACCCGGGCCCGGATCACCGCCACCAGCTTCACCAACACCTACAACTGGGGTGACCTGAGCGGGGATCCGCGCCATATGACCGAGCGCTACTTCGACGCCCACCTGTACGTCACCAACTGGGGCACCCACCGGCTGATGCTCCGCCTGCCCAAACAGACCCTGAACCTCCCCACCGTCCAGCCCTACTGCCTCGACCACCACGTCGACGCCTGGACCACCCGCGCCCACCTTCTCCTCGACCTGACCAGCGAGGACGAGGGCGGCGACTGGATCGAGGGCGCCGACGACTCGCTGGCCGCCCTCATCGGCGTACGCGACGAACTCGCCACCGGCGACCTGCGTCCCCTCTACCTCGCCTGGCTCTCCGCACTCGCCGCCTGGGAACTCGAGGACGACTCCGAAGCGGAATACCAGACTTGCCCGGAGCCGCCCGTCCCGGCCGGGCTCGACGAACTGACCGCACCGCAGCGCGCGCTCGCGGACTTCCTGCGCGTGGACGACGACCTGCTGACAGTCGCGGCCCAGGCCAGTACCGCCGCGCCCAAGAGGCCGCCCAAACGCACGAAGAAGGAACTCGCCCCGTTGATCGCCGCAATGCCCCAGAAGGAGAAGGACGCCCTGCTCCTGCGGCTCGCGCTCGGCCCGGAACCCGGGCTGCACACCGAACTCCTGCACCGTCTGCAGGGCACCACCGCCCCCATCGCGGTCTCCGGTTGCCGATCCGCCGCCCACCTCCTGGACGCCGCAAACACCCTGCGCACCGAACGCCGGCAGCGCGCCGAACACGAACGAGCCACTGCCCACGCCCAGCGCCTGACCGCCCTCGCGCGCGAGGCCGAATCCGCCTGGCGGCAGATCGAGGCCCACATCGCCACCAGGAAGACCAGCGCCTACGACCAGGCCGTCACCCTCCTCACGGAACTGCGCGACGCCTACGCTCACACCGGACGGCAATCCGACTACCACCAGCGCCTGACCCGTCTACGCGAAGACAGTCAACGCCGCCCCGGCCTCATCCACCGCCTCGACCGCCACGGCCTCCGATAGACCCCCGCTTCCCCGGCACCGATCGAGCCGAGCCGTGCGATTCACGGCACAAGAACGTTGAGATCGATATCGAGAGGGAAGGGGACGGCGACCCGCAGCCTGCCCCGGTGGATGCCAGTGGGCACATAAGAACTGGTCAAGGCATCGAGTTCGTAGACGTGGACAGTGGGGGCTCCGGCCTCGTCCTCGATGCGCCAAAAGTGCGCGATCTTGGCCTGGGCGTACTTGAAAGGTTTCAGGGACCGATCACGGTCCGCTGATTCCTCTGAGACGACCTCGATGGCCAGAACGACTTCCTCGGGTACGTACCAGGTGCGGTCAGGATCATATGCGGCAGTCGAGACCAGGATGTCCGGCTCGGGGCGACTCTTCTTGTCAAGGCGGATGGTCATCTCACGCTCGGCCTCGAACCCATCGGGGGCCGCCTGCCTCAGTGCGAAAGTGAGGTTCTCCACGAGCCGGGAGTGCCAGGATCGCTGCGGCGACATCATGAAGATCAGGGCTCCATCGATGAGTTCGGTGTGCCTCGGCGCTTGCGGGAGGTTGTCAAGATCATCCGCCTCCCAGCCGCTCGGCCTGGGCGGGATCATCCAGTCAGGTAGTTCAGTGGTCACGGCTTCCTCCAGGCGCCTTCAGGAATTGGTCAAGGGGCCTTGATCCCGGAACGCGGACACGGGCCACGCAACGGGTGACAGCGTAGCCTTCGCCGCCGAACCCAGCAGCCGCTCACGCGAGGCGCTCGGCCGGGCCCTCAATCAAATACATGTTCGCACTGCTCGCGCATGATCACCCGGCCATGTGCGGCACTGCTGTGACTGGTCGCGATAGTTGTCAGTGGGCGTTAAGGCCAAGCGGATCGTGCCGCCATGTCGCACTGTGCGTTTGCGACTTTTCGAGATGGATGACATCGAGTCATGCCAGCTGACACTGAGCGCGTGCGCCGCCGACCAGGGACGGCCCTGAGCCTGTGGCCGGCAGAAGATCCCGGCTTCGTCGTCGGAACCTGGGCGGGCATGATTTGCGCTGTGCATGAGGACGAGAACGAGCGCAGGAGCGCGCGGTACAAGCTGACTGGGACCGAGCACGGCCATGTCTGGGGCGTTTGCGTCGAGGCGGAGGGGCTGTTCGGAGAGCCCCAGCGCGGGACGTACGAGCTGTTCGGCTGGGTTCCGGAGAAAACCGGCGTACCCGCTTGGGTCGGCAGCCGGGTGTGGCTGGTGCCGGACGACGGGGCACTCGACGCCTGGCTGCTGGAGGACGCGGAGAGCTTGGGGCAGCCTCCCGGGACGGACAGTCTCTTGCTCACCGGCCTGGACGAATACGAAGGTCCACCCGAGGGGTACAGGGGTCGCGTTCGCGTGCACGACGGACGCCGCTGGCTGGGCTCCTGCCGGGAATTCACCCGCGTCTTGTCGCCCGAGGAGATACCGCCCCCGCTCGTCCTGCGGGGGCTCGCCCAGAGCGATCAGCTGAGGGCGGCGCTGATGAAGGGCACCCGGCGGGCGCTGGATCTGGAGGAGTCCGCTCTGGAGATACGGGACAGCCAAGGTGAGCTGCTTACTGATCGGCTGCTGTGGGGCACGGTCAGCGACTGGCGCCCATCCTCCTGCGGGGCGGACCTGATCGACCTGGAGCTCGATGGGGGCCGCTTCGCCCCCGTTCCCGAATACGCCCGGCCCGTCTGGGAGCGGTGGCTCGCCGGGCCTCCGGGCGCCGTCAACGCTTGGGCCGGTCTCGATACCCGCCGCCGCGGGGCCTGGCATGACCTCGTCCGAGAGCGGGCCTGCCGACGATCCCATCGTGCCCGGTCAGCCGGTCAGGCCTACGAACTCGACGGCCGGCACATCACCGACGAACCAGCCCTCTACCTGGCGCTCGGCGAGGCGGTCAACGGGCCGGGGGGCTACTTCGGCGGCTGTCTTGCCGCCCTTGACGACTGCCTGCGCGGCACCTTCGGTTACACCGCCCCCGCCACCCTGCTCTGGCGGGACGCCGCGATCGCACGCGAGCACCTGTCCCACGTCCTGACACCAGACGGCCAGCCCTACGACCTGTTCGCCGCAGTCCTTGAGGCCCTGGCCGAAGGCGGCATGGACGTCACCCTGGCATGAACTGCTGTCCGCCCGGTACTTTCGGCCCCGCCCATCCCCTATGCCTCATGTTCCGGGCAAGCTGCCGAATTGCACACTCCGCAGTGCCCACTTGGGCTCAGATGCCAGCCGAGTTGCACGATGGTAGGTGGCGACTGGGCTGAAAACTGGGCATAGGTGTCAACAAACTTGGCCTTCTGATGTCAAGCGGAGCGAAAACTGCGTCGCTCAAGCCCAGTTCAGGCCACAGGCTTGGTGTCACCTATCCCGCAAAGTCGCAGCGTTCTGCGGCATCTCGGAGAGCCGATCGTCGAGCTCGCGCCATGCTGGGACGCGCCGTGTGGGTCAGGCCGGATACACCCGCGCGGCGGGCCGATATCTGCTCTGACCTGCGCAAATCATCGATACACGGAGGTGCGGAAAGTGCCCGCACCACCGACAGGAGCCCCCCTTGCCCGCCACCCCCGCCCCGGAGCCGGCCACCCGCGAGCTGGCCGCCCGCTCCGGCACACGATCCGGCCCCCCTGCACCACGTGCTCCGCCTGCTCGCCCTGCGTGCGGACCTACCCGGCTCCCAGCAGGCCGCGCCCTGCTCTTCGCCGACGAGATGTTCCGCCGCTCCGCCGAGCACATCGAGGACACCCTGCTCACCGGCCGCACCGGATTCGACACCGCGATGTCCTTCCTCACCTCCGGAGTGAACGAGAGTTCGACAACCTGCTGAACCGCTCCGGGTTCCGCCTCGGCGGGTGCGCAGCCGGTACGGACGCTACTTCACATGGGTTTACGCCATACACGACTGCGACGCCGCATCGGATCGTCCATCACCCGGGCCTGCCCGGAGAGGTGGCCCAGGCGCTGGTCGACGCGGCAGCCCCGGCACGACGAGCCACGCCGAACCGGTGTGTCCGGAGCGGATCGACGGCGTCAAGGTTGCGCCAAGCAGTTGCGTCGATGTGCAAGTACAGGGCAGACTGCTAGGCGTTTGAAGAGGACACCTCGTTCGGTGAGGCGTCTGCACGGACACAGGCCACTGACCCCACGACGTCGAGAGACGCCCAGGTTCAGGACAGATCTCCCCGGCCTAAGGGGTGATCCCAAGTGGCTTCCCCGCAAAGGGGATTACGCCGTGCAGTGCCAAAGCTCTGACGAGTGGGGGTGAACCGGCCGCAAGGGGTCGGTCCGCTCTTTGCCGAGTCGTTTTGGCGCCCGCGTGCGCCTTGGCCGGGAGGAGGCGAGAGATGGATTGCAGTCACAGTAGTCCGGGTCATCATCGGCCCCGTCTCCGCCTGTCCCCGCTTCTGCTCGGCATGCGGTAACCACCTTCTCTGCGCGTACTCGCGTGATTGCCCTGGCACCCGTGCGGCCTGATGCCGCCCCGGGCCGTCGGGCTGCGCGCTCGCAGGGGGGATTGCTGCCGCGTGCCCCACCACCTCCCCCCGCCGGGGGGCTCGGGAGGTCCGTCATGACCGAAACGACGATCACCAGTCCGGCCGTTCCGCAGCCGCGTGCCGCGGTACTGGACGACGCCCACGTCGGCGATATCCGCGGCGCGCTGGGCACCATCAAGCAGGGCGACAACGCCCCGCGCCGGGGCATACCCGCCAAGCTGAAGACGCTCCTGGCCATCATCGGCCCGGGTTTGATCGTGATGGTCGGCGACAACGACGCCGGCGCCTTCGCCACCTACGGCCAGGCCGGACAGAACTACGGCACCACCCTGCTGTGGACCCTGCTCCTGCTCGTCCCCGTGCTCTATGTCAACCAGGAAATGGTCCTGCGCCTCGGCGCGGTCACCGGGGTGGGGCACGCGCGGCTGATCCTGGAGCGGTTCGGGAAGTTCTGGGGCGCGTTCTCGGTCATCGACCTGTTCCTGCTCAACGCCCTTACGATTGTTACCGAGTTCATCGGTGTCACGCTTGCCGTCGGTTATCTGGGGCTGCCGAAGACGGCCAGCGTGCTCGTCGCGGCAGCAGTCGTGATCGTCGCCGCTTCCACCGGGTCCTTCCGTCGCTTCGAGCGCACTGCGGTCATCTTGTGCGCCGGATCTCTGCTGCTGGTGCCGATCTACTTCTTCGCCCACCCTGCCACCTCTCAGATGGCGCACGACTTCGTCGTCCCCGGCATGCCGCACGGCTCGCAGCTCTCCGACGTGATGCTGCTGATCATCGCGATCGTCGGCACGACCGTCGCCCCGTGGCAGCTGTTCTTCCAGCAGTCCTACGTCATCGACAAGCGCATCACCCCGCGCTTCATGCGCTACGAGAAGGCCGACCTGTGGCTCGGCATCGTCATCGTGGTCATCGGCGCCGCAGCCATGATGGGCTTCACCGCCGCCGCCTTCACCGGCACCAAGGAGTTCGGCAACTTCGACGACGCCGCGGGGATCGCCCACGGCCTGGAGGCCTACGCGGGCAAGGCGGCTGGAGTACTGTTCGCCATCGCCCTGCTCGACGCGTCGATCATCGGTGCCTCCGCCGTGTCACTCTCCACCGCTTACGCACTCGGTGACGTGCTGGGCCTCAAGCACTCCCTGCACCGGGGGGTCAAGGGTGCCAAGGGGTTCTACGCGATCTTCGCCGGCGTCATCCTGGCCGCCGCCATCATCGTGATCATTCCTGGTTCACCGCTCGGCCTGCTCACCGAAGGCGTCCAGACCCTCGCCGGTGTCCTCCTCCCCTCCGCCTCGGTCTTCCTCCTCCTGCTCTGCAACGACAAGGCCGTCCTCGGCCCCTGGGTCAACGGCCGCTGGACCAACGCCTTCACCTCGCTGGTCGTCGCCGTCCTCGTCACCCTGTCGATCATCCTGACGGCGGCCGTCCTCTTCCCCGGCATCACCTCCGCCGCGATTCTCGACATCATGGCCATCTGCGGTGTCGCGGGCATCCTCGCCCTGGGCTACGCCGAGACCCGCCGCCGGCGCAAGGGCTGGGCCCGCACGGGGCGCGTCATCGACCGTACGGGCAAGGAGGCCTGGCGGATGCCTCCGCTGGACGAGCTCCCCAAGCCCGTCATCTCCACCGGCCGCAAGGTCGGCGTGACCGCCCTGCGTACGTACCTGCTCGTCGCGATGATCCTGGTGATCGTCCGCATTGTGCAGCTCGCGATGGGCAACTGACCCGTCCCCGGGTGGCAGCGGGCCGTACCCGCCCGCTGCCACCGCACCAGCCACTTCCCTAGCGGAAAGGAGTGCACCGTGCGCCTTCTCCCGCACGCCACCGAGCTCACCGCTCCGGCCCGCCGACGCCCGCATGCCACCGGTCACCACCACGCCGACCCCGCTGAACACGTCTGCCTGCACGTGAGCTTGATCCTGGGTGACGGGCCCGAGCGGGACTACCGGCTGGACGACTCCAGCACCTGCCCCCGGCCCTATGCCGCACACGCCGCCTACGACCCGCGCGTGCACCTCGCCTACATCCTCGCCCGACAGGGCCACGACGCCCACTGGCTCGCCCGCTTCACCGGACTGCCACTGCCCGCCGCGTACCGCATCGCCGGAGCCGCCGCGCTGTCCCGCGCCTGAGGGCTTTCTCTGCCGAAACGTTCCACCATCCCTTGGCCGCCCCCTGCCTCCCCGCAGGCGCGCCACCTCACGGAGGTGACCTTCACATGTCCGTCCTCACCGCCATCCACACGCGCCAGCGCTCCACGCGCCGCCACGGCACCGTCCTGGCCTTCCTCGCCACAGCCGTCCGGCGCATCGCCGACAGCCCCCTCGACAGCACCGTCCTGCGCGCGGCCCCCGTTACGGCGCCCACCCCCAGAGCTGCCGCACACGACCAGCCCGAACGCCCCCACGCCCACTGGCACATGGTCACCGGCCCCGACGGCCGACGGCACCTCGAAGCCGTCTGGCACCTGACCCACTGACCCAGCCCAACTCCCCTGGAAACAGAGAGGAGACGCCGACATGTCCTTCCCGGCCGGCCTGCTGCTGGAGACCGTCGAGCGGCTCATCGACACCGCCCAGCACACGACCACCGACTCTCCCCTGCACGGCGTCGCGCACGTCATGTGCGACAGCGACAGGGAACCCCGCGTACGCGAACGGCTCGCCCAAGCCCTGACCGGCGACGACGTCCGTCTGACGGAGATGTCCAGCCGAAGCGACAAGCCCGGCTTCACACTCCTGGAGGCGGCCTTCGCGACCCAAGGGCCCGTCACCGCGGCCCTGTCGCAGCTGCTCGCCCTGGTCTGGCTCGAACCCGCCGTCAGCGACCTCCACTGGCACCTGAACCAACTGCCCCTGCAACCCCACTCCGACGACGGGGAACTTCCGCGAGCCCCCGTGCACCGACTGCACGGCCTCGTCGTCGATCTCGAACGCCGCACCGTCTCGGTCCTCGGCCGCCCGGTCAAACTGACCTGCATGGAGTTCGAACTCCTCGCCCACCTCCTCGCCCACCCCAAACGGCCCTTCAGTCACGATCAGTTGATGCAGCTGGTGTGGCAGCAGTGCGCCGTGGGCGAGAAGCACACGGTCGACGTTCACATCGGCAGCCTGCGCCACAAGCTCGGCCACCGTTACGGAGCCGTCGTCATGAGCGCGGGACAAGCCGGATACGTACTCGACCCGACGAAGGCGGCACCGCGAGCGCACGGTGCCCACTGATCCGTCCACCCCGTCGGCGCCCGACGGGACGTACCCAAGAGGGGGTGCCACCATGCGTTTTCTTCCCCGACACCTGCACAGGACGACCGGGTCGCCCGCCCGCGTCGCTCGGACCGGAGCCGTCGGCCCCGGCTCCCGTGCCACGGTGCACGCGCTGTGCGACGCCCGGAACGAGGCCAAGGTGCGGGCCCTGTGCGTACTCGGCCTCAAGCCCGGCATACACCTGCTCGGCCTGCGCACCAGCCAGGACCATGACTCTGCGGTCCATGTGTGGGTCACCCTCGCCGTCGAAGGCCCCGCCGTCGTCCTCCTGGAACAGCTGATCACCAGACTGTCCGCGGAAAGCGACGTACGTGACCTGCACTGGAGCCTGCACGGCGCGCAGGCTCGCCAGCTCAGCAGGGAGGCCGTCGCGTGAACCCCACCCGCATCGGCACCACCGCGACAGCACCGCACCGGAACCGTACGGATACCGGCCACGCGGCCGGCCGGACCGCGGCGCCGGACCCGTTCGAAGCCGTCCGCATGGTCGTGGTGCTCAAGGCCGTGGCGGATCCGACCAGGCTCCGACTGCTGTGGGCGCTGAACCAGAAGGAACAGTCGGTGGGACAACTCGCGGAGATGGTCGGCTCGCACTACGCCGCGGTCTCCCAACACCTGGCACGACTGCGGGCGGTGGGCCTGGTCACCTCCCGCCGCGAGGGGACGCGCATGTTCTACCGGACCACGGACGAGCACGTCCCAGGGCTGCTGGAGGAGGCCGCACTCGTCGGCCGACAGGCCACGGGCACGTAATACGGCCATGTCGCCCCTGGCACCGCAGCCCCCGATCACCCGCACACCAGCGAAGGCCCCGACATGCTCACCGCACTTGACCACATCCAGCTCGCAGCCCCCGCCGGCAGCGAGGACCTCCTGCGCGCCTTCTACATCGACGCCCTCGGCATGAAGGAAGTCCCCAAGCCACCCGTCCTCGCCACCCGTGGCGGGTGCTGGTTCACCGCCGCCGACGGGCGCGTCCAGCTGCACCTGGGCATCGAGGAGCCGTTCCGCCCCTCGGCCAAGGCCCACCCCGGGCTCCGCGTCACCGGCATCGACGCCTTCGCCGCCTGGCTCGCCTCCCACGGCGCCCAGGTCGTCTGGGACGACAACCTCCCCGGATACCGCCGCTTCTACAGCCAGGACCCGGTCGGCAACCGCCTGGAATTCCTGGAGCCCAAACCCTGACGACCCGCCCCGGCCCCTCTCTCTCCTTCCCCTGTTCCGCCCAGCACGCCAGGAGCAGCCATGTACCTGAGCTACCCCCGACTCCAGCGCCTCCACAGCGGCTGCCCGTCCGCCGCCCCGGCGGACACGCGTCCCTCCGGTGGCCCGGCACCCCGTTCCCCACGGCTCACCACGCCCCTCCCCGTCCAATCCGGAGCCCTCGTCATCGACCGGCTGCAACGGACGGCCGTCATCGGCGGACGACAGCTCGACCTGACGTACGTCGAGTTCGAACTCCTCGCCCACCTGGCCTCCCGCCCCCGTCAAGTGCACACCCGCCACCAGCTCATCAGCGCCGTATGGGGCCGGCCACCCGTCGGCGACGCCCGCACCATCGACGTCCACATCGCCCGCCTCCGCCGCAAATTCGGACCGGAACACCGCGCCGCCCTCACCACCGTGCGCAACGTCGGCTACACATACGACCCATCAAGAGCGGCACCCTGAGCACACCTGCCCAGAGGCGACCGACCTGAGCTTTCTCCCGGGCCCTCGTTGCACAGATGCCCGGCCTCAGCAGGTGCGACGACATCGCACCTGGTCAGCAGGAGTACGACGGTTGTAGCCGCAATCGAATTGGTATGCCACGGTGGGCACATGGCAGGCACCCGCACTCACTCGCACGGCCCTGGCCACACACATGACCAGGGCCGTACCGGCAGGTGGGCACGAATACGGCACCAGCTCGCCCACCTGATGACCCCGCACAGCCATGAGGCCATGGACAAGGTCGACGCCGCGATGGAGACCTCACGCGAGGGCATGCGCGCCCTTTGGCTCTCGCTCGGTGTCCTGGGTTCGACCGCAGTGGTCCAAGCAGTGATCGTCGCGCTGTCGGGGTCGGTGGCGCTGCTCGGCGACACGATCCACAACGGCGCCGACGCCCTGACCGCCGTGCCACTGGGCACCGCTTTCGTCCTCGGGCGCCGCGCGGCGAACCGCCGCTACACCTACGGCTACGGTCGTGCCGAGGACCTCGCAGGCGTCGCCATCGTGCTCACCATCGCCGCTTCATCCGCGCTGGCCGCCTACGAAGCTGTCGACCGGCTGTTGAACCCCCGGGACATCACGAATCTGTGGGCCGTGGCCGGGGCAGCCGTGGCCGGGTTCATCGGCAACGAGTGGGTGGCCCGGTACCGCATCCGTACCGGCCGCAGGATCGGCTCGGCCGCTTTGGTGGCCGACGGGCTGCACGCCCGCACCGACGGTTTCACCTCCCTCGCCGTCCTTCTCGGCGCAGGCGGCGCCGCCCTCGGCTGGCGCCTGGCCGACCCGGTGATCGGCCTGCTCATCACAGCCGCCATCCTCATGGTGCTGCGGAACGCCGCCCGCGAGGTCTACCGACGACTCATGGACTCCGTCGATCCTCAACTCGTCGACACGGCCGAGCAGACACTGCACACCGTGGACGGTGTCCGCGGCGTCGGTCAGGTCCGTATGCGCTGGATCGGCCATGCCCTGCGCGCCGAGGCCGACATCATCGTCGACTCGCACCTGACCGTCGTCCAGGCCCACGCCCTCGCTGTCGCCGCCGAGCACGCCCTCATCCACACAGTCCCCCGTCTCACCGCCGCGACCGTGCACATCGACCACACCAGCGACGGCGCCGACCCCCATGCCGCCCTCGCCCACCACCTGGTGGCCTGATCATCCAGTCCCCGCCTGAGGATTCAGACCATCGGTCCGGCGGCGGGAAGGCTGTCGAGGAGGGCGGCGATCTCCGGGTCGCGGAGGCTGTAGCGGACGACGCGACCGTCCTTTTCGGCCAGGACGGTGCCGGAGGCGCGCAGCAGGCGCAGGGCCTGGGACACGGCGGTGTCCCTGATGCCGGTGGCGAGGGCAAGGTCGGACACAGCGATGGGGCCGGCCCGGTGCAGGGCGAGCAGAAGGGACAGGCGCCCGGGGTCCGAGAGCAAGCCGAATCGTTCCGCCCAGGCACGTACCTGCGTGTGGTCACCGATGCCCGCAATGGCGTCACAGACCGTGTGCTCGTCGATCGCGCTTCGGCGCGTACGCCCCTCGGGGATCAGATGCATGATCCCATCCTTACCCGTTGCTGTGTAAAAAATCGATACCTGCATACCTTTGCAGGCTTGCAGCCGATGCTTCTCGGCCAATACGGTGTTCCCGCCGTGGTGTTCGGGAAGACCGGTGTGAGACCGGAGCGGCCCTCGCCACTGTGATCGGGAAGCTGACGCACCACTCACCCCCGCGCGAGCGGGAAAGCCACGGGGCACCCCGCCCTGGAAGGCCGGTGCATCGGCGTTCGACCCGTCAGCCAGGAGACCGGCCACGGCACCGCACGATGACCATCCACGAGGTGCTGGAGAGGCGGCCGCGAAATGTCCCTGCCCCAAAACGCTCCCCCACCGTCCGTCGCCGATGCAGTGGCCGTCCCGGCCACTCCGGTGATCCGCTGGGAACGCAAGGACTGGATACGCACCGGCGGGCTGCTGGCGGTGATAGCCGCCCTCCACGTCGTCGCCTTCGGGATCCTGGTGACGATGGTCGCCCCGCACCACTACACCGTCGGCAATCAGGTCTTCGGCCTCGGCCTGGGCGTGACCGCCTACACCCTCGGCATGCGGCACGCGTTCGACGCCGACCACATCGCCGCCATCGACAACACCACCCGCAAGCTGATGGCCGACGGCAAACGCCCTATATCGGTGGGCTTCTGGTTCGCCCTCGGCCACTCCACCATCGTCGTCGTCCTCGCCGGCCTCATCTCTGCCGGAGCCAAGGTCGTGGGCACACTCACCAACGACAACTCCAGTGCCCATCAGACCCTCGGCGTGGTCAGCACTTCGGTTTCCGGCGGCTTCCTCTACCTCATCGCCGCGCTCAATCTGGCCTCCCTGGCCGGCATCCATCGCGTCTTCAAGGCCATGCGCGCCGGACAGTTCGACGAGTCCGAACTGGAAAAACACCTCGACAACCGCGGGTTCCTCAACCGCGTCCTCGGCCGCCTCACCAAATCCATCAGCCGACCCGGCCAGATGTACCCGGTCGGTCTGCTGTTCGGCATCGGCTTCGACACCGCCACCGAGGTCACCCTGATGGTGATGGCCGGATCCGGCGCCGCCGCCGGGCTGCCCTGGTACGCGATCCTGTGCCTGCCGCTGCTGTTCGCCGCCGGCATGAGCCTCTTCGACACCCTCGACGGCACCTTCATGAACTTCGCCTACCACTGGGCGTTCTCCAACCCCGTCCGCAAGGTCTACTACAACCTCACCATCACCGGTCTCTCGATCGCCGTGGCCTTCCTCATCGGCACCATCGAGCTCGTCGGGGTCCTGCACGACCAGCTCGCGCTGAACGACCCGGTCACCGACTGGATCTCGGGCATCGACCTCAACAACGTCGGCTTCATCATCGTCGGACTCTTCATCGCGGTATGGGCCTGCGCCCTGGGCTACTGGCGCCTGGCCAAGGTCGAGCACCGGTGGAAGCACCGCCCGCCGACATCGAGTTGAACCAAGGCACCGACCGGTGCCAGAGGCCCCGATGGTCCGGGGGCAGTCAATGTCTTCCTCGGGAGTCCGGGCCATGGCGACGCGGTACGACCAGAGGGCGTACGTCTTCCAGGGCACGGTCACCCTTGCTGCGATTCGGCTATCGCTGCAAGGGTGACTCGCCCGCCCGCCCGACGCCGAGTGCGGCCGGGTCGCCCACGTTCAACGCGTACAACGGGGCCAACAGGTTGTCGGCGAAGCTGCGGTGCCCGCGCAACGCCAGCGCCCGCTGGACGGGCGCCCACATGGCTGAACGGTACCGGACGGCAGAGTTCCGGGGACTGCACCGAGAATTGCTGTCTGCCCCCTCGGCGCCTGATCCGGGGAGCGGCGGGGACAGTGCCGAGACCATGAGAGGGAGAAAACGGATGCTGATAGAGAACGAGTTCCGGACCGACCGTCTGCCTCCCGAGATCCGGTTCGATTCCTGGTGCGAGCGCGTCGGCCGAACCCACGCGCCGCTGGACCTGCACAGCGAAGACGCTGCGGACTACCAGGCGTATCAGCGGGTGCTGGAGCTCGGGGCGCTCCACGTCTGGCCCACGACCCACCAGAGCCTTCGCTTCAGAAGGACCCCCAAGCTCATACGCCGGTCCGACCCCGAGCAGTACCACATCGGGATTCCCCTTTCCGGGACCAACCGGGTCTCCTGGTCCGACCAGAAGGCCGTGTACGGCGCCTATGAGATACAGATCTTCGACAGCTCACGAGCTGTCGAAGTCTTCTCCGCCAACGGCCCGGATCTGTTCTCGGGGATCGGGATCGAAATCCCCAAGTCGCTGCTGCACCTGCCGCAGGACAAGATGGACCGGTTGTTCGCCCGAGGACTGTCCGGCCGGGAAGGGCTGGGCGCCCTGCTCGTACAGTTCCTCACTCAGCTGACGACGGACAGCAGTCCTTACCGGCCGTCCGACGGCCCGCGTCTGGGGACGGTCGTGATCGACCTGCTGTCCGCACTGTTCGCTCACGTTCTGGATGCCGATCGGTCCCTTCCGCCGGAAACACGAAGCCGGACTCTCGTGCTGCGCATCCGGTCCCACATCCAGCGGAACCTTCACGACCCGCGATTGACCCCCGGTGGGATCGCCGCCGTGCACAACATCTCCACCAGCTATCTGCACCGCCTCTTCCAGGCCGAGCACGAGACGGTCGCGGCCTTCATCCGCCACCAGCGCCTGGAACGCGCCTGCCGCGACCTGGCCGACCCCGCGATGAGCTCCGCCACCATCCACGCGATCGCCGCTCGCTGGGGCTTCACCCGCGCCGGCGATTTCACGCGCGCCTTCCGCACCGCCTACGGCATGCCGCCCAGGGACTACCGGCTCCAAGCCCTCTGCGGTCCTGAGCCAACAGTGTGAACTGATTGCCAATAACTGTGGGCTCTGTGCGAACGACTTCCGGCAGTGTGTCCGACATGGTGGGTAACAGCCGGCACGGAGGAGGCGCAGGGGAACCGGGAGGCCCCGTGCGTCGTGTGATCCTGCCGCGGCACGACGAACATTCACAGCACCAGGGGGATTTCCTTGCAGGCCCGACGCACCGCCATGCCGTTCGCCACCACCACCGTGCTCGGGCTCGGCGTCCTTTCCGGCACAGCACACGCTGACAGCCACCGGCCCTTGTTCCCGACGGTGACGACGCCGACCCCGGCGGCGGGCCCTGTCACCGCCGGGGAGGGCGGCACCGTGGTTCCCTCCGCCTGAACCGCGGTCGGCGCTCCGGCCGCCGCGACGGCTTCCGGATTATCTGACGCGCCGCCAATGCGGGGATGTTCCCGGCCGGTCCGGCACCGGGGAACGCGCGTCGCACCTTTCTCCGCCGGGGACTTCTGGATCCCTCCGGTCCTCCTCCGGGCCTGCGTGCCCCCTCCCCGGTTCACCCTGCCGCATCGCGCCGTACCCGGCTTCCGCGCGGCGTCGATCCTCTGCTGCGGCCTGTGCTCCGCACTCTTCCCACCTGCCTCAGCCCTTGCCCTTTTCCGTTTCCGTTTTCAAGGAGATCCCGCATGTCCGTATTCGTACGACGGCCCGCCGTCCGCTCGGCTCTGCTGGCCTCGGTGCTCGGCGCCGTCGTCCTGAGCGTCACCGTCCCTTCCCAGGCCGCGCCCGCCCCGCGGGCGGCGACGGTGAAGGCCGCCGCCGCAGCCACCTCGACGGTCGGCGGTGAGATAGGCCGCACCGAGATGATCCAGCGGGTGCAGTACTGGATCGACAAGGGCGTCCCCTACAGCCAGTCCGGTTACTACCCGGACCTCCAGGGGCGCAGTTACCGCACCGACTGCTCCGGACTGGTGTCCATGGCCTGGCACCTGCCCACCAGCGCGACCACCTGGACGCTTCCCCAGTACTCCACTCGGCTCGGCAGTCTGGACGACCTCCAGCCCGGCGACGCGCTGAACAACATCGACAGCCACGTCGTGCTCTTCACCGGCTGGACGGACTCGAGCCACACGACGGCCAACATCATGGAGCACGCCAGACCGGGCACCAACGCCCGCAAGGCCACCTACTCCCGCAGCTACATCAACAACGGCGGTTTCAAGCCCTACCGCTACAACCGCGTCCTCGAAACGCCGGCGACCGTGCCCGACAAGGGCATGACGAACGTCACCGCGGTCGGCGACCTGAACGGCGACGGGATCACCGACGTCATCGCGGTGGAGACGGCGACGGGCGACCTCTACCGCTACTCGGGACCGAACTACACCGGCGGTTCCGCCCGGGTGAAGATCGGCTACGGCTGGGACTCGATCAGCAGCATCGTCGGCGTCGGTGACCTGACCGGTGACGGCGTGCCCGACATCATCGCCGTGGACGCCGAGAGCGGCGATCTGTACCGCTACTCGGGCCCGAACTACAACGGCGCCACCAAGGTCAAAATCGGCAGCAGCTGGGACTCGATGTCCAACGTCACCGCGGTCGGCGACCTGACGGGTGACGGAGTGCCGGACATCATCGCGGTCGAGACGAAGACGGGCGACCTCTACCGCTACTCGGGCCCGAACTACAACGGCGGTTCGAGGGTCAAGATCGGCAGCGGCTGGAACGTCTACTCCACCATCGTCGGCGTCGGCGACCTGACCGGCGACGGCGTGGCCGACATCATCGCCGTCGACAACGAGACCGGTGACCTGTACCGCTACTCGGGCCCGAACTACAACGGCGGCACCAAGGTGAAGATCGGTACCAGCTGGGGCTCCATGATCAATATGGCGGGGGTCGGCGACCTGAACGGTGACAAGATCCCGGACCTGATCGCCGTGGAGCAGTCGACCCAGAAGCTGTACCGCTACTCCGGTCCCGGATTCGCCGGCGGCTCCCGAGTGCAGATCGGCACCAACTGGTAACAGGCGTAACGCCTTTCGCCTCACCATTCCGTCCGGCGGCGGACGAGTCGTCCGCCGCCGGACGGCGCGCAGCGCGTCTTCCTGTCCCGGCCTTCCCATCCCGCGCCTTCTTTTCCCCACCTGAGACAGAACCGAGGTTCACCTTGTCCGCACAGTCGCCCGCCTCCGTACCGCCGCGGCACCGATCCCTTCGTACGTCCCTGCGGGCCGCCCTGGCGGCCGTCCCGGCCGCCGCGCTCGGCGTCTCCTTGCTCGCCGCGCCGCCGGCCTTCGCCGCCTCCGTCGCCACCTGGGACAAGGTCGCGCACTGCGAGTCCACCGACGACTGGAGCATCAACACCGGGAACGGCTACTACGGTGGTCTGCAGATCTGGAAGCCGACCTGGGACGCCTTCGGCGGCACGCAGTACGCCGCCTACCCCCACCAGGCGACCAAGGAGCAGCAGATACGGATCGCGGAGAAGATCCTGGCCACGCAGGGTGCGGGTGCCTGGGGAACCTGCGGCGCCGGGGCCGGTCTCGCCGGGGACCACGCCGATCCCTTCCCGGCGGAGCCCCCCGCCCCCCAGTCCAACATGGCCAACCTCACTCCGGTCGGCGACCTGACCGGCGACGGGGTGCCGGACATCATCGCGGTCGAGAAGAAGACCGGCGACCTCTACCGCTACTCGGGACCGTCGTTCGGCGGCGGCTCGCGCGTCAAGCTCGGCTACGGCTGGAACGGCATGAGCGACATCGTCGGCGTCGGCGACCTGACCGGCGACGGCGTGGCGGACATCCTGGCCGTCGACAAGGAGAGCGGCGACCTGTACCGCTACTCGGGACCGAACTACAACGGCGCCACCAAGGTCAAAATCGGCAGCAGCTGGGACTCGATGGCGAACATCACCGCGGTCGGCGACCTGACGGGTGACGGAGTGCCGGACATCATCGCGGTCGAGACGAAGACGGGCGACCTCTACCGCTACTCGGGCCCGAACTACAACGGCAGTTCCAAGGTCAAGATCGGCAACGGGTGGAACACCTACTCCACCATCGTCGGCGTCGGCGACCTGACGGGTGACAAGACGGCCGACATCATCGCCGTGGACAAGAGCAGCGGTGACCTCTACCGCTACTCGGGCCCGAACTACAACGGCGGCACCAAGGTCAAAATCGGCAGCAGCTGGGGTGCCATGAGCGGCATCACGGGCATCGGCGACGTCACCGGTGACGGCGTGCCGGATCTGCTCGCCATCGACCCCGCCGACCACAAGCTCTACCGCTACGCCGGCCCCGGCTTCACCGGCGGCTCACGGGTGCAGATCGGCACCAACTGGTAGCGAGCGCCCCCTCCCGGGCCCGGGCCGCCTCGTTCCGGGCCCGGGCTCTCCTCCCTCCTTCCGTCCACCGCTTTCCACAGGAGTCACCTTGCGACGCCTCAACTCCCTTGTGGTCACCGTGGGTTCCTTGCTGGCGATGTGCGCCGGCGGGCTCGTGACCGCACCGACCTCCCGGGCGGATGTCGTTTCCGCCGGCAACGCCCCGCCCCTGCGGTTCGTCAGCTACAACATCTGCGGCAACATGTGCAGCGACGCCAAGGGGTATGACGATCAGCGCCGCATCGACACCGTGGTCGACGAGGCCGCGGTCGGCACCTGGGGCGCCGACCAGGTCTTCCTCCAGGAGGTGTGCCGGCCGCAGTACGACGCCATCGAGAAGAGACTGGCCCCGCTGGGTTTCCACGGCCTGTACACGGCGACACTTCCGGGCCGGCCCGCGCCGGCCGGGAAGGATGCGGTGTGCGGCGGCGCGGACTACGGGATGGCCATCCTCACCAAGGGCCCCGTCACCGACACGAAGGTGCTGGACCTGACCGTTGGCGGCGAGAACGAGCCCATCAAGAGCCCCTGCGTGAAGAGCTACGTCCAGAGCCGGGTCAACTGGGCGTGCTCCGTGCACCTCTACTGGGAGACCGACGCCACCCACCGCGAGGCCGAGGCCCGCAAGCTGGCGGCTCAGACCGCCGAGTGGGAGAACGCAGGAGTCCCCGTCGTCCTCGGCGGCGACTTCAACGACCAGCCCCGGTCGGCCTCGCTCTCCACGTTCTACGACACCGGCATCGGCGACGGCGGCCAGGGCACCTTCCTGGAAGCCGACGAGACCGACAAGGACCACTTCGCCGGCGCCTGCGCACCCTCCAGGAGCCGCTGCCGCTCCGGCGACGCCACTTTCGGCCAGCGGAAGATCGACTATCTCTTCCTCTCCGCACGCGATTTCAAGGGCGTCAAGGCCGACGTACTCCCGCTGGACACCAAGGTCTCCGACCACCGGTTGCTGCGCGGCGCGGCGTACTGGGCCGACTGCGGACCGCTCGACCCATGGGCGGGCACCGTCTTCCGCAGGGACGCGGCCGGCGGCCTCTTCCGCTACGCGGGCCGGCCGGGTGGCACGGTCACCGGCGCGTGCAAGGTGGGCACCGGCTGGAACATGATGCGGCTGGCCGCGCACGACGGGAACACCGTGATCGCTGCCGACAAGGCCGGAGCACTGTGGCGCTACCCGGCCGACCCCGACACGGGCACCTACTCGGGCGGCACCCGGGTACAGGTCTCCAGCGGCTGGCAGACGATGGACACCCTCCTCGCACCAGGTGACTTCTCCGGGGACGGCCGCCCCGACGTCATCGGCCGGGACACGGCCGGCGACCTGTGGCTGTACCGGGGCTCGGCCGGCGGCTACGACGCGCCCGTCAAGATCGGGAACGGCTGGCAGGTCTACACCGATCTCCTGGCGCCCGGCGACTTCTCGGGGGACGGCCGTCCCGACCTGATCGGGCGGGACGCGGCCGGCGACCTGTGGCTGTACAAGGGCGACGGCAACGGCGGCTATGCCCCCAGGCAGAAGTTCGGCGGTGGCTGGCAGATGCACTCCGCCCTGACCGCCCCCGGCGACCTCGACGGCGACGGCCGGCCCGACTTGGTCGGCCGCGACGGGTCAGGTGACCTGTGGTCCCACCAGGGCGACGGCAAGGGCGGCTACGGCCCCCGCAAGAAGATCGGCAACGGCTATCCGTCGGGGGAGCTGCTGTTCTGAGCGCCGAGGGGGCCGGGTCATGGCAACGGTGACCCGGCTACCCGACTTGGGGATTGTGACGGCGCACAGGTGGGGGTCGTCGAAGTCGCTATCGTGCCGCTCGATGAAGCCTCCAAAAACGGAGCCGACAAGGCGTTTCCCGGACCCCCCATCCGAGCATCCGAGCATCCGAGCATCCGAACGATGATGCCGGCCGCCACGATCCCGAAGGACCGCCCATGAACAGCACCATCGCCGACCTGATGCGTCGCAACCTCCTCGACGTCTTCAACGAACCGGACCCCGAGCGCCGCGGCGCGGCCATCACCCGGACTTACGCCGAGGACGTCGTGTGGCACGAACCCGACCGCGTCATCCGTGGCCGCGAGGCTCTCGCCCAGCGCGCCACCGAGCTGCGTGTACAGACCCCGGACTGGGTGTTCCGACCCGATGGCCCCGTGTCCGTGAACGACGACCTCGGCCACCTCGGCTTCCAGTACGGTCCGGCCGGCCAACCGCCCGTCGTGAGCGGAATGGACATCGCCCACTGCAAGGACGGCGTCATCACCGAGCTCTACACCATCGTCACCGAAGCCCGTCAACCGTCCTGAAGAGGCCGTGGACGGCCTCGGGTGCGGTCGGGGAAAGGGGTGCGGCGGGGGTGGTGTTCTTGGTGGCAGGGGTCGGCGGCGGGGTCACGTAGACGGGGGTGGGCTCGGGTTCGGGGGCGCAGGTCTTGGCGATGCGGCCACCGCCCTTGGGGAGACTGCCGTCACGGAGATAGGCGGTGAAGGTGTCGTCCAGGCAGGCGTTGCCGTGAAAGAGGATCTCGTGGAAGCTGCCGCCGGTCTGGACGACCAGCTTCGATGTGGGCAGCGCGTCGTGCATGGCCAGCCCGCCCTCGTACGGGGTGGCCGCGTCCTCGGTGGCCTGGAAGAGCAGGACGGGCGGCAGGCCCTTACCGGTGATCTTCGTGCGGCCGGCGGGGTTGCCCTGGTAGGGCCAGAACATGCAGGCAGCGTTGTACCACATGTTGTTGTAGGTGTAGAAGGGTGCGACGGCGTTGACCTTGGCCTGGTCCTTCTTCCAGAACTCCCAGTCGCGCGGCCAGGCGTTCTCGGTGCACTGCGCCGCGTTGTACGCCGGGAAGGTGCCGTCGTCGGCGCCCGGTGCCGCGTAGCGGTTGTAGGCGATGCTCAGGGGCCGGGTGTCGTGCCGGGTGAGGTAGCCCGAGAGTGCGGTGGCCATCTGGGGCCAGCGCAGGAAGTTGTATCCACCGCCGTAGAAGGTGTCCTCGAACTCGGCGGGGCCGATCTTCCCTGAGGCCGGGGCGGCGTCCACCGGGTCGGTCCGCAGGGCCGTCTCGACCTGGTGGTACGCCTTCTCGACCGTGGCGGCGTCCGTACCCAGGTGATAGACGGAGTCGGCCTTGGCCGCCCAGGCCGCGAAGGCGTCGAAGCGGCGCTGGTGCTCCTTGTCCTGCAGGATGTTGTGGTCGTACCAGCTGATGGTGGGGCCGACGATGCTGTCCAGCACCATCCGCCGGACGTGCGTGGGGAAGAGCTGGCCGTAGGTGGAGCCCAGCGAGGTGCCCCAGGAGCCGCCATAGAAGTTGATCTTCGGCGCTCCGAGCGCCCGCCGGATGCTGTCCATGTCGCGGGCGTTGTCGACGGTGGTCATGTGCGGCAGCAGCCAGGACCAGTTGGCCGCGCAGTCGGCGGCGTATCCGGCCGCCTTCTTCAGCCAGGACTTCGAGGTTCCCTGGCTCACCTGGTAGTCGGGACGCTCGGCGTCGAAGTAGTGGGCGTCGCAGATGACATGGGGCTCGCTGCCATTGGTGCCGCGCGGGTCGAAGCCGATCCAGTCGTAGGCCGAGGCGACGTCCTTGGGGAGCTGCCCGGAGATGTACGCGGGCATCCAGAGCCCGGAGTCCCCGGGGCCTCCCGGGTTGAGCAGGATCGGGCCCTGCCGCTTGCCCTCGGGCGCGGTGGCGGGAAGCCGGTTCAGCTTGATCTTGATCTTGGGACCGTGCGGGTCCCCGTAGTCCACCGGCACGTCGAGCAGCGCGCACTGCAAGGCGGGCGTGGTGGTGTCGCTGCAGGAGCTCCAGACGAGCTTGCCCTGTCCGGCACCCTCAGGGACGGCGGCGCCGGTCGAAGCTCCGGCGGACGCTCCCGTGAGGGCTGCGACGGCCGCGGCGGCCGAGAGCAGTGCGATGACTTTTCTCATGGAGGGCATGATGTGATGTGTGAAATGTTACAGCTAGGGCGCTGACGGGACGTTATCAAGCTGTTACTGACATGGAGTTGGAACTGTCGGCCCCGAACCCCTCACCCAAGGCTGCCAGTTGAACCAGGCCGCCTGTCGTCGGCTACGGGTTCTCCCGGGCGAACGCCGGCGTTCACGGGGCTGCCGAACCCTGTCGCACGAAGCTACAGTCGACGCGCAGGGCGCCGTGGCCGGGCCATCGGCAGCCGTCCGCATGCGTTCGGCGAGCCCGGCCGGAGAGGGAAGGGGCTGGCCCATGACCGGAGACACCGAGAGATCCTGGATGGGGCGCCGCGGTCTGCTGAGCGGAGCGCTGGCGAGTGGAGCCGCCGTGGTGGCCGGGAATTCCTTCCTCGCCCCCGAAGCACAGGCCCGGGCAGGGGCGGGATCGGCCAGGGACTGTCCCGTACGCCGCCCTCGGCTCCACACCCGCGAGGAATGGCGGGCCGCCCCGCCCGGGGATCCCCACGGCGTAATGGTCGAACCGTTCGCACCGGCGCTGATCGTGGTTCACCACATGGACTACCCGAACACCACCGACTATTCGCTGGAGCACGCTTTTCAGCTGTCCAGAGACTGTCAGTACGACCACATGCACAACAACGGGTGGAACGACATCGGCCAGCAACTCACCATCAGCCGCGGCGGATTCCTCATGGAGGGCAGGTACCGGTCCGCCAAGGCCATCCGGAGCGGCGATCACGTCGTCGGAGCGCAGGTCGCCAACTGGAATACGGCGAGCATCGGCATAGAGAACGAGGGCACGTACATCACGGAATTACCGCCCGACGCGCAGTGGCACACACTCGTCGCCACTTGTGCCTGGCTGTGCGACACGTACGGGCTCCCGCCGATGACGGCGATCGTCGGGCACCGGGACCTCAACCAGCCCGGCACCTCCCTGGCCACCGAGTGCCCTGGGAACGCCCTCTACAGGCAGCTGCCGAATCTGCGTAAACAGGTTTCCGAGGCCATGGGTCTCCCCGTCGGAGACGGCTCCCCCAATCACGTGGCGGAAAACGTCCCCGCATCGACGCCGCCCCGGGAGAAGGACCACGGCCCGGCGAAGGGTCCCCTGGACCCCGGCCGCTGACCCTGAGCGGAGCCAGGCAGTCGCCCGCATGCGCTCCGCCGCCCATTTTTCTAGCTCTCAACTCCCAAGGGAAGCCACCTGCTTGGGGACTGTCCGGTGACGCGGAAGAACGCATCGCTGAATGCGCCTGGTTTACGGTATCCGACAGCACGGGCGGTAGCGCCGATGGAGGTTCCGTGGGCGAGATGGGTCAGGGCCGCGCGCATGCGGACGTGGGTACGCCAGCGTGCGAACGTCATTCCGGTCTCGTTGGAGAACAGTCGGGTCAAGGTGCGTACGCCTGCCCCGACTTCGTGGCCCCAGGCGGCGAGGTCACGCTGATCAGCCGGGTTCGCGATCAGCGAATCGGCGATCGTCCGGATGCGTGGGTCGGTGGGCAGTGGCACGTGAAGGGTTGTGCCGGCAGTGGGTTCGAGCAGGTCGAGCAGCACTGACTCCACACGAGTTCGTCTGGGGTCGGGACGTGGATCGCGGTCGAGGTACACGATCAGTTCACGTACCAGGGGGGTGATGGCGATGCCCACGGATTCGGCCCAGGTGATCGGACAGCGGGTGGCGTCGACGGCGACGGTGCAGGAGTCTCCGGGGCGGAGCACATCCACGGCGTGCGGTGTGCCGGCGGGCAGCCAGAGTGCGTGAGTCGGCGGCACGAGCCAGTCCCGGGCGCCGGTGCGCACGGTGACGGTCGCACTCGTCGCCCACGCGATCAGATGGTGAGGATGGTGGTGGTAGGCCAGCCGGGTGCCCCGATCGACCTGCGAGCGTGCCACGACCAGCAACGGGAGTCTTCCAGCAGTGGCATCCGATGAGTGGTCAGCGTCCACATGTCCCCTCGCGCCGTGGAGAACTTGGCCGTCTCACGGCAGTGGTTGGCCACACGCCGCCCGCCAGCCGACTTAGCCTTACCTTACTACCCGCGGGCCAGGTGTCCGGCAAACGCCGAGAGCTCTTGGCACGCCCATGCAGAGAGGAGATCCCTCATGCCCGGGAAAACCCAGCACCCCCTCCGCGACTCCAGGGTGAACGCCGTGATCGACAGGCTTGCGGCGGCACAGCAGTTTCCGCCCGACGACCCGCGTGCCCGGCTCGAGCGCGATCCGCACGACTACAGCGAGTACGGCTTCTCGGTCCTCCCCGAACAGGGAGACTTGATCTATCTGTTGTGTCGCGGCCTGCGCGCCACGCGGGTCGTGGAGTTCGCGACCTCGGTCGGCATGTCGACGCTCTACTTCGCCGCCGCCATGCGCGACAACGGGGGCGGCACGGTCATCGGATCGGAGATCGTGCCTGCCAAGGTCGCCGCCGCCAAGCGCAACCTCGCCGCCGCCGGGCTCTCCGACTACGTCGACATCCGCGAAGGTGACGCCCGCACCACATTGCGCGATCTCGGCGGTCCGGTCGACTTCGCGCTGATCGACGGCTGGCTCGGAACCGAACCCTCGCTCGCCCGACAAGTCATCGAACTCGTAGCACCTCAAGTACGCGTCGGGGGCTACGTCATGAACGACAATGCCGAACCCGACTTCCTCGACTACATCCGCGATCCGGCCAACGGTTTCCTGTCGGTAGCGCTGCCGCTTCATGGCAGCACCGAACTCTGCGTCAAAGTGGACGCAACACCGGGCAGCTCCTGACCGCCCGAGCTGGTGGATGAGGTGATCCATCAGGTCTTCACCTCGCAGGCACGCTGTTGCCAAGTGGACGCCGAGGCACGACTGCAGAGCGTCGGCGACTGTAGCTGAGTTGATGCATTCGCACAGAGTGCGCACCGCGTCGGGCGGGAATGACCCGTGCGAAAGGCAACAGTGTGCTCAGGCACCGGGGTTGGGAGACAGAGCGATGGCTGACAGGGTCAGTGGCGTGGTCCGGTGGTACAACCAAGCCCGGGGCCTCGGGTACATAGACGGGGACGACGGCCGTGAGGTGAGGGTGGACAGGCGGGTCATCGAGGACGGAACCTTTATCGTCGAGGGGCTGCGGGTGACTTACGTGCCCGTGGAAGACGAAAACGGCTGGCATGCGGAACACCTGAACATTGTCAGGCACTCCCCGGGAGCCGCCCACCACGAGTAAACCGCACGTCCGGCAACCATCCGGAGTGGGTGAGCGGACATGCCCGTTCACCCCCCGTCAGAGGTCGAGGCGGAAGCGGAGCCTGCAGATGACGGTATCGGTGTGGCGCCGGAGGGCACGGTCGAGTACGGCGCCCCGCTGGTTCTGCAGCAGGCGATGCCAGGGGCGGGGCAGGTGCGCTTCGGGGATCAGCACCACCAGCCGGTCGTGCTCGTTCTCGGCCTGGATGGCATGCAGGTGATCGACGATGGGACGGGTCAGGGACCTGGTGCGGCTGTGCAGGACCGTCAGCGGGACGTCGGGGTGCCAGTCGTTCCAGGCCGCAGTCATCTCCTCCACGGCCCGGGACTCGTCCGGGTGGACGACCGTCACCGCGCGCACCTCGTCGCCGAGGGAGAGGGCGGCGCCGATGGCTTCCCGGGTGAGCCGGTTGACCGCTCCGACGGGGACGACGACCAGTGAGTGGCACGGCTCCGGTGCACCCGGCACCTCTCCGAGACGCAGGGCGGCGCCGATGCGCAGATAGGTGCGGTGCACGGCCTCGAAGAGGGTCACCAGCACGGCGATCGCGAGGAAGACCAGCCAGCCGCCCTCGTGGAATTTCGAGACCAGCTCGATGACCGTGGCCGCCGCAGTCAGTACGGCGCCCACGCCGTTGAGAGCGGCCCGGCCGTGCCAGCCGGGCGACTGCTCCAGGTACCAGTGCCGGACCATTCCGGCCTGGGAGAGGGTGAATCCGATGAAGACACCGATGGCGAAGAACGGCACCAGGGCCTGGGTGTCGCCCCGCGCCACGACGAGGAGCAGCAGCGCGAAGGCCGCCAGCACCAGCACTCCGTACCGGTAGACCTGCCGGTCGGCCCGAAGCCGGAAGACGTGCGGCAGATGGTTGTCCCGGGCCAGGAGTGAGGTGAGTACGGGCATGCCGCCGAAGGAGGTGTTCGCCGCCAGCGCGAGCAGCACCATGGTGGCGAACTGCACCACGTAGAAGCCGGCGTTGTGCCCGAGCGAGGCGTCGGTGAGTTGCGCGAGCACGGTCTTGGTGCTGTTCGGCGCGACATGGAACTTCCCGATCAGCACGGACAGGCCGATCAGCATCGTGCCCAGCAGCGCACCGAGCCCGATCTCGGTCCGCTGGGCGCGCCGGACCCGCGGGGTGCGGAAGGTGGGCACCGCGTTCGCGATGGCCTCCACACCGGTCAGCGCGGAGCAGCCGGAGGCGAAGGCACGGAGCAGCAGCAGTACACCCACCGTCGAGGTGCCGACAGCGGCAGGGTGGGTGGGCTGGGTGACGGGGTGCGTACGAACCAGGCCGATCAGGATCACGGTGAAGATGGCCGCGATGAAGACCACCGTCGGCAGGATCATCACCTTCGCCGACTCGGCGACGCCGTAGAGGTTCACGGCCGTCACCAGTGCCAGGACTGCCACGCACAGCCAGACCCGGCTGCCGTAGAGGCCGGGAAAGGCGGAGGTGAGCGCGGCGACACCGGCGGAGACCGATACGGCGACGTTCAGGACGTAGTCGATGATCAGCGAGGCGGCCGCGACCAGGCTCACCCGGCGCCCCAGGTGCCGCCCGGCCACCGCGTAGGCGCCTCCCCCGTCGGGGAACGCCGCGATGACCTGACGGTAGGAGACCGTGAGCGCGGTCAGCAGCACCACGATCGCCAGGGTGACCGGCAAGGTGAACCCGAGCCCGTGGCTTCCCGCCACGGCCAGGACCACCACGATCGCCTCCGGACCATAGGCCACCGAGGCCAGCGCATCCAGCGACAGCGCCGCCAGCCCCTGGGGAACGGTCAGACGATCCCGCTCGGCGTGCCGATGCTCAGCCCTCCACGGAGTCCTCACCCACTACCGCCCGTCTCTTGTCACCGGCAGCGCCATTGCGCTGGGTCAACGTTAGCGACGGTGCGTACAGGGAATCGTGGATTCCCGGCTCAGAATCTGCTGTTGGCGCAGCCCTTGACGTCGTGGCCGCGAACAGAGCTGCGATACGCCCCCCGTACTGGCGATTGGGGCCGCGAGGCCGCCCCCCTTCGGCCAACGGGGTCGACGATAGTGCCATATGTTCGCGGACCTTATCGGGCGTCGGCCCGTCTCCCTGATCCCCGCCCGGGCCATGCTGCGGGTGATCCTCGCGATGTTCGCACTGTGGCTGCTGGCCGTGCCCGATGCGGCCGCAACTCCCCTCGTACAGACAGGGGTTCCGCAATGTGAACTGGGCACCTATCTCAGCGATCTGTACGACATCGACCCCGCCAAGGACCGATTCTCCGCCCGGCTGTGGCTGTGGACGGTGTGCCCGGACCGGCGTACGGACCCCTGCCCCAGGTGTCGTACTCCAACGCCGACGACCCCAAGGCCTCCGACCCCGACGTGATCCCCCAGGGCGACCACGTCCTGGATCAGGTACGGGTCCAGAGCAGTTTCCGGCAGAACTGGGACGTACGGGATTTCCCCTTCGACCACCACCGCATCGAGGTGCTCCTCACTTCGCCGCAGGACACGAGCCACTTCCGGTTCACCGTCAACAACAAGGACTCCGAGGCCAACCCCGACATCCGCCCGCAGGGTTGGCGCCTGACCGGCTTCCGCCTGATGACCGCCGACAAGCACTACACCACCACGTACGGCGACAAGACCCTCAAACACGGCAGCACCTACAACCGGGTCCGCATCCAGATCGACCTCGAACGCTCCGACCCCACCGCCTTCTGGAAACTCACCACCCCGCTCTACCTCGCCGCGCTCATCGCCACCTCCGTCTTCCTCGTCTCCTCCCACCGCGAGGAACTCACGACCGCCGAACGCCTGGACGGCCTCCACAGCCGACTCGGGGTCCTCGGCGGAGGACTGTTCGTCGTGGTGCTCAACATGCAACAGGTGAACACGGTGGTCACCAGCACCGTCGGGCTGACCCTCATCGACTGGCTCCACCTGACCACCCTCACCTTCCTCCTCCTGGCGGTCGCCGGCACCGTGCTCTCCTGGCGCTGGACAGCCCGGGGAGGCAGCATCGCCAGGGCGGAGCAGGTGAGCCACCGCGGCGCCTGGACCGGGCTCGCCGCGTACGCATTGACCTGTGGCGCGCTGGTGCTCTTGGCGGCCTGGCGATGACCGTCACCCGGCTGACCGCTCAAACATGCCGCAGTGTCGCCGTGGCGATCTCCAGGAAGTCACGTAGCAGCTTCTCGCGCCGGTCCGCGGCGACGGCCAGGCAGGTCTCGATCCCTGGGGCGTCCGTGACGGGGAGGTGGGCGAGGTCGGGGCGGGAGTAGGAGCGCGCGACGCTCAGCGGGATGAGCGCGATGCCTTGCCCGGAGGCGATGAGCTCGAACTTCTCTTCCAGTGAGGACGTCCGCCGATTCGGTACGTCGAGCATCCGCTCGCCGTCGAGGTCCGCGGAGGTGAGCTCCTGACGGCAAGCCAGCGGGTGCGCCGCGGGCATGCAGGCGACCCTGGGCTCGTTGCCGATGGGGATGGTGCGCAAGCCCGAGTCGTCGAACGGTCGCCGCAGGTAGCCGACCTGGGCGCGGCCGTCCCGGAGCGGCCGGTCCTGCTCCCACCAGCGTGCCGGGACGACATCGGTCTCGACATCCGGGTGGTGCGACGCGAACGCCCGGATCGCGTCCGACACATGGAGCCCCGGGGAGAAGGCGACCACGAGCCGTTGGACGCCCTGGTCGACGTCGTGCACGCGCCGCACCGCCGCGGCGACCGACGGGAGGAGCTGCTGCGCCTCCTCGTAGAGCTGCCTCCCGGCGGCGGTCAGTTCCACGCTGCGGGTGGTCCGTACGAGCAGCGTGCAGCCCAACTCCTGTTCGAGAGACCTGATCTGACGGCTGAGGACCGGCTGGGTGATGTAGAGCCGCTCCGCCGCCCGGCCGAAGTGCCGGTACTCGGCCACCGTGGCGAAGTAGCGGAGCTTGCGCAGATCGAGATCCATGCCCTGAAGGTATCAATTGCCCGGGAAGGGTATTGGACGCCTCGGACGGCTGCCCCGAGACTCGACGCATGATCGTCATTACCGCTCCCACCGGCCAGATCGGCGGCCGGCTCCTGGAGATCCTCCTCGACGAGACCCGCACGCGCGGCGAAAAGCTGCGCGTCATCGTGCGTGACCCCGGGAAACTCCCCGACGCGGTCCGCACCCGCGTCGACGTCGTCGCCGGCTCGCACAGCGACGCCGAGGTCGTCGACCGGGCCTTCGCCGGCGCGGACGCCGTCTTCTGGCTTGTTCCCTCGAACACACAGGCGCCCAGCCTGGACGCCATGTACTCCGGGTTCACCCGCGCTGCCGCGGAGGCGTTCACGACCCACGGAGTCGGACACGTCGTCGGCGTCTCGGCGCTCGGCCGGGGCACCCCCGTCGCCGGTCGCGCCGGGCACGTGACGGCGTCGCTGGCCATGGACGACCTCATCGCGAGTACGAGCGTGGCCTACCGGGCGCTCGCCAACCCGACGTTCTTCGACAACCTGCTGTGGCAGGTGGCTTCGATCCGCGACGACGGCGTGTTCACCGGCACCCTCGCCACCGACCGCAAGGCACCGACGGCCGCCACCCGGGACATCGCCGCGGCCGCCGCCGAGCTGCTGCTCGACCGCACGTGGACGGGGTCGGGCGAGGTCCCGGTGCTGGGCCCCGAGGACCTTTCGCCGACTGACCTGGCGCGCATCATGTCCGAGGTGCTCGGCCGCCCGATCCGCTACGAGCGGCAGACGCTCGACGAATCCCGCGCCGAACTCGCCGGACACGGCATGGGGGACGCGATTGTGCAGGGCTACGCCGACATGATGCGGGCCAAGGAAGACGGTCTCGACGACGGGGTGCCACGCACCCCTCGGACAGCGAGCCCGACGACCTTCCGCGAGTGGTGCGAGCAGGTCCTCAAGCCGGCGGTCCGGGCATGAGCGCCGGGACCGCCCTCATCGTCGGGGCCTCCCGGGCCCTCGGGCTGGGCCTGGCCACCGAGTACGCGCAGCGGGGTTGGGACGTCATCGGGACGGTCCGGGGCGATCGGCGCACCGGCCTGCACGACCTGGCCGAGGCATCGGACGGTCGCGTCACCGTCGAGTCGCTGGACATGACGGAGCCGGAGGAGATCGCCGCGCTGCACGAACGCCTGGCGGAGCGCACCCTCGACCTGCTGTTCGTCAACGCCGCCATCACGCGGGGCAACATTCCCGTCGGCGAGGTCCCGACGGAGATGTTCGTCGAGGTCATGGTCACCAATGCGCTCAGCCCGATGCGCGTGGTCGAGTCCTTCCGCTCGCTGGTCGCGCCGACCGGGACCATCGGCGTCATGTCCTCGCGCCAAGGCAGCCTCAGCCTGAACACCAACGGCGGTCACGACGTCTACCGCGCCAGCAAGTCGGCCCTGAACCAGCTGATGCGCAGCTACGCCGCCCGGTACGCCGATGCCACGCACACGCTGCTGCTCATGTGCCCCGGCCATGTCCGCACCGAGCTCGGCGGGCCGGACGCGCCTCTGACCATCGACCAGTCCGTCCCGGGCGTGGTGGACACGATCCTCCGTCACGGCGGCGAGCCGGGCCTGAGATTCCTCAACTACCAGGACCAGCCCGTGCCCTGGTAGCGAGAGCCACGCCGCCGGCCGACGGGCCCCGGTCGGCAGCGGCCCGGAGACACGGGCTCGGGCTTGCCGTGCCGGCCGGCCCCGGCGGTATATGGTCCCCGATGTGACTGTGCGCCAGGGGCAATCGCGCCGCCGTTTCATGGGATGGGCCGCCGCCACTCTGGGCGGTGGGGCTCTCGCCGCCGGGCACACGCCGGTGCGGGCGGTACCGCGGCTCGGTCCGGACGCACCTGTCACCCGGGTGTATTACATCGCTGCGGACACCGTGACCTGGGACTACGCCCCGCAGGCCCGCAGCCTCATCAGCGGGAAGTCCTTCACAACCGAGGAGAGCCTGCTGACCCGCCCCGGCCTCAACCGCCTGGGGTCGGTCTTCCACAAGTCCCAGTACCGCGAGTACACGGACGCGACGTTCACCAAGCTGGCACGCCGGCCCGGAGAGGCGTACATGGGCCTGCTGGGTCCGGTGATCCGGGCCCATGTCGGCGACACGATCCGGGTGGTGTTCAAGAACAACACCCCGTTCAAGGCCTCGATGCACCCGCACGGCGTTTTCTACACGACGTCCGACGAGGGGGCGTCGGTCAATGACGGAACCACGGACTCCGGCAGGGACGGCGGCATCGTGGATCCCGGCAAGACCCACACCTATGTGTGGCAGGTCCCCGAACGGGCCGGACCGGGCCCCCGTGACCCTTCGTCCATCGGCTGGCTCTACCACGACCACAGCGTCATGATGGGCGTCCCCGGCACCAATGCCGGGCTCGTCGGTCCGATGGTGGTGACCCGCCGTTGCTCGGCCGGCCACTGCACCACCCCGAAGGACGTCGACCGCGAGGTGTTCGCGCTCTTCACCCAGTTCGACGAGAACGTCAGCCCCTATCTGGAACAGAACACCGACCGGTTCGGCGCCGGCCAGGAGATCGACGCCACGGACACCACCTTCCTCGCCAGCAACCGGAAGCCGTGCGTCAACGGCTATCTCTTCGGCAACGGCCCGGCCGGCACCACCGACTCCCGGCCCTCGATCACCATCGACCGGGACACCCGGGTGCGCTGGTACTGCATCGGCCTCGGCGGGGCCAGGGATATCCACACCCCGCACTGGCACGGCAACACGGTCCTCGTGCGCGGTCACCGTACGGACGTGGTGACCGTGCTCCCGGCGACCGTGGTCACGGCCGACATGCGTCCCGACAACCCGGGCACCTGGCTCTTCCACTGCCACATCGACGAACACATGATGAATGGCATGGTCAGCCGCTACCTCGTCCGATGACCGGCCCCGGGCACCCCGCATGGTGACGGTGGTGCCCGGAGCCGCGGCCGACTCGCTCAGGCGAGGGGGTTGCAGACCGGGATGCCCGCCCATGTGAGGTAGACGTACAGCTCTCCCTTGCGTGTGGTGCAGAAGGAGACCGCCTTGGAGCCCAGGTCCGCCAGCGCCGAGGCGAGCACGGCGGCGGGAAGGAGGCTGCCCAGGGAGGCGATGGTGACGACGCTTGTCACGACCTGGACGAGGTCCTTGGTGATGTCCACCCCGGCCTGGACCTTGCCGGTGACGAAGGGGTCCAGGTGGATCAGTAGTCCGAACCAGGTGACCTTGACGGTGATGCCCTCCGCGAGCTGGGCCTCCGTGCTGCGCAGGCTGATGCCCGAGCCGGTGGCCGCCGCCTTGGGATCGACGACCACGCCCTCGCTGTCCTTGCCGACCACGAGCCTCTTGTCCAGGAGCGTGTCCATGCGGGCGACGGCGGTCCCGACCGCGTCGATCGCCCGTTGGCTCACGCCCGCGGCCTGAGCGCCCTTGGCGTCCAGCCGGTAGCTCCCTCCGTCGTAGCGAACAAAGGGCGCGAGGGCCTTGCGCTCCTCGGCGCTGAGCCAGCCGAGGCTCACAGAGTCCTTCGCGGTCTGCACGGTCTTCACGGCCGGTGAGGAGGACGGGGCCGGTGTGCTCGCGGCCCAGGCCGGCAGCGCTGTCGCGGACACGATGGCTATGGCCGTGGTCAGGCCGAGGCCGGCTCTCACGAGGGGGGTCGGACGCATGGTGCACTCCCAGGGGGCGAACCGGCGGCGGCGACCGCCGGTCAGGCGTGATCAAGAACGGTGCCGATGGGGCTCAAGGGCGACATGGGGTCGCCCGGCAGCCCTTATGCGGAAGTTACGGCTCCGAATTGACCTCCGGCAACCCGCAAATACCGTGACGCACCACACAGTTCACCCGTTGCGGCAGGAGCGGGCCGCTCGCCATGCGATACAAGTTCCCCGACGGCGCCACCAAGAGGGGGCAAGCTCATCGGCGTCACCCCGTCCGACCGCGGCCGCACGAAGAGCCCCGCACACCGAGGCACCGGTATTCGGACATTTGACCGGCGCGGGCGCATTCCCGGGTTTTCCACTCGCCCGGCACCCACACCGCAGGTCACAAGGGGTGACGTTCAGGCAACGTTGAGCACACGTCCACGGATCATCCAGCCCACCCCTGTCCGTATTGCGAACACGACTGACCGAAAATATCTGTCGTTTTTGACTGAACGGGTCGGCATCGCCAAATGTCTGTCAAATGTTGCCAATAACGCCTCGCGTCGGCAGTCCATTACGAAACATCGACTTCCGATTACTGTTGGCCGGAGCCACGGCCAGTCAGCTCGGTGCTCAAGTGACCCTGGTGGCACTGCCGTTGGTCGCCGTGATCGAGCTCGACGCGACTCCCTTGCAGACGGGTGTGCTGACCGCCGCCGAGACCGCCGCGTTCCTGCTGGTGGGCCTGCCTGCGGGGGCGTGGATCGACCGGATGCGCCGACTGCCGGTGCTCATCCGGGCCGATGTCGTACGGGCGCTGGCGATGGCGAGCCTGCCGCTCGCCGCCTGGGCCGGGGCGCTGACCATGGCACAGCTCTATCTGGTCGCCCTGATCACGGGTGTGGCCACGGTCTTCTTCGACGTGGCGCACCAGAGCTACCTGCCGGGCCTGCTGCCCCGCGAGCAGCTGGTGGCCGGGAACGGCGCGTTGGAGACCGTGCGCTCCTCGGCGCAGGTGGCGGGTCCGGGGCTGGGCGGAGCGCTGGTGCAGATGGTCGGCGCGCCGTTCGCCCTGCTGACCGATGCGATCGGCTATCTGCTGTCCGCCGTCTTCCTGCGCGGCATCCGCACCCCCGAGCCACCGCCGCCGGCCCCCGCTCCGGGGGAATCGCTGCGCGCCCAGGTGACGGAGGGGCTGGTCTTCGTCTTCCGGCAGCCGGTCCTGCGGGTGATCGCCTGCACCACGGCGATCGCCAACTTCTTCACCGCGATGCTGATGGCCGTGCAGACCGTCTTCCTCGTCCGGGTGCTGGATCTGCCGCCCGGTGCCATGGGCCTGATGATGTCCGCCTCGGCCGTCGGCGGACTGGCCGGGGCCCTGTGCGCGGGCACCCTGGCCCGCGCCGTGGGCAGGGCCCGGGTCATCTGGCTCTCCCCCCTCCTCACCGGCCCGTTCGCCCTGCTGTGGCCGCTGGCCGGGCACGGTGCCGCCGCCGTGTGGTTCGCCATCGCCTCGGCGGCCGTCTTCTTCGGCGCCGTGGTCTACAACGTTGCCCAGGTCAGCTTCCGCCAACTCCTGTGCCCCGCAGAGCTACTGGGCCGGATGAACGCCACCCTGCGCTTCATGGTGTGGGGCACCATGCCCTTCGGTGCCCTGCTCGGCGGGGCCGTCGCGGGGGCCGCCGGAGCGCGCGCCGCCGTCTGGGTGTGCGCGGCCGGATTCCTGCTGGTTCCGGTGCCGCTGCTGCTCTCGCCGCTGCGGCGGATGCGAGACCTGCCGGAGTCCGCGCCCGTCGCGGGCTGAACCGGCCCGCCCCACCGCCCCTTGTCGTCTCACGAACCGTCGCGCCCCCAGCGCGCGGGAGGTCATAGTGCAGTCCAGCACCATCACCGCGTCCTATCTCGCCCGGTACCACCGCCTCGACGAGGAGACCCAAACACCAGAATTTCCAGGCGAGTTGCTGCCCGTCACCGGAGCGCAGCGCCGCTTCCTGCTCACCCGGCGGATGGACCCCGCCGGACGGCCCGCGCTCGTCCCGCTGTTCTTCGCCTTCCCGCGCGGGGCCGTCGACCTCGACCGGCTGCGCGCCGCCGCCGGATACCTGGCCGCCCTGCACCCCGCCCTGCGGGCCCGGCCCGAGGTGCGCCGGGGCGTTCCGGTGCAGCGCGTCGGCGCCGCGCGGGGGTGGGCGCACCGGGTGGCCGTGCGCCCCGGGGAGCGGGCCGCCGGGGCCCTGGTGAGGGCGCTGGGCGACTGGCCCGTGGACGGGCCGCCGCTGCGGTTCTTCCTCGCCGCCTCCGAAACCGGACCCGGAACCGAAGTCCCGGACGGCGGAGCCGAATCCGAGCTCCTCGCCCTGGTCCTGGACCACGCGGCCTGCGACGAGCAGTCGTTGGGCCGGATCACGGAAGACCTCACGCGCGCCTACGACCACGGCCTCGGCCCGTACGACGTGCCGGAGACCGAGGCGGCGGCCGAGCTGGCGGGCTACCGCGAGGCCGTACACCTTCAGCTGGCCGCCGAGGAGCGGGCGTCGGGGCCGGATTCCCTGAGCTACTGGGCCCGCCGCCTGGCGGTCCTGCGACCGCCCGCCCCGGCCGCGCCGCGCGACGCCGCGCCCGGTACCGGCGCCGCCCTGCGCCGGCTGCCGCTCCCGGCGGACGGCGGCCGGGCGGTGGCCTTCCCGGCGCTGCTCGACGGCTGTGCCGCCGCCGCCCGCACCCTGTACGGCGCCGGGCACACACCGGCCCTCGGCTACCCGTGGGGCGGCCGGCCCGCCGCGGCGGCGCCGGTGCTGGGCTGCTTCCTCAACACGGTCGTCCACCCGGCCACCGAATGCGGTCCGGACGAGCGTACGACAGCTTGGTGGGACGACCTCGACCGCGCGGACGCCCCGTTCGACGAGGTGGTGCACGCCGCCCGGGGCGCGGGCGTGCCCTGGTCCGGGCACCTCGACGGGGTGCTCACCTTCGAGGACCTGCACCGGCGCCCGCCGCTGCGGCTGGGCGGCGCCACCGGCCACGAGACGCATGTGGACGACCGCCCTCTCCAGGCGCCCTTCGCCGTGTCCGTCTCCTACGGCACCGACCTGCTCGTCCGCATGGTGTGGCAGCGCACGGCCGTCCCGGACGGCCTCGCCGAGGACGCCTTCGCCGTCCTCCTCGCCACCCTGCGCACCGCATGCGCCCCACAGACCACGGCGAGTTGAGCCCACCGGCCCAGCCGCCGCCCCTCTCAGGTGCGCCGCCCGCCGGACCGGCACCCGGCGCACCGTCCACCCGGCACACCGACCGGAAAGGTTGACCATGTTCCCTCTCTCCGCATCCCAGGAGATCGTGTGGCTGCACGAGCAGATGCAGCCCGGCAGCCGCGCCTACAACTTCACCGCCACTGTCGACCTGCGCGGCGCCCTCGACGAGGAGGCCCTGCGGGCCGGGCTCGCCGCGGCCCTGGACCGGCACCCCGGACTGTGTCTCGAACTCGTTGACCAGCCGGGCGAGTTGCCCGGCCAGCGAGTACGCGAAGGGTGTCCGCCACGCCTGCGCACCGTCGACCTCGGCCGGGAGGAGAAACCCGAGGAGGCGTTCGCCCGGCTGCTGCGGGCCGAGGCCGAGACGGCGCTCGACGTCCATGAGGCGCCTCTGCTGCGCTGGTGCCTGGTCCGCCTCGGTGCGGACCACCACCGGCTGATCCACGTGGAGCACCATCTCGTGCACGACGGGCACTCGTTCGCGATCCTGCTGCGCGATGTGTTCACGGTGTACCGGGCGCGGGTACTGGGCGAGCCCGTCGTCCTGCCCGATGCCCCCTCGTACGAGGAGCACATCGCGGCCGCCGACGGCCCCGGGCGCCAGGAGCGCCGGGAGGCCGGGCTGGCCCACTGGCAGCGGGAGCTGGGCGACGCCTCCTTCGACCTGCCGCTCCCCGGCCTCACCCGGCCCGGCGCGATGCGCAGGCACGCGGGAGGCCAGCTGCGCCAGACCGTCGACGCGAACCTCGCCGAGCGGCTGCGCGTCCACAGCCGCACCCAGGGCCACACCCCGTTCTCCACACTGCTGGGCCTGTTCGCCGAACTGCTGCGCCGCCACAGCGGGCGCGCCGACCTGGTCGTCGGCACGGCCGTCGGCAACCGCCCGGCGGGGTTCGAGGGGACCGCGGGCATGTTCGTCAACACCATTCCGCTGCGGCTGCGGCTGGACCCCGAGGCCGGTGCCGACGCGGTGGTGGACGAGGTGACCGACGGCCTGATCCGGGCGCTGCCCCATCAGGAGGTGCCCGTGCAGGTCCTGACCCGCACCCTGGGACTGCACACCGGGGGCGCGGACAACCCGCTGTTCAGCGTGATGTTCAGTGCCCATGACGCGCACCTGCCCGAGATCGCGGTGCCGGGCCTGGAGGTATCGCTGTCCGAGGGCTTCAACACCGGCACCACCCGCTTCGACCTGGACCTGGTGCTGATCCCGGACGACCGCCGCACGGTCGGGCCGCGCGGTGGCGCGGCGGGCATGACGCTGGTGTGGGACTACGACCGCGACCTGTTCGCCGAGGAGACCGCCCGGCTGCTGTCCGAACGCTTCCTCGGCCTGCTGCGCGCGTATCTGGACGCGCCGTCCACCGCGCTCGCCTCCCTCGCTCCCGAACCGCCCGCCGCCCGGCCGGAGCCGGCGTCGATGGCCGGCGACGGCGTACTCGACCCCGTGGCGCGGGCCGAGGCAGGGGCGACCGCGATCGTCGCGGGTGCCCGCAAGCTCACCTACGGCGAACTCGACGGCCTGGTCGGCGAGTTGGCCGGTCGGCTGCGGGCCTCGGGGGTGCGGCCGGGGAAGCCGGTGGCGGCCGTGCTGCCGCGCGGCGTGGACAGCGTGGTGACCCTGCTGGCCTGTCTGCGGCTGGGCGCGGTGTACTGCCCGCTGTCCCCCAACGACCCGGCGGAACGGCTGGAGACGCTGCTGCGGCGACTGCGCCCTGCGCTCGTGGTGACGGACCGGGAGAGCGCGCTCGCGCTGCCCGCGGAGGGCCTGCCGCTCGCCCTGCTGGACGGTGCGGCGTTCCCCCGCGCCGAGTCGGCCGAGTGCCTTACGGACGCGGCGTACATCATCCACACCTCGGGTTCCACGGGTCTGCCCAAGGCCGTGGTGGTCGGCCGGGCCGCGCTGGCCCACCACGCCGGGGCGGCGGCGGAGCGGTTCGGGCTGACGCGTGACGACCGGGTGCTGCTCTTCGCCCAGCCCTCGTTCGACGTGGCGCTTGAGGAGGTTCTGCCGTCGCTGCTCGCCGGTGCCTGCCTCGTCCTGCCGCAACGGGAGGTGCCGACGGCGCCGGAGCTGATCGCGGTGCTGGCCTCGCGCCGGGTCACGGTCGCGAATCTGCCGACGAGCTATCTCCTGGCGGTGCGCGAGGAGCTGTGCGCCGCGCTCGGGGACGGCCGGTGGGAGCCCCGGCTGCTGGTCCTCGGCGGTGAGCGGCTGCCCGCCGCCGCGCTGCGGGAGGTGCTCGCGGCCACGGACGCCACCGTACTCAACGCCTACGGGGTGACCGAGGCGACCATCACCTCCACCGTCCACGAGGTGACCCGGGAGGGGCTGGACGAGTGCGCCGAGGTGCCGCTGGGCCGGGTGCTGCCGGGGGTCGGGGTGCACGTCCTGGGCGCCGGGCTGCGCCCGCTGCCCTCAGGTGCGGTCGGTCAACTCGCCGTGTCCGGCGCCGCCTTGGCCGAGGGCTACCTCGGCGGCGAGGAGGCGCGGGCGGCCACCGCGGCCCGCTTCGTCACCGTGCCGGAGCTCGGCGGTGAGCGGGTCTATCTGACCGGCGACCTCGGCCACCGGGGCCACGACGGGCTGGTGCACTTCCTCGGCCGCCAGGACAACCAGGTCAAACTGCGCGGCTACCGCATCGAGCTGGAGGAGATAGAGGCCGCCGCCTCGGCCGAGCTCGGCGGCCGGTCGTGCGCGGTGGTACTCGGCCAGGCCGCCGGCACCCCGTGCCTGGTCGGCTTCCTCGACGGCGGAGCCGAGCCCGACGCCCGGCTGCTGCACGAGGCGCTGTCCGCCCGGCTGCCCGCCGCGCTCGTCCCGTCCCGCTGGATACGGCTGGACGCCATGCCGCTGCTGTCCGGCGGCAAGCCGGACCGCGCCGCACTGACCCGCCTCGCGGCCACCGCCCCGGACGAGGCCCGCGACGGCGCGCCGGACACGGCCGCCGCCCCGGCCGACCCGGCGGTGGAGCTGCTGAGCGAGGGCTGGCGGGAGGTGCTGGGCCACGCTGACTTCTCGCCGTCGTCCCACTTCTTCCAGGTCGGCGGGCACTCGCTGCTCGCCGCCCAGCTCGCCGCCTGGCTGGAACCCCGCCTGGGCTCCCGCCCGCCGCTGCGGGTTCTCTTCGGTCACCCCGTCCTCGCCGAGCAGGCCCGCGCCGTCATGGAGGCGACCCGATGAGCACCGCCCCCTCGTCCGTCCTGGAGCACGAACACCGGGAGATCGTCGACGCCTTCGAGTCGTTCGTCCGCCGGGAGCTCGTACCGCTCGCCGCCGACCTGCCGGAGAGCGGCGAGCTGCCTCCGGCAGATCTACGCGCGTACGTCCGCACCCGCTCGGCCCGGCTGGGCTTCTACGCGGCCGACCACCCCGAGGAACTGGGCGGCTCCGACCTGCCGTTCAGCGCCGTGGTGCAGCTGCACCACGCGGCGGGCCGCAGCGGCTGCCCGCTCGCCCCGTACGCACTGGCCGGTTCCGACGGGCCGAGCCCGCTGCTGCGGCAGGGCACCGAAGAGCAGATCAAGCGCTACCTGATGCCTCTGGTGCGCGGCGAGGCGACGCGCTGCCTGGCGCTGACCGAGCCCAACGCGGGCTCGGACGCCTTCCACCTCACCAGCACCGCGACCCGCCAGGAGGACGGCGGCTGGCTGCTGTCCGGCCGCAAGACGTTCGTGAGCAACGCCGGACACGCGGACTTCGCGATCGTGGTGGCCAGGGCCGAGGAGGGCCCGACGGCCTTCGTGGTGGAGATGGACCATCCCCGGCTGCGGATCGGCCAGCGCTACGACGGCATGTCCGGCGAGGAGCTGTTCGAGCTGGTGCTGGACGAGGTGCGGCTGCCCGCCGACGCGGTCATCGGCGGCGAGGCCGGCATCGGCGCGGCACTGGGCAACGGCATCGACAGCCTCTCCCGGGGCCGCCTGGTGGTGGCCGCGATGTGCAACGGCATCGCGGAGTACGCCCTCCGCCTGGGCGTGGAGTACGCCCGCGAACGGCGGTCCTTCGGCGAGCGGATCGGCGCCTACCAGCACGTCCAGGAACACCTGGTGAGCAGCCGGGCGGAGGTGGAGGCGGCCAAGCTGCTGACCCTCGCCTGCGCGCGGCTGGTGGACCGGGGGGTGGAGGCGCCGGAGAACGCGGCGCTGGCCAAGCTGACCGCCTCCGAGACGGCGGTGCGCGTCGTCGACCGCTCGCTGCGGGTGCACGGGGCGACGGGCTGGGTCCGCGGCCATCCGCTGGAGTTCCTCTACCGGTACGTCCGGATGATGACGATCATCGAGGGCACCTCGGAGATCCAGAAGGTGATCATCGCCCGGGCCATGGGCCTGGGCTGAGCACTCGCCCTTCCGCCACCCCGATCTCTGCGAACCGAGGAATCATGACCACTGCATCCATCGCGTACGGTGCGGCACCTGCCGCCCCCTGCTGGGACGACGTCCTGGCCCGCTACACGGAACGGGTCCTCACGAACCCGTCCGCCCCTGCCGTCGAGGACGACGAACTGACCTGGACCTACGGCCAGTTGGACGCACTGGCCGAGCGCACCGCCGAGGCGCTGCGCGACCGGGTACGCCCCGGCGACCTCGTCGGCGTGTGCCTGGACCGCTCCGTGGCCCTGGTGGCGACGGCCGTGGCACTGGCCCGCCTCGGCGCGGTCTACCTCCCGCTGGGCCCGCGCCCCGGCGAGCGGCGGCTGGCCGCGGTCACCGACCGGCTGCGCGTGACCTGCCTCATCGGGACGGCCGAGGTGCTGCCGCGCGCGTACCGCCCGGACGAGACGCCCCTGCCCCTGCCCGAGCAGGGGGCGAACGCGGACGCCCCGGCCCTCGCCGCCTTCCCCGCCGAACCTCCCGCCGCCGCCCTGCGCACGGCACCCGAAGGCACCTTCTACGCGGTGCTCACCTCAGGCTCGACCGGCACGCCGAAGGCGGTGGCGGTGACCGGTCCGGCCCTGGCCCACCGGCTGCGCTGGTACGCCGGACGCACGGGGTGCGGCCCCGGTGACCGGCACAGCCTGTTGGTCGGCCCCTCCTTCGACCCGCACATCATGGAGCTGTGGACGGCCCTCACCTCCGGGGCGGCGCTCACCGTCCCGCCGGACGCCGTCCGCTGGGACCCGGACACCCTCACCGACTGGTGGCGGAGCGCGGGCGTGACCGTCGCGATCCTGCCCACCCCCCTGGCCGAACTCGTCCTGGAACGGCCCTGGCCGCGCGATCTGCCGCTGCGCCACCTCCAGATCGGCGGCGACCGGCTGCGCCGCCGCCCCGGGGCGGACGTCACCGCGCAGGTCGACAACGCCTACGGCCCGGCCGAGGCGACCGTCCTGGTCACCACCCACGAGCTGACGGGTGCCACGGAGGACGGCCTGCCGCCGATCGGCTCGCCGGTGGCGGGCGTCGCGCTCTGCGTCACCGACGCCGAGGGCCGGGTCGTGCCGCGCGGGGAGAAGGGCGAACTCCGCATCGGCGGAGCCGGGCTGGCCCTCGGCTACCTCGACGAGGAACTGACGGCCCGGCGCTTCGTGGCACCACCATCGGAGCTGACCGGCACCGACCGCGTCTACCGCACCGGGGACCGGGTGCGGATGCGGGAGGACGGCGTGCTGGAGTTCCTCGGCCGCCTCGACGAGCAGCTGAAGATACGCGGCGTACGGATCGAACCGGCCGAGATCGAGGCGGCGTTCGAGCGCGATCCGCGCATCCTGCGCGCGGCGGTGGCGGTCAGGAGCGCGGAAGGGGCAGGCAGCCTGCTGATCGCGTTCGTCCGCCCCGAACCCGGCCAGGAGGCGCCCGGCGAGGCCGAGTTGCTGGAGTCGGTGCGCGCATGGCTGCCGGAGCAGGCCGTGCCGTCGGCGGTCCGGTGCGTCGACGCCTTCCCGCTCGACGCGAACGGCAAGGTGGACCGTGCCGCGCTGCTCGCGGCGCAGCACACGGAACCCGCCGCCGCACAGCCGACGGAGGGCTCCACCGAGGAGCTGGTCGTCGGCCTGTGCCGCAAGCTCCTGGGCAACCCGGAGATCGGCCCCGGCGACAACTTCCTCGGCGCAGGCGGAGATTCACTGACGGCGGCCCGGCTGCTGACCGCCTTGGAGGAGGAGTGCGGAGTGCGGCTGCGGGCACCGCAACTGCTGCGCCAGCCGGATCTGCGTGCCATCGCGGCACTGCTGGACAACACGGTCCGTCCGGCGTCCGGGAGCGACACCCCGAGCATGCCGCAGGGGGCCGGGGAGCCCCGGGAGGAGCGGCCGGGGAGCGAAACCGCCCGGCCCGGCGGCGTACTCGGCCGGATCATCGGCCACGCCGCCGACACCCCCGAGGCCCTGGCCGTATGGGACGGAACCCAGGCGCTCACCTACCGTGAACTGACCGCCGCCGCCCAGCGTCTGGCCACCACCCTCCGCCGCCGCGGCGTCACCCCCGGCACCGCCGTGGGCCTCCTGCTGCCGCACTCGGTGAGCGTCGTCGTCGCGAAGCTCGCCGTGTGGTGGGCGGGTGGCCATTACGTCCCGCTGGACGCGGCCTACCCCCGGGCGCGCACCGAGACGATGCTGGCGGACTCCGAGGCCGTCCTCGTCGTGGGCCAGAAGGACCTGCTGGAGGCCGCCGGCATCGCGGCCGGCCGGTCCCTGGCCGTCGCCGCGGGCGGAGTGCCCGAAACCGGCCCGGAGGAGGTCCTGCTGGAGCCGTGCTCCTACGATCCGGACGCGCTCGCCTATGTGATGTACACCTCGGGCTCGACCGGCCGCCCCAAGGGAGTGGCGATCCCCCAGCGGGCCGTGGCCGAACTGACCGTCGACCCGGACTATGTGACGGTCACCGCCCGCGACCGGGTGCTCTTCCACTCGCCGCTGACCTTCGACGCCTCCCCGTTCGAGGTGTGGGTGGCGCTGGCCAACGGAGCCGCCGTGGTCGTATCCACCGCCGACCGGCAGTCCCTGGAGAGCCTGGGCCGGGACGTGGAACGGCTGGGCGTCACCGTGGCGTTGCTGACCGCGGCGCTCTTCCACCACCTGGCCGCGCGCGGCTCGTCGGTCTTCGCCGTGCTGCGCTCGCTGCTCGTCGGCGGCGAGGCGCTGTCGGCACCGCACGCGCGCGCCGTGCTGCGCGAGCACCCGTGGCTGGAGCTGGTCAACGGCTACGGTCCGACCGAGGCGACCACCTTCGCCACCTGCCACCGGGTGCGCGAAGCCGACTGCGACGGCCCGCCGCCCATCGGCCGCCCGGTCGCCGGGGCGACGGCCCACGTCCTGGACGAGCGCGGCGAACCGCTGCCGCCCGGCACCCGCGGCGAACTGTGGCTCGGCGGCTCCCGGCTCGCCCGCGGCTATCTGCGCCAGCCCGAGCGCACGGCCGAGAGCTTTGTGGAGCACCCCTCGCTGGGCCCGCTCTACCGCACCGGCGACCTCGCCTCGGTGCGCCCCGACGGCGTCCTGGAGTTCCACGGCCGCCTGGACGACCAGGTGAAGGTCCGCGGCTACCGCATCGAGCCCGGCGAGATCGAGCACGCACTGCGCTCCCATCCGCGGGTGTCCGACGCGGCGGTCACCGTGGTGCGGCACGACGCCGGGGACGCGCGGCTGACGGCCTTCGTCGTCCCCGCGGACGGCGCCCGTCCCACCCCCGCCGAGCTGCGCGACCACCTGGCGGACCGGCTCCCCCCGCACCTGCTGCCCAACGCGTGGTCGGTCGTCACCGGACTGCCGCTCACCGCCTACGGCAAGGTCGACCGCCACGCCCTGGCCGAACTCCCGCCGACCAGCGGCACCGATACCCCCGCCGGTGGTGAACTGACACCGATGCAGCGGGCGGTGGCGGATGCCTGGGAACGGGCCCTGGAGCGCGAAGTGGCCGACCCCGAGGCCGACTTCCTGGCCCTGGGCGGCCACTCCCTGCTGGCCCTCGGCATCGTGGACGACCTCCGCGAGGACCTGGGGGTGGACCTGCCGCTCGCGGCGTTCTTCTCCTCCCCCACCGTGGCCGGGCAGGCGCGGCTGATCGAGGACGAGCTGGCCAAGGCGTACGGCGCGGAGACCGAGGGCGCCCGATGAGCGTCACCGAGGACACCGCACGCCAGGAGGCACTGCTCCGGCTGGCCCGCGCCCGCCGGACCGACACCGGCAAGAAACCCGCCCGTCCGCCACGGGGGCGCGCACCGCTCTCGCACGCCCAGCACCGCATGTGGCTGATGGAACGCCTGGGCCACACCGGCCCCCTGTACCACGTGCCCTTCGCGACCCGGGTGCGCGGCCCGTTCGACCCGGACGCGTTCGCCCGGGCCCTGACCGGCCTGGTGCGCCGCCACGACGTGCTGCGCACGCGCTACCGCGAGAGCGACGGCGAGCCGTACCAGGAAGCCGTCCCGGCCGGGCCGGTCGCGGTGCCGACGGTGGAGGCGCCGACCGACGCCGAACGGCTGCTGCGCGAGGAGGCGTCCCGCCCCTTCGACCTGGCGGCCGGGCCGGTGCTGCGGGCCCTGCACCTGCGGCACGCGCCCGACGACCACACCGTGCTGCTGACCTTCCATCACATCGCCATCGACGGCGGGTCGCTGGAGATCGTCGCCCGGGAGCTGGACGACCGCTACCGGGCGGCGCTGGCGGGGGACGAGGCGGAGCCGGAGGGCGAGGCGCCGAGCTACGCGGACTTCGCGTGGCGGGAGCGGTCGGCCTCGGCAGCGCTCGCCCCGGGGCTCGCGTACTGGACCGAACGGCTCGCGGGCGCACGCCCGTTGGCCCTGCCCCACAAGGGCGGCGGTCGTGGCGAGGGGCACATCGTCGCCGAGCCGCTGACCGACAAGGCCGTCGAGGGCCTGCGCGCGACGGGGCGTACGCACCGTGCCACCCTCTTCACCGTGGTCCTCGCCGCGGCGTTCACCGCGCTGTGGGAGACGACCGGCGAGCGGGACCTGGTCATCGGCTGTGCCAGCGGGCACCGCGACCGGGCCGGGACGCGGGGGCTGGTCGGCCTGTGCGTCAATACGCTTCCCATCCGGCCGGATCTCCGCGGCGCCGGGGACTTCGCCACTGTGCTGTCCCGGGTGCGGGACGAGCTGCTGGCGGCGCAGGACCACCGCCATGTCCCCTTCGACCTGATCGTGGAGCGGCTGGGCGCGGCCGCCCGGGACGGGGCGGGCAATCCCCTGGTGGGCGTGACCGCCGACGTCCTGGGCAAGCCGGTCTCCCTGCGGCCGGCCGGGGCGGAGTACGAGCCTGTCGACATCCGGCTGGGGACGGCCAAGTTCGGCCTCGGCTTCTATCTGGAGGAAGCCACCGACCGCACCGGCCCGCGCTGCCTGGTGCAGTACGACCCGGCACGGCTGGACGAGGAGACCGCCCGCGGGCTGCTGCGTGCCTTCGCGGACCGGCTCGCCTCCCCCGGGCGGCCGCTGTCCCCCGCCGGAACGCACACCGGCCGGGCGCCCGAAGCCCCCGTGGTGGCGGATGCGCGGACGAGTGCCGCGACGTCCGCCGTCGGCGCGGTGTTCGGCGAGCTCCTGGGCCAACCGGCCGGCCCCGAGGACGACTTCTTCCTCCTGGGCGGGCACTCCCTGCTGGCGGTCCGGGTGGCCGACCGGCTGCGGGAGGAGTTCGGGGTGCCGCTGACGGGTCTGGACGTGATGGAGCACCGCACGCCGCGGGGGCTCGGGGCACTGCTCGACGAGCGCGCCAGGCAGCGCTCGGCCTCGCGGCCCGCCCGCCGTACGTCCGCGCCCCGCACCGGGACCGTCCTGGTCACCGGCGGCACCGGCGGCGTCGGCGCGTTCGTCCTGCGGGAGCTGGCCGGGCACGGCCGCCCGGTCCGGGCACTGGTGCGGCCGGAGTCGGCGCACCTGGTGGCGGGCGAGGGGATCGAGATCGCGGAGGGCGACCTCGCGGACCCCGACAACCTGCGCGCGGCCGCCGCCGGGGTGGACTCCGTCATCCACGCCGCCTGCACCTTCACCTCGCCGGAGGTGGACGTGGCAGCGATGCGGGCGCTGCTGGACGGGCGGCGCGAGGGCTCCTTCGTCTTCGTCAGCAGCGTGGACGCCTATGGCAGGCCGCCGGTGGCCGAGGTGGCGGAGGGCACGCCGTCCGCCGAGCCGCTCACCTCGTACGGGCGGGCCAAGCTCGACTGCGAGCGGATGCTCCTGGAGGCGTTCGGCGAGCGGGGCGGGGCGAGCGCGGTGCGCGCGCCCATCGTCTGGGGCGCCCATCCCCGGCTGCGCGACCAGCTGCGCTGGGGCGCGACCGGCACCCTCTACCAGGCCGCCCTGGCCGGGGTGCCGGTCACGCTGCCACCGACGGGCGCCGTCCCGGCCTCGGGCGACCTGTGGTCCGGCGCCCCGTGGGTGCACGCCGCCGCGCTGGCGCGCGCCCTGGTGCACTGCCTGGAGCAGCCGGTGAACGGGACGGCCAACGCCATCGGGGGGCACGTCGACTGGGCCGAGTTCGCGGCCGAACTCGTACGGCTGCTGGACAGCCCCAGTGACATCCGCCCCGCAGCCGGGACCGCTCCCGGCCTGGTGCACCGCCACCGCTACCGCGCCGACACGCTGGCCGGTCCACTGGCCGAACGGCCGGGCGAGGAGTGGCGGTCGGTGGTCGCGGAGATGCTCCGCGTCTGAACCGCCTCGTGTGGGGGCGGGTGTTCACCACCCGCCCCGACCCACTGATCGGGGGACCGGCACTCCCCCGCTCATCCCGACGGTCGGATGACCCTGCGTGCACGCTCCCGCGCGCACGCTGGAGGGCATGAACAAGGAATTCGCCAAGCCCATGCTGGGGCGTGAGCACTACGAGGTCACCGTGAGCAACCAGTCGACGCATGCTCTGGTACTGACGTCGAAGTCGGTGTCCGGGTCGTTCGACGAAGCCCCGGACGAAGGGCATGTCCTCCGTCCCCGGGAATCGGACACCTTCCGGGTCACCTCGGTCCACTTCCTCGGGGTGTCCGGCTTCCCCCGGGAGTCCAGCACAGCCGTGGTCCGCTACCAGATGGCCGACGCCCCCGTCACCTTCACCGCGACGGGCGGCCCGGCGGGCAGCCATGCGTCCAGCGGCACGCTGGAGGGGCCGGGCTGCGAGCACTACGACTGCACCATCGGCAGCAGCTGTAATGGAAATGCCCTCATCATGCCGGAAACAGCTATGGATCACCACATGATGGGCATGTGAGCGACTTGTGTTGAGGGGCCGGTTCGGCCCCTGAGCGGGCTGCCATCGACCGCCGCATGATGGGAAGTGGTGCGTCCTCGACCTGTACGGGCCGTACGACCTGGAACAGGGGTCCGCGGGCCCCTGAGCGGCGGAGGTGCTTGTCATGAACCCAGTCATCACCGTAGGGCTCGACGGTTCCCCGGAGAGCCGGTCCGCCGCTCTGTGGGCGGCACGCGAGGCCCAGCTGCGCCACCGTACGCTGCGGATGCTGCACGCGTGGATCCTGCTCTCCCCGGCGGCGAAGGAAGGCACGGCGGAAGGCGACCGGAACTACTGGGCGAAGAAGATCGTCGATGACGCACAGCAGGAGATCCACAAGTACTTTCCCGATCTTCCTGTCGTGGAAGACCTTGTGGCGGAGGAGCCCGGTACCGCGCTGCTGACCGCCGCGGCGGAGTCCCGGATGCTCGTGCTCGGCTCCCGGGGCATGTCGCCGATCGCGGCCTATTTTCTCGGGGACGTCGGCCTGCACGTGGTGGCACGAACCACCACCCCGGTGGTTCTCGTTCGTGCCGGGGAGGACGCCGGGGAGACTCCCCCGGTCCAGGGCGACGTGGTCCTGGGTCTGGGGCTGCACGACCCGTGCGACCGGGTCTTCGAGTTCGCCTTCGACGCCGCCGCACGGCGGGGTGTGTCCGTGCGCGCCGTCCACGGGAGGAGCCTGCCCGCAGGGGCATTCGCTCCCTGGGGTATCGATCCCGACATGGCGGAGGAACTGGCCGCCGACGCCCGGAAGGCACTGGGCGACGCACTGCGCCCATGGCGCGCGAAGTTCCCGGCAGTGGACGTCACGGAGACCGTGCGCCTGGACAGCCCCGCCCAGGTGCTCGTACAGGAAGCCGCCGGTGCCGCGCTGCTCGTCACCGGCCGCCGGCAGAAGCGCTCCGCCCTGGCTCCACCCATCGGGCCTGTCCTGCAGGCCGCCCTCCACCACGCTCCCTGCCCGGTCGCGGTCGTGGCTCACGAGTGAGCTCCGGGCCCGCGGTGTCCCGGCCGGCTCCGCGTTCAGCCCGGCAGGAGCACCGCCGCCCCCGTGACACGGTCCGCTGCCAAGTCAGCGAGCGCGTCGTCGGCACGGCTCATCGGATAGCGCTGGACGTGGACAACAGGCGGACGGTGGGCCGCCTCGGCGAGGTAAGCGCGGCCGTCGGCGCGGGTGTTGGCGGTGACACTGCGCAGGGTGCGTTCCTGGAAGAGGTGCCGCTGATAGTTCAGGACCGGAATGTCCGAGAGGTGGATGCCTGCCACGGAGAGCGTGCCGCCGCGGTCGAGCGCGGCGAGGGCGGTGGGGACAAGGTCGCCGACCGGCGCGAAGAGGATCGCCGCGTCGAGGGGCTCGGGCGGCGCATCGTACGCCCCGGTCGCGGAGGCGGCTCCGAGGTCGAGGGCCAGGCGGCGCGCCTCCTCGGAGCGGGTCATGACGTGAACGGTGGCGCCGCGGCCGATCGCGAGCTGGGCGGTCAGGTGGGCGGAGGCGCCGAAGCCGTAGATGCCGAGCCGGCCTCCGGGTGGCAGCGCGGCACGTCCCAGGGCCCGGTAGCCGATGATCCCGGCGCACAGCAGCGGTGCCAGTTCCTCGTCCGGCGGGCCTTCCGGCAGATGATAGGCGTAGCGTGCGTCGATCACCGCGTGTTGTGCGTAGCCACCGTGGATGTCCCAGCCGGTGTAGCGCGAGTTCGGACAGAGGTTCTCCCGTCCCGCCCGGCAGTAGCGGCAGGTGCCGCAGGTGCCCGCCAGCCAGGCGGCACCGACCCGGTCGCCCTCGCTGAAGCCTTCGGCCTCGGGCCCCGTGGACAGCACCCGGCCGACGACTTCATGACCGGGGGTGCATCGCGGAGTGCGGGGCGCCAGGTCCCCCTCGGCGAGGTGCAGATCCGTGCGGCACACCCCGCACGCGCGCACCTCGACGAGCAGGCCGGTCGGCCCCAGCGGGTCGAGGGAGCGTTCCACGCGGCGCAGCGGATGCTCCGCGGCCGGTGCGGTGTGGTCGACCACCCATGCCGTGGTGGTCGGGCCGTCATCCGTTCCGCTCGGCATCTTCGAGCTCCTTCTGCCGGACCGGCCGCCGCCGGACCCTCCTCGCCCCCGGGGCACTCGCTTCATGATGCGCCGCCGCAGCGTTCCCTGCCAGAGATCCGGTCGCCGTGACCGGCCGGGAGCAGGCACGTTCGGCGATGGGCCACAGCTCAACCGGGCTCGCCGGCCGCTCAGTTGCCCTGGCCGCGCTCCGGCGCCTTGGCTGTCGTACCGGCCTTGCGTTGGAGATCGGCCACGCGGTGGAGAGCCGTCTTGAAGGCGGCGTACTCCTGCTCGCCCAGTGCCTTCGCGTGGCGTTCCTCGATCGTGCGCATGATGGAGGCGGCGGCCTCCATCTGGAGCAGCCCGCGTTCGGTGGGGCAGATCAGTTTGGCGCGGCGGTCCGCGGGGTCGGGTTTGCGCTCGACGTAGCCCAGGCGTTCGAGGTCGTCGATGAGGCCGTGGTGCTGGTCGACCACCAGGTGGGCCTTCTGTCCGGCGTCCGGGACATCCCGGTCGGCGAGCTGAAACACAACGTGGTGGCGCTGGCACGGGCGGCGGCCGTGCTGGGCATCCCGCTGGTCGCCACCACCACCGCGGCCGACAGCATGTGGGGGCCGACCACCCCCGAGCTGGTCGAGGCGCTGCCTGCCGGACAGAAGATCATCGACCGCAGCACGGTCAATGCCTGGCACGACGACCGGGTCTGCGAGGCCATCGAAGCCACCGGCCGACAGAAACTGATCTTCGCCGGGGTGTCCCTCGAGGTGTGCGCGGCACTGCCCGCGATCTCCGCGACGGCCGCCGGGTACGACGCGTACGTCGCCGTGGACGCCTCCGGCACCTTCAGCCAGGCCAAGCGGGAGGCCGGACTGCTGCGCATGCAGCAGGCGGGCGTCATCGTCAGCGACTACGCCACGCTCATGGTCGAGGCCCTGGCCGACAACGCCGCCCCCGAGTCCGGCGCCCTCTATGCGGCCCTCGACATGCCGTTCGCCGTCCTGGTCGGCCAGATCTCCGCGGCCTACCAGTCCTAAGACCCGCGCGAACTACCCGGTTTCGCCGCCGGCGCTGTAGCCCCGGAGCAGTGCGCTGAGGATGTCGGTCAGCCGGGGGGCGACGTCGACGACGGCGTGGGCGAGGTCCGGGTCCGATTCGTAGAGGCGGCGCAGTTCGGTGCCCGGGGCGGCCATCTGCCACAGTGCTCCGGCCATCGACGTGCCCGTGGCGACGACGTTGCCGGCCTGCGCCGGGCTCAGCGGGGCCACCCGGCGCAGCGCCTCGCTCACGGCCGTGAACTCGGCGATGGCGGTCAGTTTGAAGGAGCGGACGCTCTCCAGCGAGACGTTGCGCTCCAGGTTCATCGGCGTGTGGGCGAGCAGGTCGCAGAACAGGGGCCGCGCCACCAGCGACTCGGCCAGCAGGCCGGCGACCGCATGCAGGCGAGGCTCCCGGTCCACGGCCTCCGCGGAGTCCTCGTCGTCCGTGCCGGGCACCGCGTCGGCGAGCTGCTCGCGCACCGCCTGCGACCACTCCGTCCACCCGGCGGCGGCCAGGCGCAGGAATATCTCTTCCCGGGTCTCGAAATAGCGGAGCATCGCCGACTTGTGCATGCCGACCTCCGCGGCGATGTCGGTCAAGGTCACCGACCGGATGCCGTTCACCGTGGCCAGACGGGCCGCCGCGGCGAGGATCGCGGCCTCGCGGGCGCGCTTGGCCTCGGGGCTCCGGGCTCTGGTGGACTCACTGCGGCTGACCATACGGACATGTTAACGCAACAGGGTTGCGCTATTAACGCAACCGTGTTTCGCTATCTGTATGGAAATCCAGACGTGGTTCATCACCGGTTCCTCCCGCGGCTTCGGCCGCTCCCTCGCGGTCGCCGCCCTGGAGGCGGGCGACCAGGTCGTCGCCACCGCCCGCAGGCCGGAACAGCTCGCCGACCTGGTCGAGCGATTCGGCGACAAGGTCCTCCCGGTCGCACTCGACGTGACCGACTCCGCCGCAGCCGCTGCCGCGCTCGACGCCGCCCGTGACCGCTTCGGCCGCGTCGACGTGGTCGTCAACAACGCCGGCTACGCGAACGTCGCCCCGGTCGAGACGGCTCCGGAGGACGACTTCCGCCGCCAGTTCGAGACGAATTTCTGGGGCGTGTACAACGTCTCCAAGGCGGCCCTGCCCCTGCTGAAGGCGCAGGGCGGCGGCATCGTCGTCCAGTTCTCCTCCATCGGCGGCCGGGTGGGCGGCAGTGCCGGCCTGGGCTCCTACCAGGCGGCCAAGTTCGCGATCGACGGCCTCACCCGCGTGCTCGCCACCGAGACCGCGCCGTTCGGCATCCGTTACCTGGTCGTCGAGCCCAGCGGCTTCGCCACCGACTGGGCGGGCGCCTCCATGGACATCCAGGAGGTCCCGGCGGAGTACCAGCCGACGGTCGGCGCCTTCACCGACCTGGTCCGCGCCAGCCGGTCGGCCGGCGACCCGGACCGCGCCGCGGGGATCCTGGTACGCGTGGTCAAGCGCGACCACCTCCCCGCCCACCTGCTCCTGGGCGCGAACGCGGCGCAGATGGCGCTCGACCACTCGCGGCAGCAGACCGCCGAGGCCGGAACCTGGCAGGCCGTCTCCGTCTCCGCCGACTTCGGCGAGGAGTACCCCGTCGAGCTCCCGGCGGACGCCGAGTAGGCCGACGATCGACCGGCCCCCTCCGGGGCCGGGGGCGACTTCCATGTGCGGGCCGTCAGAACATGCGCGGTTGACCATTGGATGCACTGAGCCCGCCGTCGACGGGAATGTGGGCACCGTTGACGAAGCGGGCCTCGGAGCTGGCCAGGAAAGCGATGACATCGGCGACCTCGGCCGGTTCGGCGGGGCGCTGCATCGGGATCCGCTGACGGAACGCGGCGAGTATGTCCGCGTTCTCGAAGATGGGCGCCGCCACCGGGGTGCGGGTGAGGCTCGGGTGGACGGCGTTGACGCGCACGCCCTCGTGGCCGTGGTCGAGTGCCATGGCGTTGGTGAGGTTGACCAGTGCCCCCTTGGCGGCGTTGTAGGCGGCCAGGCCCCAGTCCGCGCCGAGCCCGGACACCGAGCCGACGTTGACGATGCAGCCCCCGACGCGACGCAGGTGGGGCAGCGCGGCCCTGGAGGCGAAGAAGACCCCCTCGACATCGGCCGCGAAGACGTGGCGCCAGGTGGGGGTGTCGGTGTTCTCGACGGTCCCGGGCACGCCGATGCCCGCGTTGTTGACCAGCACGTCCAATCGGCCGTATTCCTCCGCCACACCCGCGATCAGTGCGGTGATCGCGGACCGGTCGGCCCGTCGGCGAAGTCGACGGGCCGACGCGGCTTGTCCCATGCCCCGGGCCGGTCTCAGACGGCCGTGCGCCCGCCGTCCACAGGCAGCACGGCCCCATGGACGAAGCTCGCCGCATCGCCGGCCAAGTAAGCGATCGCCTCGGCGATCTCCTCAGGCTCAGCCGGCCGTCCGGCCGGGGCCTGGGCGGCCAGGGCGCCGAGGTCCTCGCCCATGCCTGCCGTGCCCTCCGTGCGCACCGGCCCGGGGCGGACGGCGTTGACCCGCACCCCGCGCGGGCCGTACTCCGCCGCCCATGCTTTGGTCAGCAGTTCCACGGCCGCTTTGCTCGATCCGTACAGGGCCATGCCCGCGGCCCCGTACTCGGCCACCATGGTGCTCACGTTGACGATCGCACCGGCGCCCCGCTCGGCCATCGCCGGGGCGAGTGCCGCCACCAGGTGGAACGGCGCCTTCACATTCAGCGCGTAGACGGTGTCGACCTCGCTCTCCGTCGCTGTCTCGGTGGGCCCGAACGGGTAGATGCCCGCGTTGTTCACCAGGATGTCCACCCGGCCTCCGCCCAGTTCCACGGCCCGCCGCGCCAGTTGCCGCACCGACTGCGCCTCCCGCAGATCGGCGCCGACGAAGTCGGCCTTGCCGCCGCGGTCGCGGATGGCGGCGACCACGGACTCGCCACGGGAGCCGTCCCGCCCGGCGACCAGTACGTGCGCTCCCCGCTCGGCCAGCAGCGCCGCGGTCGCGGCGCCGATCCCGCTGGTCGCCCCCGTCACCAGGGCCACGCGTCCGGCCAGGTCATGAGAACCCATCAGGTTGTCCTCCGCATCGAAAGTAGGGGCCCCGGGCGTGCGGCAGTGCCGTGTCCGGCGCCCCGTCAACTCGACCGCGAGCCGACGTGCAGGACAAGCACCCACGCCACCGCGGGATTCCGTTCTCGCCATCGGCGATTCCCGCCGCCGCCATGAGCAAGGGGGCGGCCGGGTCACTCACGTGCCGCCTCGATCAGTTCGAGGAGGTTGCCTTCCGGGTCGGCGACATAGGCGTACCGCATGCCCTCGGTCACGCCCGGGGCGGGAGGCGACACCGGGGCGGCGTCGCATTCACCGGTCAGACGGGCGAACGCGGCGTCGAGGTCCGGGACCTGGAGGGCGAGGTGGGTGAAGGTCTGCACGGCGGTAGCGGCGAAGGGGTCGGTGTGCGCGGCGGGGCTCGAACCGGTCCGCTCGACGAACTCCACACGCAGGCCGCCAGCATCGCTCAGGACGACGGTGCGGACGCCCGCATCGGGCATCTCCAGGCGCTCGTCCACGTGAGTGAGCCCGAAAGCGCTGCCGTACCAGGCCTCCTGGGCGGTGAGGTCGGCGACCGAAAGGCTGACGTGGTGGAAACGAGCGGCGATCATGGCAACCCCCATGGTTAATGCCTCTTACCTGGTAAGCGATGTTAACCTTAGCGCCATGAGCTCTCCCGTCAAGCGGCGACCCACCGGCCGGCACCACGGGGACCTGCGCAACGCCCTGCTGCGCGCGGCCCTCGAACTGGTCGCGGAACGCGGCCCGCACGGCTTCACCCTGGCCGAGGCGAGCCGCCGGGCGGGAGTCAGCGTCGCGGCGCCCTACAAGCACTTCGCCGACCGCGAGACCCTGCTGGCCGAGCTCGCCACGAGGGGCTACCGCGAGCAGCGGGACCGCTTCGCCGCAGCCGTGGGCGGCAGCGAGGACCCCGCGGAGCAGCTGGCCTCCTTCGCGTCCGCCTACGTCCGTTTCGCCGCCGAGGAACCGGCCCTGTTCGACATCACCTTCAACGCGGGCCTCGACAAATCCAGGTTCGCCGAGCTGGCTTCGGCCGGCGACGAGGTGGCAGGCCTCCTGCTGCCGGTCGCCCGCCGGCTGACCCCGGACGCGGACGACGCGTTCGACCTGCTGCTCCGCGTCGCCGGTGCCGCGCACGGCCTCGCGGTATTCCTTCGCCAGGGCCTGTTCGGAGTGGGAAGCGGAGCCCTCGCGGACACGGAGGAGAGGGCGGCACGCACGGCCCGGGCGATCACGCGTCAGCAGGATGCCTGACCTGCCCGCGGCGAACTCGCTGCCCGGCCGGACGTGACACACCGGCTGCTCGCAGTCGGGGAGTCCACTGCGCCACCGGGGAGTTGAGGGATTCCAGAGGGAATCATTGTCATGGCAATGCCAAGAATTAACCTCCGATATCTACCCGCGTAAACTCCGGCGGTCGCATCATGGGCCTGTGCGCCCCCGGGCGCCCCGCAAGCCCCCCACTGCCCATGTACACGACCGGAGTCCGGCATGCCCCTACCCCCCGCTGTCCGTCAGGCCGCCCTCTCGGCAGGCGCCCTGCTGCTGTCCTCGATATCCGTCCTGGCCGCCCCCGGCGCCGCCCAGGCCGCCCCCGCCACGTACTCCCTGCTGGTCTTCCCCGACCAAGGCCGCACCGCCGTCTACGACTTCATCGGCTCGGCCGCCAAGTCGGTGGACGTCACGATGTACGAGCTGCGCGACACCAAGGTCGTCAGCACTCTGGTGAGCCGCAAAAAGGCGGGCGTGAAGGTCCGCGTCGTCCTCGACGCCAAGCGCACAGCGGTGAACGGCTCGGCCTACCGCACCCTCAAGTCCGCCGGTGTGGACGTGGTGTACTCCTCCTCCGACTACGTCTTCACCCACCAGAAGACCATCACCGTGGACGGCGCCAAGTCGCTGATCCTGACGGGGAACCTGGACTCGACGTACTACGCGACCAGCCGCGACTACGGCGTCTTCGACACGGACGCGGCCGACGTCGCCGCCATAGAGAAGGTCTTCGACGCTGACTTCGCCAAGACCTCGGTCACCCCGGACGACGGCGACGACCTGGTCTGGTCGCCCACGGACTCGGAGTCGCACCTGCTGGAACTGATCAACGGCGCCCAGCACTCCCTGGACCTGCAGCAGCTGGAGTTCGGCGACAGCACCCTGGTGGACGCGGTGGTGGCGGCGGAGAACCGCGGCGTGACCGTCAGGGTCGTCGGCATGAACCCCGACAGCTACGGCAGCTACTTCGACCAGGTCAAGGAGGCCGGCGGCAAGGTCGTCACCTTCTCCTCGACCGAGGGCCTCTACATCCACGCCAAGGCGATCGTCGCCGACTACGGCACGCCGACGGCGAAGGTCTTCGCGGGTTCGGAGAACTTCTCCGACAACTCGCTCAACAACAACCGCGAGCTGGGCCTGATCGTCAACAGCCCGGACGTGCTGAACGGCATCGAGACCACGTTCACGAAGGACTTCACGGACGGGACGCCGTACTGAGGCGTGTCCGGTGAGTCGTGAGTGACTCACCGGAGAGACCGTGGAGCCTGGCAAGGGTCGGCGACGAGGCCAACGCTGTTCACGCATGAGACATCTGCGATTCGCCCGTACGTCCATCCGCAATGTTGATCTTTGTGACCGATGCATCGTTCACCGGAAGGACAGGGCTGATGTCCGTCAAGAAGTCCCGTATCGCCGCTCTCGTCGCGCTGGCGGCGGTCGCGTTGCCGGCCGCGTCGCTGGGCGCCGCCACCACGGCGCAGGCCGCTTCGGGCCGGGCCGCCGTGCCCGGCTACCAGACATGGCAGGCCGATGTGCAGAAGGCGGTGGCCCCCGCGATCCCGTGGCTGCAGGACCGCATCGGCCAGGGCGTGGACAAGCCGGCCATCGTGCTGGACATCGACAACACCGCGCTGGAGACGTACTACCACCCGGGGCAGGCGAACAAGCCGGTGCTCAAGGTCGCCCAGTGGGCGAACGAGCACAACGTGGCCGTGCTGTTCGTCACCGCCCGCACCTCCTCGTCCTCCGCCCGGCAGCAGCTGGAGGACGCCGGCTACCCGGTGGACACCGTCTGCACGCGCGAGCACGGCGAGAGCAAGGACGAGGGCAAGGCCCGCTGCCGGGAGGAGCTCTCCGACGACGGCTACACGATCACCGCCAACATCGGCAACCGCTCCACGGACTTCGAGGGCGGCTTCTACGAGAAGGGCTTCAAGCTGCCCGACTACGGCGGCCAGTTGTCCTGAAGTCGACCGACCCTCGGGCGTGGGCGTTCGCTACGCGAAGGCGGACGTCCGTTGCACGAGCCGTGCCCAGGCCTTCTGGTCGTAGGGGCAGCGGGGGCGCAGGCTGATGCGCTCGCTCAGCAGTGTGCGGGCAAGGTCGTGGCGCCGGGCGTGCAGGGCCGCCTCGACCAGGGTCTTCTGCAGGGCGTCGCGTTGGGCGTGGCTGCCGCCGAAGGTATGGAGGCGGCGCCGCAGGGGCAGCAGCAGGTCGACCGCGTCGGCGTAACGCCGCTGCCCGTACGCCACGAGGGCCCGGCTTACCGGCAGCCCGATCTCGGCGGTCATCGGGACGTTGGAGAGCCCCGGACCGGCGTCCCGCAGCCATGCCTCCCGGTCGCGGATGAGCCGTTCGGCGTCGGCGATGCGTTCGGCCCCGACATAGGCCATGACGGCGTGGATGTCGTTGAAGGCGTAGTAGGCGCCGTCGTGGCGGCGGTCCCAGGCCTCGGCCAGTACGGGCCAACGGTTGCCGGTGTCGGCGCCGACGAGGTACAGCCGCCACAACAACGATGCGGCATCCAGGAGTTCCATCGCCGCCCCGCCCGAATCGTCGTGGTGCACGGCGGCGTCGTAGACGGCCAGGACCTTCTCCGTGCGGCCCGTCTCCAGGACGTACAGGGCGTAGTGCCACCAGTTGTGCACGTTGAGGTAGTTGCCGGTCGACCAGTCGTCCGCCCGGGCGTCGAGGTACCGGATGCCGTCCTCGTGCCGTCCTTGCATTTCGTAGGCGTGCACGACGGCGTGGATGCCCCAGACGTCGCGCGCATTGCGTTCCACGGCCTGAAGCCCCACGTGCTCGGCCTGGGTGTAGTGGCCTGCCTCCTCCAGGCCGAACGCGTACATGCCCTGGAGCAGGCCATAGTGCGGATCGTCCTGGTCCCAGGCGGACAGCGCGCCGCCGATGCGGTCGCGCAGCAGCGTGGCGTCGCCGGTGAAGAAGTCGATCTGATGGCCCACCGCGAGGGCCAGGGCGTCCTTGGGGTGTGCCACGACGAGCTCGGCGAGGACGCGGCCGGCCCGGTGCATGTCGCCGTCCAGCCAGGAGGAGGCCGCCTCGACGTGCATGCGCTCCCGCGGGGTCAGGTCGGCCACAGGCACGTCGCGACGGTACGCCTCGAACGCGGTGGCCGCCCCGGCGGCGTCCGTCTCTTCCGTGCCCAGCAGGCCGAGGTAGGCGTGGAAGACGTTCCCCATGGCGGACCGGGGCGAGGCGTCGAGCACCGCCCCGGCCTCCGCGCTCACCTCTCCGCGGAAGAAGAGCAGGCTGTCCAGGGCCTTCTCGTAGTGCCGCACGGCATCGGCGTCGGTGTACGTCATCGCGTGAGCGTGCCGGTCCGTGACCACTGTGTCCTCCTGCGGGTCGCCTCGTACGGGAAGGATCTCTGCCCAGCGCCCGCCGAGGGAATCCTCGGCACTCCGGGCCTGTTCCTGTCTTCGTCGGAAGCGTCGAAAGGGGAGCACCATGCCCAAGGCAGTGCGATTCACCGAGTACGGCGGCATCGACGTGCTGAAGGTCGTCGACATCGAACGTCCCTCGCCCGGACACGGGCAGGTGCTGGTCAAGGTGGTGACCGCCGGGATCAACCCGGGGGAGACCAAGATCCGCGAAGGGCTCCTGCACGACCGGTGGCCTGCCACCTTCCCCTCCGGCCAGGGCAGCGACTTCGCAGGAACCGTCGAGGAGACCGGTGCGGGCGTCGACGGCTTCGCACCGGGAGACGAGGTGATCGGCTTCACCAATCGCCGCGCCAGCCACGCCGAGTACGTCCTCGCCGAGGCCACCGAGCTGATCCACCGCCCGGCGGGCGTCCCGTGGGAGCAGGCGGGCGCCCTGTTCGTGGCCGGGACGACGGCGTACGCGGCGGTACGGGCCGTCGCCCTCGCGCCGGGCGACACCGTCGTCGTCTCCGGGGCCGCGGGCGGCGTCGGATCGCTGGCCGTGCAGCTCGCGCGGCAGGCCGGAGCGATGGTGATCGGCCTGGCGAGCGAGCCGAACCACGCGTGGCTGACCGCCCATGGCACGATCCCGGTCAGGTACGGCGACGGCGTCGCCGACCGGATCCGTGCCGCCTCCGACGGCCGGGTCGACGCCTTCGTCGACACCTTCGGCGACGGATACATCGAGCTCGCCCTCGAGCTCGGGGTGCGGCCCGACCGCATCGACACGATCATCGACTTCGCCGGTGCGGAGAAGCACGGGACCAAAGCGGAGGGCAGTGCCGTGGCCGCCAGCGCCCAGGTGCTCGGGGAGCTCGCCGCACTGGCCGACCAGGGTCGGCTGGACATCCCGATCGCCAAGGTCTACCCGCTGGACGACGTCCGCGACGCCTACCGCGAACTGGAGCGGCAGCACACCCGGGGCAAGATCGTGCTGAAGCCCTGAGGACCGCCGACGCCTTGGGACGCCCGGCGTGGGGTCAGCGTGTGCTGGTGGCGCGGGCGGCGCGGCGCAGCCGGGCGCGGGCCGGGTCGCGCGGGGGGTGGGTGGCGGCCGGAGCGGACTTGTCGGGATCGGGCCGCACGAACAGGGTGACGGTGACGCCCTCGGCGAACCCGTTGCGGCGCATCATCGCCGCCGACGCCTGGTTGCTCGATTCCACATCGGTGATGATCCGGGAGGCACCCGCCGCGAAGAGAGCGTCACAGCACCGCTGGACGAGCACGCTCGCGACGCCCTTGCCCCGCGCCCGCTCGTCCAGCGCGATCCATTCGAGATAGCCCCAGTCCTCGCGCTCGTCGTAGGAGAGCGAGCCGAGCACGAAGCCGAGCAGCCCCTCGTCGTCCACGGCGACCCAGCACGCTTCCGGCTGCGCGTCCCAGTGCACGGCGACCGTGGACAGCGACCACGAGGTGTACGGCATCGCGTCGACGTCGTACGCGCGGTAGCCGAGGTTCAGCACGCCGTCCAGGTGGGACAGCTGCATGGGAATGATGTCGACATGATCCATAGACGAATCCTGACATAAGTCAGGATCCGGGCTCTCGCCCGCAAGAAACTCCGCAAGTAACTTGGCAAAGTTACTTGCGGAGTTTTACGGTGGGGACATGAAGACGAACCCCGGCCCGCAGCAGTCCGTCGCGACCGCGCAGGGCCTCAACGACGCGATCAAGCGGCTGCGCGCACGTCTGCGCTCGGAATCGGGGCAGCATGCGACCGGATTGACCGCCACGCAGCTCGGTGTACTGGCGAGCGTGGTGCGGGAGGGCCCCGTCACCGCGGCCCGGCTCGCCGCGCTGGAGCACGTCAGCGCGCAGTCCATCGCACAGAGCCTGGCGGTGCTCAAGGCCGCCGGGCTGGTGCACAGCGAGCCCGACCCGCAGGACGGCCGGAAGAAGCTGGTCAGCGCCGACCGGTCCGCGACCGAGCTGGTCGAGAGGCTGCTCGCGGGTCGCGCCTCCTTCCTGGCGCGGGCCATCGACCAGGTTCTCGCGCCGGACGAGCGCCATGACCTGGAGAAGGCAGTAGAGCTGCTGGAGCGTCTCGCCGCGGCCGACCTGAGCGACGGCGGCATATGAGGACCGCGCCCGCCCGGGCCGACACCGCGGCGCGCGGTCCCGCGCGCGAGCCCTTCGCGTGGACGTTCACGGCCCCGCTCTACGTGGGCTCCAGCCTCAATCCGGTCAACAGCTCCATCATCGCGACCGCCCTGGTGCCCATCGCCACCGAGCTGCACGTCCCGGTGGGCAGCACCGCCGTGCTGGTCTCCTCGCTGTACCTGGCCAGCGCCGTCGCGCAGCCCACGGCGGGGAAGCTCGCGGAGGTGCTCGGCCCGCGCCGGATCTTCCTGTCCGGCATCGTGCTTGTCCTGCTCGGCGGTCTGGTCGGCGGCCTCGGCCAGAACCTGGCGACGCTGACCGTCGCCCGGGTCCTGGTCGGCATCGGCACCTCGGCCGCGTTCCCCTGCGCGATGGTGCTGATCCGGCGCCGCGCCGAGGAGTCCGGCCTGGACGCCCCGCCGGGCGGGGTGCTCGGCGGCATCGCGATCGCGGGCATGGCCACCGCCGCCGTCGGCCCGCCGATCGGCGGCCTTCTGGTGGGCGCCGCAGGCTGGCGCTGGGCCTTCCTGATCAACATCCCGGTCACCGCGATCGCCATGGCGATGGCCATGCGCTGGCTGCCCAAGGACGCCGTGCTCGACCGCGAGCACATGGGATTCCGCAAGGTCGCCGACCGGATCGATCTGCCCGGCATCCTCGGCTTCGCCGTGTCGATGAGCGCGCTGGTCATCTTCCTGATGAGCCTCCCCCACGTCGAGTGGATCGCACTCGCCGTCTTCGTCCTGGCCGCCGTGCCCACGGTCGTGTGGGAACTGCGGAAGACCGCGCCGTTCTTCGACTTCCGCGGCCTCGCCGCCAATGGCGCCCTCGCCCGCACCTACCTGCGCCAGGCCCTCACCCTTCTCGGCGTCTACTCCGTGATGTACGGCATGACCCAGTGGATGGAGGCCGCGCACGGGATATCCACGGTGGGGGCGGGACTCCTGCTGCTTCCGATGGGTGCCGTCTCCGCGCTGCTCTCGCGCCCGCTCGCCAGCCGCAACCTGGTGCGCGGACCGCTGATCGCGTCGGCGGTGGCCATGCTGCTCGGCTCGGCCGGCATCATGCTGCTCACCTCGCACAGCCCGGCGATCGCGATCGTGCTGGTCTCCCTGGTCTTCGGCGTCACGTCCGCCTCCACCACGGTCGGCAACCAGACCGCCCTCTACCTCGCGGCACCGCCCGAGCAGATCGGCACCGCCTCCGGGCTGTTCCGGACCTTCGGATACCTCGGAACCATCACCTCCGCCGTGATCGGCAGCCTCGTCTTCCGCGACGGCGCGAGCGACCACGGTCTGCACACCCTGGGCATCGTGCTGGTCGTGGCGGGCCTCGCGGTCCTCCTGCTGACCGTCCTCGACCGCCGGCTGATGAAGAACGCCCCGACCAAGGAGAATCCCGCGTGAGCACCCCCGCCCTCCCCACGATCACCCCTGAGCGAACCGCCCTGCTGGCCATGGACTTCCAGAACGGGATCGTCCCCCTCGCCCCCGACGCCGACGCGCTCGTAGAGCGGGTCAAGGGCGCCATCACCGATGTCCGAGCCGCCGGCGGCACCATCGGCTACGTCCGCGTCGCCTTCACCGAGGACGACTGGGCAGCGGTCCCGGAGAACAACAAGACCTTCACCGCGGTCGCCGCGCGCAAGATGCTCCACCACGAGAACGTCGCCGCCCGGATCGACGAGCGGATCGCGCCCGAGCACGGCGACATCGTCGTCCGCAAGACCCGCTACGGCTCGGCCTCCACCACCGACCTCCACCGGCAGCTGACCGACCGCGGCATCGACACCCTGGTGCTCGCCGGGATCAGCACCAGCGGCGTCGTCCTGTCCACGCTCATCGAGGCCGCCGACCTCGACTACCGCGTCTACGTCCTGTCCGACGGCGTCGCCGACGCCGACCCCGAGACCCACCGAGTGCTGCTCGACAAGGTGTTCCCGTCCCGGGCCCACGTCATCGACACCACCGGGCTGCGCGAGCTGCTGCCGTCCGCCTGATCAGGCAGCTCGCTGCGCGATCGCCACTACCGGGAGTCGGCGGCGCGGTCCCTACTGTCACGTGACCGCGCAACAGGCCTAGGGTTGTGGGGTGTTCGACACTTCGATCCGGCGCCGTACGCCGCCGACCGCACCGTCCTAGCGTGGTGGGATGTCCTGCTCCTATGTCGTGACCTCGCATTCGTCGGCGAACCCCGACGCCGTCTTCGCGGTGCTCGTCCATGCGACCACGTGGCCGGTGTGGTCGGCGATCGACTCCGTCGAGTTCGAGGGCGGCGACCCCGAAGGTCCCCAGCAGGTCGGCGACATGCGGGTGTTCCGTACCGGCCGGGCGATCTCCCGGGAACGCATCGTCGAGCTCGTCACCGACCGGCGGTTCGAATACGAGAACGTGAGCGGTCCGTTCCGCTCCTATCGAGGCACAGTCGAACTGGCCCAGGCCCCGCAGGGCGGCACCGCCATCACCTGGTCGGCGGCCTTCGAGCCGAAGCTGCGTCTTTCGGGGCCGTTCTGGCGGTGGTACCTGACGCGTTTCATGCAGCGGATGGCCGACGGCCTGGCCGCCTACGCCGAGGCGCCGACGGACGGCTCGTCAGGGGTGTGTTGATGATGCCCAGCCACACATCGGCCTTCGGCCCTGCCCGGTGGGTGACCGCGACTCGCGGTGACGGCGAGCGGGTTCCGGGGCTCTGGACGAAAGAGCTGCTGAACTCCGCCCAGGACGACTCGTTCTCGCTGCTACGGCTCGCCGCGGGCGGCGAACTCGCCCTTGCGGGGCGCGCGGACGACCGGGTTCTCGTGCTGGACGGACGGCTCTCGATCGCGGCCGGCGGAATCGGCCCCGCCCGGGACCACCGGCCCGGGGCGTACGCCGCGCTGCCCGGCGGCAGTGACGCGGTCGTGTCCAGCTCCGACGGCGCCCTGGCCCACACCTACCTCGCCAACGGCCGCCACGGGGAGCGGCAGCCGGCACACGGTTACGAGCCCGACGCCGAGCATCCGCCCCACGCCGACTGATCACCCGGAGGCCGTGACCGCGTGCCAGCCGTGCTCGAGGAGGTCGAAGGCGCGCGCGACGGCCTGACGGGGGTCGACCTGCCCCCGGGCCAGGCCGACCGCGTCCAGGGCGAAACGGGCGAGGGCCTCGCAGGCGGCATCGCCCTCGGGAGCGCCGATGTCCTCGGCGATGGCCTGCGCCAGGGCCGCCTGGTGACGCACCCACATGCGGTGGGCGTACTCCCGCAGCGCCGGGGTGCCGTCCACGAGCCGGGCGAACCGCGCGAACCCGGGGTCGGTGGCAACGTCGACCTTCACGCGCAGGACGTGTTCACGCAGGGCGGCCGGGATCGACTGACCGGCCGGGCGCTCGCGCACCGCGGCGACGAGGGCGGCCTCCTGGTCGGCGTCCTCGTCGAAGACCAGCGCCTCCTTGCCGGAGAAGTGCTTGAACAACGTCGTGGTGGACACATCCGCGGCATCCGCGACGTCCTTGATGCCGACCTGGTCGTAGCCCCGTTCGAGGAACAGCTTCAGGGCCGCGTCGGCCAGTGCCCGGCGGGTGGCCGCCTTCTTGCGTTCCCGGCGCCCCATCGTCTCGTTCATGGAATCCACCCTACCCTTTGGTTCACTCGATTCAAAAGTTCATCCATTGCACTTTTTTAGTGAGTGTGCTCTTCTGGAGACGTCGAACCGGTGGCAGCCACAGCCCGCCCCGGCTTTCACCTCTCCCGGAACCTGAAAGGGAATCAATCCATGAGCACCTCCCCCGCACCCCGCATCGCCGTCATCGGCGCAGGCCCCGGCGGCCTGACCTGCGCCCGCGTCCTACAGCGCCATGGCATCGATGTCACCGTCTACGACCGGGACGCCTCCGCCGACGCCCGCAACCAGGGCGGCACCCTGGACCTGCACGCGGACTCGGGGCAGATCGCCCTGCAGGAGGCCGGACTCCTCGACGACTTCCACGCCCTGGCCCGGCCCGAGGGGCAGGCCAAGCGCATCCTGACCCGCCACGGCGAGGTTCTCGTCGACTACCGGCCCGGCACACACGAGGACGCCGCGCCCGAGGTGGACCGCGGCCAGCTGCGCACTCTGCTGGCCGACTCCCTCACCCCCGGCACCATTCAGTGGGGCCGCACTCTCACCTCCGCCGCCGCGAACCCGGACGGCACCCACCGCCTCACCTTCGACACCGGCATCACCGCCGATGTCGACCTCGTCATCGGTGCAGACGGCGCCTGGTCCCGTGTGCGGCCCCTGGTCAGTGACGCCATGCCCGTCTACACCGGTGTGACCTTCGTCGAGGCCCACTTCGACAACGTCGACACCGCCCATCCCGCCGTCGCCGAACTCGTCGGCGACGGGCACGTCTTCGCCACCGGCGACCACAAGGGCCTGATCGCGCAGCGCAACAGCGACCAGCACGTGCGCGCCTACATCGCCATCACCGACGACGTGGACTGGTACCGCGCCGCCGGGATCGACCTCGACGACACCACAGCCGTACGTGCCACCCTGCTCCGGGCATTCGCAGGATGGGACGAGCAACTCCTCACCCTGATCACCGACAACGACGGCCCGTACGTCAACCGGCCCCTGTTCGTCATCCCCGCCCCACACACCTGGCCCCACACCCCGGGCGTCACCCTGCTCGGGGACGCCGCCCACCTGATGTCCCCCTTCGGCGGCAACGGTGCCAACTTCGCCATGCTCGACGGCTGCGAACTCGCCCTCGCCATCGCCCGCCACGACACCCTCGACGAGGCCGTCACCGCCTACGAACGGACCATGCTGCCCCGTGCGGCCGAGGCCGGCGACGGTGCGGCAGCCCTGGCGCGCAACTTCGGACCGGGCGACCGTGACCCCGCGAGCATCCCCGACTTCGCCGAGGCCGGCGAGCAGTACAAGCGGGGAGCTGCCGCGTACCGCAACCGGTGACCGGCACCAATCCGCGGCACCGGCAGGCCAACGGCCGTGTCAGGCCCGCACCATGACGGTCAGGGGCCGCGAGACGCTCCACTCACCGGAGGCGCGGCCGATGAGATAGCTGACCCGCGCCGCGCAGGGCGGGGACTGCGGTATGGCGAAGAGCGTGCTCGTGCCGACCGCGGCGGCGCTGATCACCCGGCTCTCGATCCGCGAGGTGCGCATGATGCCGGTGTCCCAGCGCAGTTGCACCTCATCCCCCTCGGACATCCCCGCATACGGTTCGACCCGCACCACGAGCCGTGGCGAGCCGCCGTTCAGCGTGACCGTACCGTTCACCGAACCGTCGACCGAGGGCACGGCCAACGGCTCCGCGGACACCTCACTCATATCCCCATCCCCATGAGGACCGGCACTCGGTCACCGGGCGGTGGCAACAACCGGATCCTCGCACCCATCATCCCCGGCACCACCGAATCCGTACACGGCGCATTCACCTCCCATGCATGCGGCATTCGCCTCCAGGAAGCGTGTACCGGCTGCCGCGGGTCACCACGCGCCGGTTCGAAGGAGACCCGGCCGCCGAGGGAGGTCATGGACAGAGACCGGCGAACAAGGCGGCGAAAAAGTGGGCGGCCTCCGCGGGACGGGGTCCGAAGGTGGAGTTGACCTCGATGGTCGTGGCCTGCCGGACGCGGCCGCCGTCGGTGGTGAGACCGGAGACGGTCTGGAAGCCCTGGGTGGTGCCGCCGTTGCCCCACGCGTAGCCGCCGCAGGGCAGGGTGTAGCGGCCCAGTCCAAGACCGTAGGCGAGTTCCGGGGATCCGGGGGACGGCGGCGTGGGGACGGCCTTCTGCATCTCGGCGAGCAGGTCCGGCCGGAGCAGCCGGCCACCGAGCAGTGCGGTGTAGAAGCGGGTGAGGTCGCCGGGCGTGGAGATGCCGTCGCCGTTGGCATCACCGCGCGAGGGGTCCAAGCGGGTCACGTCCGCCTCCGTCACCGCGGTTCCTGCCGTGGGGAGTTGGAGATAGCCGTGGGCGTAGGAGCCCCGGAGGCCGTATTCGTACTCCTCGGGGAAGTAGCTGTCGCGCATCCCGGCATGGCGGAAGATCCGCGTGGTGACCTCGCTCCGCCAGGGGTGGCCGGTGGCTCTCTCGATCGCCATGCCCAGCAGGATGTAGCCGGTGTTGGAGTACTTCCACCGGGTGCCGGGCGGGAAGTCGGGGCCCTTGGCGAAGGCGAGACGGAGCAGATCGTCCCGGGTGTAATGCGCGAACGGTGCGAAGTTCTGATGGTCCGGCAGTCCGTCGGAGTACTCGTGGAGTCCGCTGGTGTGCTGCAGGAGCTGCCGGACCGTGATCTTGTTCGCGTCTCCGGCACTCGGTGGCACCACGCCCGGAAGGTGCTCCGCCAACGGGGCGTCCAGCGACAGCTTGTCCTCGCCCACCAGCTGGAGGACCACGGTGGCGACCATCGACTTGACGTTGCTGGCCATCCGGAGGTGGCCGTCGCGCGGCATCGGGCTCCGGGTCTCCGTGTCGGCGACCCCGCTGACGTACGTCGACGTCCGCCCGGAGCTCTCGGTCACCCTGGCCACGGCGCCGGGCAGGCGGTCGTCGTGGGTCAGCTTGTCCAGGGCCTGCCCGACGGGACTTCGCGCGGTCGATGCCGCGCTGGGGGGCGGGTTGCCCGAGACCACGGCCGTGCCGATCAGCACGGCGGCCAGTATCGAGTTGCCGAGTCGCTTCATGCGCGCGTTCTCCCTTGCCGAGGTTCTCGTCGCCGCACGGCGCGTGTTCGACGGCAAGGTATCCGGCTCCGGCCGCGGAGCACAGCAGGGCTTGCGCCTCAGGACCCGGACGGGGCGTCCTCGATGTCGGAGATGAGCTTGGTGCTCAGGTCGCTCTGCACCGCCAGTTGGGTATGCCCTGCGTCCGGGCCGGTGCCCCAGGTGAGGGTGACCGTGGTGAACAGGTGTCCGGCACCGGAATCGTGGTAGCGGACTTCCCAGCCGGTGGGCACGTCCTGGGCGCGCAGGACGCCGTCGGCGTGGTTGGCCTCCTCCCAGGCGGCCAGCCGCTGCCGGAAGTCTTCCGTGAGGTAGTGGGCGCGAAGCTCATCCGAGAGGTCGTCGGTGCCGTCGGAGACGGCGTCGATGTAGGCCCCGTAGAAGTCGGCCACGCGGTCGACCGCGGAGTCCGGGCTCCCGCTGCGGACAACTTCACCATTTGCCGCGTTCCCCTGGTTGTTCGACATAACTCCCCCTGAGGCCAATACCGTTCAGTTCACACCCTTGGAGGAAATCTGCCCTGTTCTACTGAAAACAGTCCTGGCTCCCGATTCTCACCACTGGCCCCCGGGTCGTCCTTGAACGTCGGCGAAGACCGCAGAGACCGTTTCGAGCTCGCAGCTCAGTGAGACCGCTGCCCGCAGCCCGGGCAGAACGCCACGCCCTCCGGCAGCGGGGCCTGGCACCCCTTGCACGCGGTCTGCTGGGCCAGCAGGAAGCCGCAGCCCGGGCAGAAGCGTCCGCCCTGCGCCTCCGTACGGCACTGCGGGCAGACCAGTTGCCGGGGAGTGTGCGCGTCGAAGCCCTGGCCCTGCTTCTGACCCTGGTCGTAAGCGTGCTGGGCCACCATGTCGTTGAGGCCGCGCTGCTGCGCCGCCATCATCTCGCCCGCGGTGTCGGGCGCACAGGTGTGACAGAGGCCCTGCTCCGGGTTCCAGCAGCGGCGGCACACATACACGCTGCAGCGCCCACAGCGGTTGAAATGGGACGTGGCCTTGCCGATGGCCCGCTGGAAGGAGGCGTCGCGCGCGCTGCCCCACCCGGAGCCGGCCAGCCCGTCGGCGGCGGTGGACACCCCGCTGCCCACCTGGCCGAGCACGCCCGACGCCATGCCGATGGCCCGGCTGAGCCAGCTCGCCAGCCGCCCGCCGTGGTACGGCTCGAAGGGCGAGCGCCACGTGTCGTGGCAGCGCCAGCAGGAGAACTCGAACTGGAAACCGGCCGCGGTGCCGTACTGCTCGCACAGATCGCGGTAGTTGCTGGCGAAGTAGATCTCCGTGCTCACCGTCTCGCTCCTCCAGGCTCGGACCACCACTCTCCAGCCAGACGACGCACGGTGGCGTGCGGACGGTTCTGGTCAGCCGAAATCCGGTACGGATACGCCGACTTGATCCTTCCTGCGGGGTAACACCCGTACCTCAGAGCGAAGTCATGCCGATCAGGACGCCCGGCCCTCGCGTCGAAGCCGTGCCGAGAGGTGATGCTGCAGCGGCTGACCGACCGCCGCGAGGTCGTGGACGAAGTCGAGCGTGTCCTCGTCGGTCAGCGTGTAGCGGCGGCGGGTGGCGTCGACCTCCTTGGCGGTGGGGGCGAGGGCCACCTCGTGGGTGGTGAGGTCGGCCGTGCCGTCGGCGGCACGGCCGACCGCGATCTCCGCGATGCCGGTGGGCTGGGTGATCAATGCCTCCACGCGGCCCTCGGGCTGGAGCCGCCACCAGCCGCTCTCCCGGGCCGACGGCCGCAGCGGGCTGCCGTCCGCGTCGACCAGCCAGGCGCGCGCCTCGTAGTGGAGGAAGGGGCGCCCGTCGTGGCTGAAGGTCACTTCCTGCGCGTACGTGAACTCCTCGGCGAGCGTCGGGTACCCGCCGCTCCCCCGGCCGGTCCAGGTGCCCAGAAACCCGATCAGTGGCGCGAGCAGCGGGTGCGGCGCGGGCGCCGCGTCCGGTCGGAGGGCGTCGGGGTACGGGTACTTCTGTCCGGGGTCGGACATGATGCGCGGCTCCTGGGTCGACTCGCGGATTGATCTCGGTGGCTCGTAGCCCTCAGGGTCTACCCACCCTGACCGCACATTATCGGCCACCTCGGTCACGGAGTGCGCCGAGTCGGCCCCGCCGTGATTGCCCCTGGCCTGATTTGATCGAAACAGGGGTCATCGCTGCATAGCGGACATGATCGCCACCCCTGATCTCCACTGCCCACCCCGGGAACCCGGGGTGGGCCACGCGAGCCCGCATCCACTCAGTGGCTGAAATGCATCGGTGCTTCTTCGGCCGTTTCGACCAACATCATTAAGCGCTGCTTCACTGGCGCGGCGGGAGCTCCCAGTCGCCCGATCAAGTGACTCCAGGGGCTCCTTCTTGACGCATCCGCCCAGATGGAAGGTACCGGGATGTCGACCGCAGCGCACCGGCAGCAGCCGGAGCAGTCCGAACAGCAGACCGGACTGGCACAGCTCAGTCTGGGGATCGCCGCTGCGCGGAACCTGGCGACCACCACCAAGAGCGTCCCGCAGATGCAGGGCATCAGCTCGCGGTGGCTGCTGCGCATGCTGCCCTGGGTGGAAGTGAAGGGTGGCGCGTACCGGGTCAACCGGCGCCTGGCGTACGAGGTCGGCGACGGCCGGGTCACCTTCGTCCAGGAAGGGGCCGCGGTCCACGTCGTCCCCGCCGAGCTGGGGGAACTGCCGCTGCTGCGCGGGTTCCACGACGACGGGGCGCTGCGTGCACTGGCCGAGCGGTGCCGGCAGCAGGAGTACGAGCCCGGCCAGGTGATCGCCGAGCGGGGCCGGGCCGTCGACCACGTCTACCTGATCGCGCACGGCAAGGTGGAGAAGGCCGGCCCCGGGAAGTACGGCGAGGAGATCCGGCGCGGCGTCCTGGCCGACGGCGCGTTCTTCGGCGCGCAGGCGCTGGCCGAGGAGCCGGGCACGTGGGAGTTCACGGCGCGCGCGATGACGGCGTGCACCGTACTGGCCCTGCCCCGTGCCGCGTACGAAGAGGTGGCGGGCCGCAACGAGCGGCTGCGGGCCCACGTCCGGCAGCGCCAGGCCGAGAAGGCGCGGCCGCAGAACAAGAAGGGCGAGGCGAACATCGCCCTCGCCTCCGGCCACACCGGCGAGCCGGTGATCCCGGGCACCTTCGTCGACTACGAACTCGCCCCCCGCGAGTACGAACTGAGCGTGGCCCAGACGGTCCTCCGGGTGCACAGCCGCGTCGCCGACCTCTACAACGACCCGATGGACCAGGTCGAGCAGCAGCTGCGGCTGACCATCGAGGCGCTGCGCGAGCGCCAGGAGTCCGAGCTGGTCAACAACCCCGAGTTCGGCCTGCTGCACAACGCCGACTACAGCCAGCGCATCTCCACCCACTCCGGCCCGCCCACCCCCGACGACATGGACGAGCTGCTGAGCATGCGGCGGGGGACCAAGGCCTTCTTCGCCCACCCCCGGGCCATTTCCGCCCTCGCCCGCGAGTGCAACAAGCGGGGTCTGTCCTTCGACAGCGCCGACGTGGACGGCCACCCGGTCCCCGCCTGGCGGGGCGTGCCGATCCTCCCCTGCGGCAAGATCCCCGTCTCGGAGGAGGGCACCTCCTCCATCCTCGCCATGCGCCTGGGCGAGGCCGGGCAAGGGGTGGTCGGCCTGCGGCAGACCGGGATCCCCGACGAGTACGAGCCGGGCCTGAACGTCCGGTTCATGGGCATCAACGACCAGGCCCTCATCTCCTATCTGGTGAGCACCTACTACTCGGCGGCCGTTCTCGTCCCCGACGCGCTCGGCGTCCTCGAGAACGTCGAGGTCTTCCACACCCCGTCCTGACGGGCACACCCCCTCGGAACGGAGAGAAGAACCTGTGTCACTGCTGTCCCGGATCACCGCGCCCACGGCCCGCCACGACGCGGCGCGGCTCGCGGCCGCGCTGCTCACCCACCACCAGGGCATCCGCCGTTCCGCACCCAAAGCGCTGCCCGGCACCGCCCCGCGCCCGACGGGCACCGCTGTGCCCACCGGGCCGACGGGGCTGGGCACCTCGGCCGCCCGTGTCGCGGCCCGGAAACCGGCCGGCGGCACGGCGGGCGGGCGCGGCACCGCCGTCCCCGAGCTCTACTGCCCGCCCGCGCTCCGCGACGACCCGGCACTCGGCCGGGAGGTCAACGACCGGCTGGTCGAGTGGGCCGACGAGGTCGGCATCTACGCCGGACGGCTCGACCGCGTCCGCGCGGCCGACTTCGGGCGGCTGATGATGCTGGCCCACCCCGACACCGACGACCCGGACCGGCTGCTGGCGGCGGGGAAGTGCGCGCTGGCGGAATGGGCCACGGACGACTACTACTGCGACGACGAGACCATGGGCTCCAGGACCGAACTCCTCGGCTCCCACCTCGGGCCCGCCTACGCGGCCATCGACCCCGCCCACCTCCCCGCCCGGTACGTGCCCGCGTGGGAGAGGGACATGCGCGACGATCCCGTACGCGTCGCCCTGCGCGCGGGCCTCGCACACCTGGACCGGTACGCGGAGCCGTCCCAGGTGGCCCGGCTGCGGCACGAGGTCGCCGTCCTCTTCGTCGGCTACGGCCAGGAGGGCTCCTGGCGGTCCCGGGGCCACATGCCCGGCGTCCCCGAATACCTGGCCCACCGTCAGATCAACAGCTTCCTCCCCTGCATCGCGCTCACCGACGTGGTGGGCGGCTACGTGCTGCCCGCCACCGAGTACGCCGACCCGCGCGTGCGCCGCGCCGCGACGATGGCCGCCACGGCCGCCACGCTCGTCAACGACCTCTACTCGATGACGAAGGAACACGACTCCTCGGGCGTGGAGTTCAACCTGCCCACCGTGCTCGCCGAGGAGGAGCGCTGCTCTCCGCGCGAGGCGATCGAGCGGAGCGCAGAGATCCACGACGAGCTGGTACGCACCTTCGAGGCGGAGGCCGCGGCCCTCGCCCTCACCGGATCGCCCCAGCTGCGCAGGTTCCTCGCGGGAGTGTGGGCCTGGCTCGGCGGCAACCGCGAATGGCACAGCGGCAGCCCCCGCTACCAGAGCGCGTAACCCCGCGCCCTTCTCTCTTGTCACCACACACATCCCCACACGCGTACTCACGCATGCCGTAAGGAGCAACCCATGACGACCACGCCCGCCCCCGCCCCCGCCGGCGTCCTGCGCACCGCCTACCAGAAGTCCGTGGCGGAGTACTGGAACAACGAGAAGGACCCCGTCAACCTGCGCCTGGGCGACGTCGACGGCCTCTACCACCACCACTACGGTCTCGGCGACTACGACCCGTCCGTACTGGAAGGCCCGGAGGAGACCCGGGACGCGCGCATCATCGAGGAGCTGCACCGCCTGGAGTCGGCACAGGCCGACGTCCTCCTCGACCACCTCGGCCCCATCTCCGCCGACCAGCGCCTGCTGGACGCCGGCTGCGGCCGCGGCGGCACCAGCATCATGGCCAACGCACGCTTCGGCTGCCAGGTCGACGGCATCTCCATCTCCCGGTCCCAGGTCGACTTCGCCAACGGCCAGGCCCACAAGCGCGGCGTGGACGACAAGGTCCGCTACCACTTCCGCAACATGCTGGACACCGGCTTCCCCACCGGCGCCTTCCAGGGCGTCTGGAACAACGAGTCCACCATGTACGTCGACCTGCACGAGCTCTTCGCCGAGCACGCCCGCCAACTGGCGTACGGCGGCCGCTACGTCACCATCACCGGCTGCTCCAACGACGTCACGGGCCTGCGCTCCAAGGCGGTCAGCCGCATCGACGAGCACTACACCTGCAACATCCACCCCCGCAGCGCCTACTTCAAGGCCATGGCCGCCAACGGTCTCGTCCCCATCAACGTCGTCGACCTCACGGCCGCCACGATCCCGTACTGGGAGCTGCGCGCCCAGTCCTCCCTCGCCACCGGCGTCGAGGACCCGTTCCTGACCGCGTACCGCGAAGGCAGCTTCCACTACCTCCTCATCGCCGCCGACCGCATCTGAACCACCGCGGTCAGGCCGGGGCGTGGGCTCCCGGGCGCCCCGGGTCCGAGGAGGGGCCGGGGCGCCCGCCCGCCGCGGCGCTCATTGCCATCAGCACGGCGCCGACGGCCAGTACGAGGACGGGCAGTGGTGGCAGCACCGAGTCCCAGGTGTGGCCGCCGCCGATGTGATAGGCCATGGTGACCAGGGCGACGCCCAGGGAGGTGCCGAGCGATCTCGTCATGTTGATCATCCCTCCTCCGGTACCGGCCTGCTCCTTGGGGACCGCCCCCATGACCATCTCGTTGTTGGACGGGGTGAAGAGGCCGAGCCCGAGGCCGAGGACGCCGAGCCAGACGACGAGCCACAGATCCCCCGGTGCGGCGAAGGCCAGCCCCGCCAGAGCGCCCAGCACCAGCAGGGACCCCGCCAGGGAGCGGCGGCGGCCGGACCACGACGACGGCAGCACCGCCTCCTGCGTGTTGGCGGCGAGCGCGAACCCGACCGCCAGCGGGCTGAGCAGCAGACCCACCCTCATCTCGTCCGCACCGGTGTGCCTGACGAGCGCCAGTGGTACCAGCACCAGCGGCCCGAACAGCACCAGGTATCCGGCGAGTGCCCCGAGCAGCCCCCAGGAGATCCGCCGTTCGCGCATCAGAGCGACGGACACCAGCGGTGCGGGGGCGCGGCGCTCACGCCGTACGAATCCCCACCACAGCACCGAGGAGGCGACGACCAGCACGGCGCCCACCCAGCCGGGCACCGGCAGGCCGGAGAACACCGACACCCCGCCCAGCAGCGCCGCCACCCCCGATCCCAGCCAGGCCATGCCGGGCAGGTCCATACGGATGTCGGTGGCCCGCTGCCCCGTGGGCGGCAGCAGGAGGCGGCCCATGACCACGGCGGCGATGCCGACCGGCACGTTGATCCAGAACACCCAGCGCCAGCCCACCGTGGCCACCAGGACACCGCCGAGCGTCGGCCCGACGGCCAGGCCGAGTGCCTGGCCGGCCGCCTGGATGCCGAGCGCGCTGCGCAGCTTCCCGGGCGGGGCGGCGACGGTGACCAGGGCGACGCTGTTGGCGGAGATCATCGCCGCGCCCAGCGCCTGGACGACGCGGAAGCACACCAGCGCGGCCAGGTCCGGCGCGAGGGAGCAGGCCGCGGACGAGAGGGTGAAGAGACCGAAGCCGTAGAGGTAGACCAGCTTGCGGCCGAGCAGGTCGGACATATGGCCGACGGTGACCATCAAGGCGGTCGTCACCAGGAGATAGGCCAGCGAGACCCACTGCACGGTGGCGAGCGGAGCACCGAACTCCCGCTCCAGGCTGGGATAGGTGATGGTGACGATGCTCGAGTCGAGCTGGCCCATGAAGGCGCCGACGCAGACGGTCAGTACCACCAGCTGCCATGAATACGCCGACTCGCGCACCCAGCGCGGCCGATCGCGCTCGCGCAGCAGCCTCTCCCCCAGCCCACCGGCCTGTTCCTTCATACGCACCACCGTGCACACCGCGCCCGCCACACCACGCGGCGGCGCGCGCCGTACACCGCTCATCCCCCGAACAGCCCAAGCCTTCGGGCGCGCCTTCAGACGCCTGTGGTGGATCCGGGGCGGACGATCATCAGGACGGTCACGGCGGCCCACAGCAGATTGAACACGCCTGTGTACATGCCCAGTTGCCGGGCCGTCCGGCCGACGTCCGTGGCCCTCCGCGCTCCGCCCGTGCCGTCGAGGGCGGCGAGGGCGGAGCTCTGCCGCGGCAGCACGAGGGCGGCGAGCACGGCAGCGGCGGCCACGGTCAGCGCGATCGAGGTCACGAGCCAGGGGCTGGCCAGCACGTGCAGACTGTTGGCGGTTGCCAGGCCGAAGACCGGTACCGCGACCGCGATCACGGCGTAGACCCGGCAGATTCTGTGCAGGGTCCGCACCGTGGCCAGGGCTGCCGCGTCGTCGGGTGCGGCCAGGGCGCGGCGGGCGGAGGGCGGGAACATGCTCGCGGCCACGGTCACGGGACCGATGGTGATGATGGCCGCCAGAACGTGGACGGCGAGAAGGAATTTCGTCATGAGCGTTGCGGAAGCTCCTGCTAGAAACCGGCGGGAACCGGGCCGGTGGCACGCCAGACGGTGCCCTGGCGCTCGTGGGCGAAGAGCTTCTCGACGGCGTGGGCGATGCGCGGCCCCAGTTCGCGCTCCAGCAGGTACAGGCCGAGGTCAAGGCCGGACGTGACGCCCGCAGCCGTCACCAGATCACCGTCGTCGACGACGCGCGCGTCGACCGCGATCACGTCCGTGGCGTCCAGCATGTCGAGACCCAGGTGGTTGGTGGTCGCGTGCCTGCCGTCGATCAGCCCGGCCATGGCGAGGAGCATGGAGCCGCCGCAGACCGTGGTCATGATCAGGCCCGGACGGTCGAGGGCCTCCTTGAGCAGGGCCGGCAGTCCGGTCCGCAGCGCGCGGCCGAGCAGGGCGGGGATGGAGTCCTCGTTGCCCGTGGCACCGGGGCCTGAGGTGTCGCCGAAGGGACCCACCGCCCCCGGTACGAGGACCAGGTCCGCGCGCTGCGGGTCGAGTGCGGCCACGGCTCGCAACGAGAGCAGCCCGGCGCCGCTGGGCACCTCGCGCGGGCCCTCGGCCGAGACCAGCTCGACCTTCAGCGCGCCCGGCGCGGCGATCCCGCCGGCGAACAGCACCTCGTAGGGGGCGATGACATCCAGCGGGTCGAAGCCGTCGAACAGCACGATCTGGCACAGCATCGGGACGGGTCCCTTTCTGTCGGAGCAGGTGCCCCTTTGTGGGGCGCCGACACCGACGCTAATCACTGGCCGAACGACCCAGTAGTGGCTGAAATGCCAGATCCCAACGGATTATGGCCAACACGTTTTGGCAGGCCCTCCACCAGCGCGGAAAGGGCAGAAGGCCTCCGGTTGCGGTCGGCCGGAACCTGGCGCCCGCCTATGGTTGAGCCATGCACACCGTGGCTGTCCTCGCCCTCGACGGAGTCATCCCCTTCGACCTGTCCACGCCCATCGAGGTGTTCCGGCGAACCCGGCTCCCCGACGGCCGCCCCGCCTACCGCGTCCGCGTGTGCGCGCCCACCGAGGACATCGACGCCGGGGCATTCACCCTGCGCGCGCCCTGGCCACTGGACACCCTGGCCGAGGCCGACACGATCGTCGTCCCCGGCATCACCGACCTCGCCGCCGCCGTACCGGACGAAGTCGTCGACGCTCTGCGGCAGGCCGCCGCCCGGGGCACCAGACTCGCCTCCATCTGCACGGGCGCCTTCGTCCTGGCCGCCACCGGACTCCTCGACGGCCACCGCGCCACCACCCACTGGGCCGCCGCCGCACAGCTCGCCGCCCTCCACCCCGCCGTCCAGGTCGACCCGGACGTGCTCTACGTGGACAACGGGCAGGTGCTCACCTCGGCCGGAGCCGCCGCCGGGCTGGACCTGTGCCTGCACATGGTCCGGCGCGACCTGGGCTCGGCGGTGGCCGCCGACGCGGCCCGTCTGTCCGTCATGCCACTGGAACGGGAGGGCGGCCAGGCGCAGTTCATCGTCCACGAGCGCCCGCCCACCCCTCGCGGCTCGACGCTGGAACCCCTCCTCCGGTGGATGGAGGACAACGCCCGCAGGGAACTCACCCTCGACGACGTCGCCTCGCAGGCCGGCATGAGCGTCCGCACTCTGAACCGACGCTTCCGCGAACAGACCGGCACCTCACCCCTCCAATGGCTGCACCGGGCCAGAATCCGCCAGGCCCAGTACCTGCTGGAGACCACCACCCACCCCGTCGACCGCATCGCCCTCCAGGTCGGCTTCGGCTCCCCCACCGCCTTCCGCGACCGCTTCAAACGCCTTGTCGGCACCAGCCCTCACGCCTACCGGCGCACCTTCCAGGGGGCGTGACCGGGGTACGCCGGGAACTCGGCGGCCGACGTCCACCCGGCTGTTCCGGGTGTGGTGACGTCGGCCGCCGGGTGTTACCGGCTGTCGGCCTTGGTCAGGGATTTGCGTGCTTGCTCGATGTCCGCGTTGAGGGTGGTCGTGTCCGGTACCGGGGGCAGCATGTCGGTGTCACGGAGTCGCTGGATCAGCTTGTCGAGGTAGAGCTGGCGTTCTTCTCGGGACTGGCTGGGGCCGTGCAGTGCCGCCTGCCACGATTCCTCGGTCCAGCGGCCGATGTTGACTTCCTGCTTGATGAATTCCTCGTTGTACTGCTTCGCCCGTTCCACGAGCGCGTCCCGGATCGCCGTGTCGAACTGCTTGCGCAGCTTCTGCGGGAGGTTCTTGATCTGTTCGCGTGCCGTGCGCTCGGTGCTCCACTTGAGGAGCTTCTTGGCTTCGGCGGAAGCGCCGCCCTTGTCTATCTCGGCCATCTTCTCGGCGGCGTTGTGCAGGATCACGGCCTTTTCGGCCTCGAGCTGCTGGCGCTCCATCTCGGTGGCCGACTTGACCAGCTTCTGGAGGCCGTCGGCGCGGAAGTCCGCGAGGGTCTTCTTCCATGCTTCGTCACGGGCCTGCTGGAAGACCGTGATCGAGGGGATCTGCGCCTCCTTCCACTTGTCGGTGAAGTAGCGGGCTCCGTGGAGGGTGAGTCCGGCGGGCCACAGCGGGGTGACCAGCAGTGCGTCGGCGCCGAAGCAGGCGGCGGTGTCTTCGGCGTCGAATCGCCCGTGGTCGGCGGCGGCCCCGGCCTGGGTACCGCATCCCACGAAGGGGACGATCGCGGTGATGGCGGCCGCCTTGTCCAGGCTCGTGGTGTCGTTGGCGAAGGCGTCGTGCACGCCCTTCGCCCACAGCACACCGCCGGCGACCAGCAGTGCGCCCTTGGCCGTGCTGCCGGCCGACTTCAGGTTCGCCCGCAGCGCGGACTTCGCCTCGGGTGAGAGCTTGCTGTAGCCGCGGATCCGGGCATGGATCTCGGAGGGCGACAGCTGCTTGCCGTCGGGCGCGACCACCTTCAGCCCGTATTTGCCCGCGAGCTCGCCGAAGGCCTGCTCGATCTGCTTGGCCTCCAGGTTCTCCAGTGCCTCTCCGGACGGCTTGCCCGCCGTTCCCTCCTCGGAGGGCTTGGCCGGCGACTCGCCGTTCTCGCACACGCTCACGGACCGCTTCGCCCGGCCCGAGGAGCCACCGGTCGAGCAGACGCCGTTGCCGTCGGGCCAGCCCTTGCCCGCGAGCCATTGGCTCATGCCGGGATGCGCGGGGTCGTCGACACCGACGATGAACAGGTACTTCCTGGGGATGTCCCCCTTGTAGGCCCAGGCACCGTTGGTCGACTCCCCGCCGAGGGGGCCACCGCCGTGGTCGCCCTTGAGCGTGCCGCTGAAGATGCGCCCGTCCTTCTTCAGGGCGTCCCACCGGATCTTGACCCTGATGGCGTCCCCGTTCTTCTCGATGGCATTGCTGCCCTCGATGCCCTTCTTCGTCGAGTCCCACATGAAGACGTGTTCGTGATGCCCGTTCTTCGAATAACCCGAGCCCGCGCTCCTCAGCTCGGATTCCACGTCCTTGCCCTCGGCGGTCCAGCGGCTCTTCGCGGTCTGCAACCCGTTCTTGTTCAGTGATTCCCGCAGCTCCGCGGTGTCGGCCTCGCCGCGGGGACGCTTGTCGACGACTATGTGCGTGTACTCGTCCGCGTGTTCCTGCGAAGTGCTCGCGCCGCTGTCCGACTTGACGGGTGGAGCGGCTTGGGCGACCGCCGTACCGGTGATGGCGAACACCATGGTGGATATCACGGCAGTGGTCGTGACACGCCGTACGGAATTCCGGTGTCTGGGGATGTTCATCTTTCCTCTGCATGTGTCGTTCCGATGTCACGCGAGGGCAACTGAAAGGGACTCGTTCTTCGAGTGGGCCGGTGCCTGGCATCCCCTACGTTTTCGTTCTCCAGTACCGGGCACCATCGGCCGCGTGGCCATACCGGTCATCCTCGGGGAGTAGCGTTCACCCACCTCTGTGCGGGGTCCGCCCGGGTCGGTCCAGGCCCCCGAGGGTTCGGGATCGTGTGCGCAGAACGCTGCTCCTCGACACGTACGAAGCCAACCGTCGGAGCTTCGCATTCGCGGTTAGCGTTCACCGGGCAAGGCTCGAACGGACGGAGGAGACCTGGTGTTCACCTACTTTCCGAACAACTACATGTGGTCGTCGGCGGTGATGTTGTCGATCATGGCCGACGGGCAGCTGGGGCAGATCGACCGCTGGCTCGCCCCCTTGCGCGAAGCCGAACCCGATACCGAGTCGTGGACGAAGGCATGGGACGGTGCGGCTGCGCAGCAGGAGGAGCTCGCCGAGGAGGACGTACGTCGCGGATTCCGGCGCAGCGCGAGCGCGCGCTACCTGCGGGCGTCCACCTACTACCTGACCGGTGAGCGGCAGACGCCACCGAGCCCGGCGAAGACGCGCAGCTACCAGTGCGCGCTCACCGCCTTCGCGAAGGCGGTCGAGCACATGCCCCGCTCCCTGGAGCGGGTGGAGATCGACTCACCGGACGGCATCCTGCCCGGCTATCTCATCCCCGCCCGCGCTCACGGGCGCGCACCGGTCGTGATCTTCTACAACGGCTTCGACGTCACCAAGGAGCTCCTCTACGGGATCATCCGCGAGGAGTTCGCCGACCGGGGCATCGCCTGCCTCGTCATCGACACGCCCGGCACCGGGGAGCCACTGCGGCTCCGTGGTGTCCCCTCCCGCCCGGACTACGAGGTGCCCACCTCCGCGATCGTGGACCACCTCGTGACGCGCCCGGACATCGACCCCGCACGGATCGGCCTGCTGGGCATCAGCCTCGGCGGCTACTACGCGCCCCGCGGGGCCTCGTTCGAGCACCGGATCAAGGCCTGCGTCGCGTGGGGCGGGGTGTGGGACTACGGCGCCGTCTGGCAGCGACGGTGGGCCACGCGGTCGACGACCACCTCGGTGCCGTTCTGGCAGCTGCCCTGGGTGATGGGCACCGAGACCATGGAGCAGGCGCTGGAGCGGGTCAAGCAGTGGACTCTCCGCGACGCGCTGCCTCACCTCACCCAGCCGTTGCTGATCGTCCACGGCGAACACGACGGCGCCATCCCGCTGGAGGACGCCCGCAAGGCGTTCCAAGCCGCAGGCTCGACCGACAAGGAACTCCGCGTCTTCACCGTCGCGGAAGGCGGCTCCGAGCACTGCAACGCCGACGACCCCGACCCCGCCCGGCAGTTGATCGCCGACTGGTTCGCCGACCATCTGTGATCCGCTGTCGGGCTGGAGGATGGTCACGCCCGGTGGCAAGCCCGGCTCCCGGAGCATCGATGGGTACGGTGTCCGGGCAGGGCGCTCTCTCGTTCGACGCGTGACCAAGGGGTGGGCATGGCGAGGGTTCATGGTGAGTTGATCCGTGCGTTGCCGGATGTGCTCAAGGAGCACGCGGTGCGGCTGGGGGGAAAGACCGCGTTCGAGGATGCCCGGCGCAGCGTGACCTACCGGGAACTGGAGGAACGGACCGGGCGGTTGGCGGGGCATCTGGCACGGCTCGGTGTGGGACGTGGCGACCGCGTGGGCATCCATCTGGGCAACCGGGTGGAAATGGTGGAGAGTTGCCTCGCCGTGCTGCGCGCGGGGGCGGTGGGGGTTCCGTTCGATCCAGGGGCGGCGGACGCGGAACTGGCGTACTTCCTTGAGGACAGCGGCGCGGTCGCGCTCGTCACCGAATCGGCACAGCTGCCTCGGGTCGGCCGACTGGCAGCCGGACAGCCGCGGTTACGGGTCGTGGCGGTGGGCACGGACGCCGTACCGGACGGGGCACCCGCGGGCACGGTCGCGTTCGAGGAGCTGGCCGGGACGGATCCGGGCGTACCGCCCCGGGACGACCTCGGTCTGGACGAGCCGGCCTGGATCCACTACACCTCGGGCACCACCGGGCGGAGCAAGGGCGTGGTGTCCTGTCAGCGTGCCGCACTGTGGTCGGTGGCGGCGGCGTACGTCCCGCTGTGGGGGCTGGAGCCGCGGGACCGGCTGCTGTGGCCGCTGCCCATGTTCCATGCCTACGCGCACTCGTTGTGCCTGCTGGGTGTGGTCTCGGTGGGCGCGGGCGCGTACCTCCTCGACAGGAAGGCGAGCGTCGCGCAGGCCCTCGCCGAGCAGTCGTTCACGGTGGTGGCGGGGGTGCCCGCCACGTACCACCTGCTGGTGGACGCGGTACGGGAGGGCCGTCGGCCGCTGCCCGGTCTGCGCGTGTGCGTCACGGCGGGCGCGCCGTGCCCGCCGGCGCTGCGGGCGGATGTCGAGGAGCTACTGGGTGTCCCGCTGCTCTCCGGCTACGGCAGCACCGAGACCTGCGGGAAGATCGCGGTCGACCTGCTCGACGGGCGGCGGGAGGGCGGCGGCGCTCTGCCGGTGCCCGGCGTCGAGGTGCGGCTGACCGATCCGGTGAGCGGCGAGGACGCCGGGGAAGGCGAGATCTGGGTTCGTGGGCCGAATCTGATGATCGGTTACCACCGTCGTCCGGACGAGACGGCGCGGGCGTTCAGGGACGGCTGGTACCGCACGGGAGATCTCGGCCGCCGGGATCAGCAGGGCCGGCTGCGGGTCACCGGCCGCGTCAAGGAACTCATCATCCGCGGCGGCGAGAACGTCAACCCGGTCGAGGTCGAGCAGGTGCTGCTCACCTGCCCCGGCGTGGCGGACGCGGCCGTCGTCGGCCGGCCGCACGACGTGCTGGGCGAGGTGCCGGTCGCCTTCGTGGTCCCCGGCCCGCACGGCGTCGACATCGATCGGGTGCTCGCCGTGTGCCGGGAGCGGCTGTCGGGCTTCAAGGTGCCGGACGAGGTGTACGAGACCGACGCCGTGCCCCGTACCCCGTCCGGCAAGACCGACCGCCCGGCGCTGGCGCGGCAGTTGGCCGAACGGTTGGGTGCGGCCCGCGAAGCCGCCGCGTCCGCCCTGCGGGAGAGCCTGCTGGCCCTGGCCCCGTCCGGGCGGTACGACGCCGTGCTGCGCCTCGTCCTCGACCGGGTGGCGCACACGGGCGACGAGCCCGCGCGGGAGCTGGATCCGGACCGGCCCTTCACCGACTTCGGGTTCACCTCCCTCGGGGGGGTGCTGCTGCGTGACCGGCTCGGCGCGGACACCGGGCTGCACCTGCCCGCGACCTTGGTGTTCGACCACCCGACGCCCGCGGCGGTGGCGCGTTTCCTGCACACCGCGCTGCTCGGGGAACCCGCACCGGAGGCGGGTGGCACCAAAGCACGTACGGCCTCCGAGGAGCCGGTGGCGATCGTGGCCATGGCGTGCCGTTATCCGGGAGGTGTGGCCTCACCCGAAGATCTGTGGAAGCTGGTCGCGGACGGGACGGACGCCACGTCGGACTTCCCCGCCGACCGCGGCTGGGACCTGGCGGAGCTCTTCGACCCCGACCCGGACCACCTCGGCACCTCCGTCACCCGCCGCGGTGGATTCCTGCACCGGGCGGCCGACTTCGACGCGGCCTTCTTCGGAATGTCCCCACGGGAGGCGCTGGCCACCGATCCACAGCAGCGACTGCTGCTGGAGACCGCCTGGGAGGTCTGTGAGCGGTCGGGCATCGACCCGACGGCCCTGCGCGGCAGCGACACCGGTGTGTTCGTCGGCGTGATGCACGACGACTACGCCGGCCGCCTCCTGCACCGCGGCCCGCACGAACTGGAGGCGCATCTCGCCCTGGGCTCGGCGAGCAGCGTGGCGTCGGGCCGTGTCGCGTACGCCCTGGGCCTGCGCGGGCCCGCCGTGACCGTGGACACCGCCTGTTCGTCGTCGCTGGTGGCGATGCACTGGGCCGCCCGCGCCCTGCGCTCCGGCGAGTGCTCGCTGGCGGTGGCCGGGGGTGTCACCGTGATGGCCACGCCGGCGCCGTTCGTCGCGTTCAGCAGGTTGCGCGGCATGGCGCCGGACGGCCGGTGCAAGCCGTTCTCGGCCTCGTCCGACGGCACCGGCTGGGCCGAGGGCGCCGGGGTGGTCCTGCTGGAGCGGCTCTCCGACGCCCGGCGCAACGGCCACCCGGTGCTGGCCCTGCTGCGCGGCTCGGCCGTGGGCTCCGACGGCGCCTCCAACGGCCTGACCGCGCCCAGCGGTCCGGCACAGCAGCAGGTGATCCGCGAGGCCCTGGCCGACGCCGGGCTGTCCCCGGCCGACGTCGACGCCGTCGAGACGCACGGCACCGGTACCGCGCTCGGCGACCCCGTCGAGGCGCAGGCGCTGCTGGCCGTGTACGGGCGCGAAAGGCCCGCCGACCGGCCGCTGTGGCTCGGCGCGCTGAAGTCCAACATCGGGCACACCCAGGCCGCGGCCGGTGTCGGCGGCGTGATCAAGACCGTCCTGGCGATGCACCAGGAGCGGCTGCCGGGCATCCTGCACTGCGAGGTGCCTTCGCCGCGCGTGGACTGGTCTTCGGACTCCGTACGGCTGCCGACCCGGGCGGAGGAGTGGCTTCCGGCGCCGGGAAGCCCGCGCAGGGCCGGGGTGTCCGCGTTCGGCATCGGCGGGACGAACGCCCACGTCATCCTGGAACAGGCCGATCCCGGCGCCCCCTCCCCCACACCCGCGCAGTGGAAGGCGGTGCCCCCGCTGCTGCTGTCGGGCGCGGATCCGCAGGCCCTGCGCGCACAGGCCCGGCGAACGGCGTCCCTTCTGCGGGAACAACCCCAACTCTCCACATTGGACGTCGCGTTCTCCCTGGCCACGACCCGGGCCGCGCTCGCGCACCGGGCAGCCGTGCCCGTCGGTGGCGACCGGGAAGCGCTGCTGAGCGCTCTGGACGCCTTGGCGGAGACCGGAAGCGCCGAGGCACGACCGTCCACCGCGCGGCTGGCCCTGTTGTTCGCCGGCCAGGGCGCGCAGCGGCCGGGCATGGGCCGGGACCTGCACGGCGCCTTCCCTGCCTTCGCCACCGCCTTCGACGCCCTGTGCTACCGGTTCGACGCCGGGCGCAGTCTGGACCGGCCGCTGCGGGCCGTGCTGTGGGCGGACGAGGGGACGCAGGACGCCGCCTTGCTGAACCGGACGGACTTCGCGCAGGCGGGCCTGTTCGTCTTCGAGGTGGCGCTGTTCCGGCTGCTGACGTTCTGGGGCGTACGGCCCGACGCCTTGGCCGGGCACTCCATAGGCGAGCTGGCGGCGGCCCACGCCGCGGGCGTCCTGTCGGAAGCCGACGCGGTGGAACTGGTCGCGGCCCGGGGGCGGCTGATGCGTCAACTGCCCGGAAACGGAGCCATGGTGGCGCTGGAGGCGTCCGAGGAGGAGACAGCGCATCAGCTCGCGGAGCTGCCGGACCTGGCCGACCGCATCGCCATCGCGGCGGTGAACGGTCCGCGGTCGGTCGTCGTCTCCGGGGAGGAGGAAGCAGTGCTCGCCGTCGCGGCACGCTTCGCCGGGCGCGGACGCCGCACCACACGGCTGCGGACGGGCCATGCTTTTCACTCCCCGCTGATGCAACCGATGCTCACGGAATTCGGCCGCATCGCGTCACGGCTGACGTACCAGGCGCCGCGCATCCCGGTGATGTCGACGCTGACCGGACGTCAGGCCACCGGGGACGACCTGTGCTCGGCCGCGTACTGGGTGCGCCACGCCCGCGAGACCGTGCGCTTCGCGGACGCCGTACACCGCCTCGCGCAGGACGAGCGGGTGACCGCGCTCGCCGAACTCGGGCCCGACGCACAGCTCACCGCGGCCGCCACGGCGAGCCTGGCCGATCAGGGCGAGGGGCTGTTGTTCACAGCCACCGCACGGGCCGGTGCACCGGAGACCGGGACGGTCCTGGCCGCGCTCGCCCGGCTGCACGTACACGGCCTGCCGGTGGACTGGCACAAGGTGTACGAGGGCAGCAGCGCCCGGCGGGTGGACCTGCCGACCTACCCCTTCCAGCGACAGCGCTACTGGCTGGACGACACCGCCCCCACTACGGAAGGACACGGCCACCCTCTGCTGACGCAGACGACCAGCGTGCCCGGCACGGAACGCCTGCTGTGCACCGGGCACCTGTCCGCCGCGGCCCAGCCATGGCTGCGCGACCACGTCATCGCCGGACGCGTACTCGTACCGGCCGCCGTATTCGCCGAGATGGTGATCCATGCGGGCGACGAGTGCGGGCTGGACGTGCTGGAGGACTTGGCGCTGCTGACCCCGCTGGTCCTGCCGGATTCCGGCGACCGGGTTCAGGTGCAGGTTGTCCTCGGCGAACCGGATTCCTCCGGCCGCCGCACGGTCGACGTCCACTCCCGCCCGCAGGAGTCGGGGGCGCTCGGCTCCTGGACGCAACACGCGACCGGGCGGCTCGGACCGGCCACCGGACATCCGGTTCATGAGGCCGGAGCCCCCGCGTGGCCGCCGCCGGACGCCGTGCCCGTGGATCTCACCGGCGCCTACGAGCGCCTGGCCGCCGCCGGTTACGCGTACGGCCCCGTATTCCAGGGCATCACGGCCGCTTGGCAGGGACGGGACGAGGAGCTGTTCACCGAGGTGCGGCTGCCCGATACGGCGAACACCCATGCCCGGCGGTACGGCATCCACCCTGCCCTGCTGGACGCCGCGCTGCATGCCGTAGTGCTCATCGCCCCGCCCACCGGGCCCGTCCGGCTGCCCTTCGCCTGGAGTGGCCTGAGCCTGTACGCCACCGGCGCCACGGCGCTGCGCGTCCGCATACGCCCCACCGGCACGGACACCGTCACCGTGGACCTCGCCGACCATACGGGCAGGCCGGTGGCCCGGCTGGAGTCCTTGACCACGCGGCCGATTCCGGAGTCCCTCGACACCGCGACCGGGGTCGGTGGGCTGTACCGCCTGCGGTGGACCGGTATTCCGGTCGGCGGCGACGGACCGGCCCTGACCGTGGCGGCCCCGGACGACCTGGCCCTGCGCCCCGCGCTCCCCGCCCTGTCCTCCGGAAAACGGGACACCGCTGAGACGGTGGTCGTCTCGCTGTGCGCCGCATCCACGGATCCGGTCGGGGACACGCACACCTTGACCACACGGGCCCTGACCGTACTGCAGTCCCAACTGTCGATTCCCGGACGGCATTTGGTCGTAGTAACTCGTGGCGCTTCCTCGCGTGTGCCGGATCTGCCCGCCGCGGCAGTATGGGGCCTGGTGCGTTCCGCGCAGTCGGAGTATCCCGGCCGCCTCACCGTCGTGGACACGGACGGGCGGCCAGAGTCGCTGCGCCTGCTGCCCGCCGCCCTCGCCACGGACGAGCCTCAGCTCTCCATCGTCGATGGCGTCGTGTACATCCCCCGGTTGACGGAATCTGAGGTGCCCTCTTCCGGTGGCGGCTTCGCGGGCACCGTGCTGCTCACCGGCGGCACCGGCGCCCTCGGCGGGCTGCTGGCCCGGCATCTGGTCGCCCGGCACGGGGTCCGGCACCTCGTCCTCGTCAGCCGTCGCGGTCCGCGGGCAGCGGGTGCTGAACGGCTGCGGGCCTCGTTGGAGCAGTCCGGTGCCCGCGTGGACGTGCTCGCGTGTGACACCGCCGACCGCACCCAACTGGCCACCGTTGTCGATAAGTACGCGCAAGAACTGACCGCCGTCGTGCACGCCGCCGGGATCCTGGACGACGGTGTACTGGAGGCGCTGACGCCCGAGCGGACGGCCGACGTGCTGCGGGCAAAGGCGGACGCGGCCTGGAATCTGCACGAGCTGACGCGGCAGCTGCCCCTGTCACACTTCGTGCTGTTCTCCTCGGCGGCCGGGCTGCTCGGCAATCCCGGCCAGGCCAACTACGCTGCCGCGAACGCCTTCCTGGACGCGCTCGCGCACCACCGCGCCGCGCTCGGCCTGCCCGCGCTCTCCCTCGCCTGGGGGCCATGGGCCGACGAGGACGGGATGGCGGCGCGCACCGACCGTACCGACCGGGCCGGAGGGGGTGTGCTGCGCGCGGTCTCCCCCGCGCAGGGCCTGGCGATGTTCGACGCCGCGCTGGGCAGCGCCGAACCGGTGCTCGCCCCGCTGCTGCTGGACCGCTCCCGGCCGACCGTTCCCGCCGGAACGCCGGTGCCACCGCCACTGCGAGGGCTGTTGCGCACGGCCCGCCCAGCGGTCCGGTCCAAGGATGACGCCCCTGGGAACGCGACCGGGGGCCGACGGGAACGGATCGCGTCGCTGCCCGCATCCGACCGCGCACCCGCCCTGCTGGAGCTGGTCCGCGAGGAGGTCGCCACGGTGCTCGGCCATCCGGACGCGGCCACCGTGGCCCCCGACCGACCCTTCACCGAGCTGGGCTTCGACTCGCTGACCGGGGTGCTGCTGCGCAACCGTCTCAGTACGCTCATGGGCCTGCCGCTGCCCGCCGGTATCGTGTTCGACCGGCCCAGCTCCGCGGAGCTGGCCGACTATCTGTGCGAGGAGCTGGGCGGCGCCCTGCCGGAACAGCGGCTGCCCCAGACGCTCTCCTCCCTCTACCGGCGGGTGTGCGAGACCGGCGATGTCGTCTCGGCGATGCACCTGCTGGTGACCGCCTCGCTCGCCGCGCCCGGCACACGCTCCCCCCGCTCAGGCTGGCCGAAGGCGCCGACGCTCCCGCGCTCGTGTGCTTCCCCGGCTTCTCCCCCGATCTCGGCAGGCCCTGGTACACGGCGATGGCCCCCTTCCTCGGCCGCAACGTCCTCGAGATCCAGCACCCCGGCGTCAACCGAGGGGAGGCGGTCCCGCGCGACTGGGAGACTCTCGTGGACCTCCATGCCGCTACGGTCCAAGAGCTCCTCGGCGACCGTCCGTACGCCATCCTCGGCTACTCGATGGGCGGCTACCCCGCGCACTCGGTGGCCGCCCGGCTCGCGAGGACCGGCACGCCGCCGACCGGCCTCGTCATCGTCGACACCTACCACGTCACCCCGGACCGCGAGGCCGAACCCTGGCTCCTGGCCTTGCCCGCCCGCCTCCCCCTGGAGATGGGCGAGCAGTTCGACACCGCCGTGGACGACATGTCCATGGCCGCTCTCGGGGCCTACACCCGCATGACCCGCGGCTGGTCCCCACAGCCGACGGGCGTCCCCACGCTGCTGGTCCGCGCCACGGAACCGATGCCCCTCCACAGCGACAGCAACGGAGGGGGCGCGGATTGGCGGACCTCCTGGCTGGATCCGTACGACGTCGTGGACGTCCCCGGCAACCACTGGAGCATGAACGAGGACCACGCACGCACGACGGCGGAGGCGGTCCGGGCGTGGCTGGGGACACTGGACGGCGCCGACGGGTAGCCCTGACCGTCACGACCGCAGGTGCGACCACCCAGGACTACCCCGAACCTAACGGACTGTCACTTCTTACAGAGAGGGACCGGTGACAGGTTCTCGACGTAGCGCGCCGACACGTAGCCGGGCTTGACGGCCAGCAGATACCACAGGTCGTTGCCGTCGACCTTCTGCCCGTGCTTCTTGCAGGACAGTTCGACGACCGAGCCCGGCTTGAGCGCGCCGAGGAACGTGGAGGCGGACTTGGGCTGCTCCCGGATCGACAGGGGCAGTCTGGAGACCACCTTGCCCTTCGGCGCGGCAGGTGTGGCAGCAGGCTCCGCGGTCGGCGCCGCGGAGACATCGACCCGGGTGGGCTGAGCGCTGTGTGCTCCGGCCGGGGCGGCGGCCAGGAGTGCCCCGGAGCCGGCCAGCAGGATCGCCGCACCCGCGGCGGCCGTGCGACGCATCGACAGATACATCATCTATCTCCCTTTCCATCCTTGAAGGCATTAACGGGAGGTACATGGCGTATGACCCACGGGAACGCGGAAGGGTTGCCCCGCAGTCGCACACCCGGCCCGGATCGGCATGCGCAGCCGACACGTTCCGGCCAGAAGGCGCCGGGCCCGATTGATTCCGGCCCCCCGCTCGTCGCCGAAGCGTTGTCAGTGGTCGGTGCGATGATCCCTTCATGCGGCGTGAGCACATGCCCTACCGCGGAGCGAGAAGAGGAAATCCTGTGCGCATCGTGATCAGTGAGTTCATGAGCCTGGACGGCGTCGTGCAGGCGCCGGGCGGAGCCGAGGAGGACACCGACGGTGGCTTCGCCCACGGTGGCTGGTCGCACCCGTTCTTCGATCCGGAGGTCGTGGGCGGCGCCTTCAGTGATGCGTTGACCAAGGCCGAGGCGCTGCTGTTCGGGCGCTGCACGTGGCAGACGATGGCCGCGGCGTGGCCCGAGCGGGCAGGCGACCCGTTCGCCGACCGGATGAACGCCATCCCGAAGTACGTCGTGTCCCGGACGCTGGGTGACGGCGAGCTGGCGTGGGACAACACCACGCGCATCCCGGGCGACCAGGCGGTCGCCCGCATCCGGGAGCTGCGCGGGACCGGCGGCGGCGACCTGCTGGTCATGGGGAGCCCCACCCTCGTTCGCACCCTCCTGCGCGAGGGCCTGGTCGACGAGCTCCGGCTCATGATCATGCCCGTGCTCCTCGGCGGCGGCAAAACGATCTTCCCGGACGACGGTGCGCTGCGCACGCTCGAGCTGGTCTCCACGGTCACCAGCGGCACGGGCGTGCACGTATGCACCTATCGGCCGGTCGCCGACAAGTAGGTCCGGCAGACACCCGCGCACCTGGCCGGACCAAGGACAACCCTTGGATCGCCATCGCGACACTGTGAGCGGATTCCCGCCAGTACCAGCACTCACGGTGCATAGTATGTCCGTATTTGCAATATATTAAGGAGGTTCCTCGGTGCTTGAAACCACCCGGCAGTTCGACCCACAGGCGTGAGCGGGCTCAGCCAGGGTGTGGTGCCGGCCTTGGAGCTGGACGACATCCAGGGCACCGTGCTGCGCCGTCGCCCGGACGACTACCACGGCGCCTATCTGCTGTACCGGATCGAGGATCCGGCCGCGACGAAGCGGTCACTGCGGGAGGTCCTGCCGAAGGTCACCAGCGCGGTGGACTGGGAGCAGCCCCGTCCGTTCACCCTCAACATCGCCTTCAGCTACCGGGGATTGGCCCGGCTGGGCGTGCCGCAGGACTCGCTCGCCTCCTTCTCCGAGGAGTTCCGGGCCGGCATGGCCGCCCGCAAGGAGGTGCTCGGTGACCTCGGCGCCAATGACCCCGGCAACTGGATCCCCCCGATGGGCGGCCCCGACGTACACATCGGCGTGATGATCATCGCGAGGACCGTCGAGGGGCTGCGCGAGCCGGTGGAGGCGGCGGGGTGTCTGGCCGGGGTGAGCCTGGTCTACCGGCTCGACGTCGGCGTCCCGGTCACCGGGCGCGAGCACTTCGGGTTCCGGGACGGCATCTCCAGCCCGTACCTGGTCGGCAGCGCCGACCAGCCGCTGCCCGGTCAGGACGCCGTCCAGCCCGGCGAGTTCGTCTTCGGCTACCCGGACGAGTCCGGGGCGCCGCCGAAGGGGCCGGTCCCGGACGCGCTCAGCCGCAACGGCTGCTATCTCGCCTTCCGACAGTTGCACGCCGACGTCGCCGGGTTCCGCCGGTACCTGCGCGACAACGCCCGCTCGCCCGAGGACGAAGAACTGCTCGCGGCCAAGATCGTCGGTCGCTGGCGCAGCGGTGCGCCGCTCGCGCTCGCGCCGGACCGCGACGATCCGGAGCTGGGCGCCGACCCGATGCGCAACAACGACTTCCGCTACCACGACGACCCACGGGGCTTGCTCGTGCCGCGTGGCGCCCACATCCGGCGCGCCAACCCGAGGGACGGCCTCACGGACACCGTGGTCGCGACCGGCATCCACCGTGTGCTGCGGCGAGGCGCCGCGTACGGCCCGCTGCTGCCCGACGGGGTGCTCGAAGACGACGGCGCGGAGCGCGGGATCATCTTCGTCTTCATGGGCGCCAGCCTGTCCCGGCAGTTCGAGTTCGTGCAGCAAGTGTGGCTCAACGGCGGCGACTTCGCCGGTCTCGGTACCGAACGGGACCCGCTGGTCGGCAACAACGACGGCACCGGCGTGCACACCATCCCGGCCCGGCCGGTCCGCCGCCGGCTCACCGGGCTGCCCCGGTTCGTGACCATGCGCGGTGGCGAGTACTTCTTCCTGCCCGGCCTCACCGCGCTCGAGTGGCTCACCACGCTGCCCGACCCGGCCGGGGACCCATCCATCACGCGACCCTCATCGACACCGGAGGACGACAGGTGACGCCGTCGAAGATGAACTTCACCCCTGTGCGGTACTCACCCGATGCCGTGCCACCGGAACCGGACTTCGACCGTCACCTGCAGCAGGCCATCGACGTCGTCGAGGACTTCGAGAGAGGCTCGGTGGAGGGCGAGGGCGAGAACCGCGCAGTGCGCTTCGCCCACGCGAAGGCGTACGGACTGGTGCGCGGCACGTTCGAGATCCTCGACGGCGTCCCGCCCGAGTACGCCCAGGGCGTCTACGGCAGGCCCGGGACGCACGACGCGCTGGTCCGCTACTCCAACGGGCTGTCCCACCTGGGCGCCGACCGGATGCTCGGCAACGTCGTGGGCATGGCCACCAAGGTGTTCGGGGTGGACTCCACCACCACCCTGCCGGACGAGGCCGCGAGCCACACCATGGACTTCAACATGATCAACGGGCCCGTCTTCTTCTGCAATACCGCGGCCCACTACACCTTCCTGTCGAAGCTCTTCGTCGACCTGCCGAAGTACCGGCTCGACGGCCGCCGGGGCAACCACCGGATGTACTACGACTGGGTGACCGGGTACGGCACGCTGCCGCCGGAGGAGTGGGCCTGGGACGAGCTCGGCGCAATGCTGCGGCTGGGCGCGCGGGCCCGCTGGCAGAACCTCCTCCTCAGCTCGTTCTTCTCCATGGGCGCGGTGCGCCACGGCGACTACATGGCCAAACTGCGCATCCGCCCGACGGACAGCTCGGCGGCCGGCGTACAGGCGCGTGACCTCGACCCGGCGAGCCGGGACGAGGTCTTCCGGCCCGCCCTGGTCGGCGAGCTGGCCCGGTCGGATTACGAGTTCGACTTCCAGGTGCAGCTGTGCGCGTCCCTGGAGACCATGCCCGTCGAGGACCTCACCGTCGAATGGGAGGAACACGAGTCCCCGTTCGTCACGGTCGCCAGACTTCGCTTCCCCCGCCAGGACATCGGCGGCGAGGACAACCTCGCCGCCGCCGACGCGCTCTCGTTCACGCCGTGGCGCTGCCCGCCGGAACACGTACCGATCGGCCCGATCCAGACCGTTCGCAAAGAGGTGTACCGGCGTTCGTCCGTGCTGCGTCACGAGCTGAACGGCCAGCACCGCGCAGAGCCGGCCGCGGCAGCCGACGTGCTTCCCGACCGGTCCTGACGCCTCTCGTCGAAACCTGTCGAACCTGTCGAACCTGTCGAAAGGGAACCCGGATGTACGACTTCGACCCGTCGACCTACCAGCCGATCTCCCCGGACGTGCCGGTCGAGGAGATCGCCAAGCACTTCCAGAGCCCCCGCACACAGACCGACGGCGTCGGGCTGCGAGCGGTGAACCGGTCCGAGTTCACTCTGCTCGCACCGGTCATCCAGCCCACCGGGCCCGCCGTCTTCCTGGAGCACGCCGAGAAGGCCTGCATCGAGGCGCCTTACTGGGAGAGCCGCCTCGGGACGGTCCACGATCTACGGGTCGCACTCGTCAACGACGGCCGGCACGTCCTGTTCTGCGCGACCTACAGCGACGAGTTCAAGCCCTACGTCGTCGACGTCATCCGCTTCGCCACCCCCTGGATCGACTACATGTTCACCGACGTCGCGGTGGGCTACCCGGGGCTGGCCTCCGATGACGCGATCCCCTACATCGCGAAGTACCAGGTGCAAGCCAACGTCTGGTACGGCGGCCCGAACCCGGAGGCCAGCCCCAAGGACATCGCCAAGAGCCTCGCGGTGGCCGCCGCGTTCGACAACCTGCTGGACGCCGCCCAGGACTGACCGCCCCTCCGGCTCGCTGCCCCGCGTGGCGGAGCGAGGCAGCCACAGGGACACACCGGCCGACTCTAGGACACGTGGGACCGGACCTCGTCCGCCAGCAATCGCGCGGCCGTGTCCGCCGCGCCGCCGACCAGCCGGGTACGGGTGAAGGCAAAGGCCAGGCCGCGCTCGCGGTCGGCGAAGGCGATGCTGCCGCCACTGCCGTGGTGGCCGAAGGCCGTCGGTTCACCGGCCATTTCGGGCAGGCCCAGGAAGTAGCCGAGCCCCTTGGCGTACCTGCCGAGAAGCATCCGGTCCTTCCCCTCGACCGCCACGCCTGCCACGAGCTCCAAGCGCTCCGGGGAGATCAGCCGCACGCCCTCGACCTCGCCCAGCAGCGCTGCGTACATGCGCGCGGCCGCCCGCGCAGTCGTGGTGCCTCCCGCGGGCAGGTCGGCGAGCAGGTATTCGCGGCGGTTGGCCAGCTCGGCCGTGGTCCACACGCTGCGGTTCGGCACGACGAGCTGGCGGAAGGGCACCGTCGACGGAAGGGCCTCCAGCCACGCCGCCCAGTTGCCTTCCACAAGCGGTGCCGTACGCGCCAGCTCGCTCTCGGGCAGGCCGAAGAAGAGCTCGTCGGACACGCCGAGCGGCTCCGCGACGTACGTACGCAGGGCTTCACCCGGAGTCAGGCCGGTGATCCGGCGCACCGTCTCACCGATGATCCAGCCGAACGTCCAACCGTGGTAGCCGCTGGCGGAGCCGGGCTCCCACAGCGGTTCCTGCCCGGCGACGATCGCGCACATGGTGTCCCAGTCGCACAGCTCGGCCGGTGTGATGGCGGCGGGGAGCTGCGGTACGCCGACAGCGTGGGTCAGGGCATGGCGGACGGTGGCCCGTTCCTTGCCATGGGCGCCGAACTCCGGCCAGTAGTGCGCGATCGGGGTGTCGTAGTCGATCAGCCCGCGCTCGGCGAGCACGTGAACCAGTGTGGCCGTGAAGCCCTTGCCGGTGGAGAAGCTGTGGATCAACGTGTCCGGACGGAGCGACGCACCATCGGACGGGTCGGCCACGCCCGCACAGGCGTCGACGATCAGCTCACCGTTCAGGTAGGCCGCGACCTGTAGGCCGCTCTCCTCGCCGGACTCCACGAGCCCTTCGAGGACCGCGCCGACTCGTGCCTGCACATCCGCGCTCGCGCTACGACTCACTTGTGCATCATGGCACCGTTCCGCGTGCCCAGCCCGGCACACGGTCGGAGACCGGCCGGGAGCCGGAGCCTGTCACATGAGTGCGGCGACGCCGTCCAGGATGCAGGTCAGGCCGAAGTCGAGGGGGTCGTCGTCGGTGTGGGCGAAGGCTCCGGCGGCGATGGCCCGGGTGAGGGCCGGGAAGCGTTCGCTGTTGCGGTCGAGGAGGTCGGCGGTGAGCCGGTCCCAGTCCTGGCTGCCGGCCTCGTCGTAGTCGAGGAATTGCTGGGTGACGCTGCGGATGTGGCTGAGGATCAGGATGACGGCGTCGTGCTGCTGCTTCGCGCTGAGGTCGGTGGGGGCGAGGGCCGCCAGGGCCGCGTCGAGCCAGGCGACCTGGTGGGGCCCCATGGCCTGGCGGCGCATGCCGGTGGCGGCCAGGAGCCAGGGGTGTTCGCGGTAGCGGTCCCGGCAGGCGCGGGCCCAGGCGGCGAGCTGGGGGCGCCAGCCTCCGGGGATGCCGGTGACGGTGGGCGGGTCCACGAAGGCGGCGTCGACCATGAGGTCGACGAGGTCGCTCTTGCCGGGGATGTAGCGGTACAGCGCCATGGTGGTCACGCCGACCGCTTCGGCCAGTCGCTGCATGGAGACGGCGTCCAGCCCCTCGGCGTCGGCGATCGCGATGCCCTGGCCGGTGAGTTCGGCGATGGTCAGCTTCGGCTTCGGCCCTCGGCGGGGCCGGTCCCGCTCGCCCCACAGCAGCGCCAGGCTCGCGTGCGGATCCCGCTTCTTGTCCCTGTTCGCCGGCATCGCAAGTCCCTTTGCTCGAAGTGCTGTCGGGGGTGGTGGCTACCCCTCCCCCAAGAACTGTGTATAAGATACACACCAGCTTCTGTGTACGTAATATACAGTTCTTGGGGGTTCTCATGCTCGGCACCGTCATCACCACCGCCGCCGCCACCGTCGTCGCCACTCCCGCGGCCGGCCTGCTCGCCCAACGCGGCCTGCTGCGGGCCCGCAACGCCCGCTTGATCCGCATCACCGACCCCCGCGGAATCGACGAGCAGTACCTCACCCCGATCGGCGGGATCGACCAGTGGCTCTCCATCCGCGGCGACGACATCTCCAACCCGGTGCTGCTGGAACTCCACGGCGGACCCGGCTCGGTCAACTCGATCTTCACCGCCCGCACCCGGGCGTGGGAGAAGCACTTCACGCTGGTGCGCTGGGACATGCGCGGCGCCGGCAAGACCCTCCGGCACGGCGGCGCCGAAGGGCAGGGCGAGGTGAGCTTCGAGCGCCTCCACCGCGACGCCCTCGAAGTCATCCACCACGTACGCACACGCCTGGGCGTGCAGCGGGTCGTGCTCCTGGGGCACTCCTTCGGCAGCGTCTTCGGCCTGCGCATCGCCCGCAGCCATCCCGAGCTGCTGTCCGCCTACGTCGGAACCGACCAGAACATCCTCGACGACGGACGCGACAACTCCGCCTACTTCGACGTCATCGAGCGGCTCCGTGAAGCGGGCAAGAAGAAGGAGCTCACCACCGTCGAGGCCATGGGACCGGACGCACGGAGCTGGACGGCGGAGCAGCACAGCCTCTACCACCGCTACAGCGCGGCCACCGACCCCCAGACGCTCGGCGCGCTGAAGTCGGTGGTGATGAAGTCCCTGTGGTACTCACCCCTCCACTCCCTGCGGGACCTGGGCACATTCTTCCGCGGCATGAAGCTGTCGGCGCAGGTGGTCCTCACCATCACCGGCTCCGACGACTGGGCCGACGGCACCCGCTTCGAGGTCCCGTTCTTCCTCTTCCAGGGAGCCCAGGACATGATCACTCCCCCCGAGCGGGCGCACCGCTTCTTCGACGACGTCCACGCACCCGTCAAGGACTTCGCGCTCATCGACGACGCGGGCCACTTCGCCGCGTTCAAGCACCCCGACCGCTTCCTCGACCTGCTGCTCACCCGCGTCCGTCCCGCCCTCGATACGGTCGGCGCCTTCTGACGCGGCACGGCAAGCACGCCGGGACGCCCGGCCCGCCGGATGGCTCGAGGGGCGCGCGGAGTCCGGCCGACATAGCCTGTGGTCATGGCATTGCACGGTGACCAGCACCCGCGCGGCGCCGGTCTGCGAGTGGCCGCCGATTCGCGGTACGGAGCCCGTGCGGTGGCCGTCCGGCCGTTCGCTTCCGGGCAGGTGCTGGCGCCCCTGGCGCAGGGGGTGTCGGTGCGTCAGCCGAGCAGAATGTCGTTGCAGGTGGATGTGGACCGTCACCTGGAGGGGCCGGGCATCGGGGATGTGAGGTACGTCAATCACTCCTGCGCGCCCACGGCGGTTGTCGACACCTCCGTGCTCGCGTTGCGGGCCGTGCGAGACCTGGCCGTCGGCGACGAAGTGACCCTTTTCTATCCGGCGACCGAATGGGAGATGGCGGAGCCGTTCACCTGCCTGTGCGAGGAGGATGTCTGCCTCGGCCGCATCTGCGGCGCCCGCGCTCTGTCCGGGAGCCGGCTGTCCGGCCATCGGCTCAGCCCGCATATCCGGCAGTTGATCTCCGAATACCGGTCGTAACCCGTTTCGCGGAAACGCCCGCACCGAATGCCCTTCAGATCAGGGGCTTGGCGAAACACCGGCTGCTGTCGTCGAGACGGTAGAGCCCGAACTTCGGCTCGACGGGCTCGTACCCACAGGAGACATACAGAGCGATCGCCTCGGGCTGCATGTCCCCCGCCTCCAGCACCATGCGTGTACGCCCCGCCTTCCGCGCGCTCTCCTCCAGCTCCGCCAGGATCCGCCGGGCCAGGCCCCGGCCGCGCGCATGGGGCACCACGTACAACCGCTTCAGCTCCGCGTCCCCGTCCGCGAAGCCCTCCGCGTTCCGCTCCTGCGACCGCCAGCCGCCGGTGGCGACCGGTGTGCCGTCGCCCTCGTACGCGACGACGAACAGGCCACCCGGCGGCTGGAAATGTGCCGGGTCCAGCGGAGTGAGGTCACTGTCGCCGTATCGCTCCACGTATTCCATCTGCACCTGATCGTTGAGCTTCAGGGCATCGGGGTGGTCGTATGCGACGGGCACGATCTGCATTCCAGAGATCGTACGGGGCGGGTGGGCCGGTGCCTCCTTCTGGCGTGGGTGCACGGACGCCGAAGCCCTCGAACGGGCCGCCCCTGGAGGGAATCGCCATGTCATGCGGTGTGTTGGCCGAGGCATGACCACTTTTGTTGTTCACCGTAACGGACGGGCGGCGACCGCCGAGCAGTTGGCGCCGCTCGCGTTCGCCGGCTATGCCCACTTCACTGCCATGCAGGTGCGTGGGGGCCGGGTCAGGGGCCTCGACCTTCATCTGGAGCGGCTGCGGGTCGCCTCCGTGGAGTTGTTCGGCCGGGCATTGCCCGACGACCGGATGCGCTCCTACCTGCGCGCGGCGCTGGAGGCCGGTCCGGCCGACCTCTCGCTGACAGCCACGGTGTACTCACCGGCGGGCGAATTCACCGCGGCCGGAGGGAATGTGGAGCCGGAGGTACTGGTCCGTACCGGACCGGCCGCATCCGGCCCGGAGGGTCCGCTGACACTGGCGACTGTCGAGTACGAACGGGTCCTCCCGGCCGTGAAGCACGTCGGCGAAGTGGCCAAGACGTACTTCCTCCGTCAGGCCGTCGGAGAAGGCTTCGACGACGCCGCCTTCGTCGACCGCCGAGGTCGGCTCAGCGAGGGGACGATCTGGAATCTGGCCTTCTGGGACGGCTCCGCTGTGGTGTGGCCCCTGGCCGGGATGCTGGGCGGAACCACGATGGGGATCGTCCGCCGGCAGCTGGATCGTCTCGGTGTGCCCCAGCGCGTCCAGGAGATCACGCTCGCCGACCTGCCGGCGCTGGCCGGTGGCGTGGTCATGAACTCGTGGACGCCGGGCGTGGCGGTACACCGGATCGGCTCTGTGCCCTTGCCCGAGGCGCCGTCCTTCTTGGAGTTGCTCCACCGGGCCTACCAGGCCGAGCCGCTCACCTCGCCGTGAGGGTTGATCCGACCGCATACCCGGGCTGAACACGGGAGTTCCCGGCCCCGGCCACCCTGCGGACCAAGGGCGTCGCGCCCCGCCGGGCCCTGTTCGTAATCGACAGGCACCGGCGCGGCGCACCCGGGGCTACGTCGGCCAGGCGGCCATGGCGATCTCGGCGAGCCGCTCCAGATCGGCCTGCCCGGGCTGACCGCCGGTCGCACCACTGTCGGCGTCGACTTCCCCGGCACCGGCGACACCCCCCGTTCGGCCACGCCCCTCGTCCTGGACGAGCTGGCCGACCAGCTCGTGGCCGCCGCGGTGGCCGAAGGCCTGGAGACCTTTGCGATCGCCGGCTACTCCCTGGGCACCGCCGTCGCGATCCGCGCCGCCACCCGCCACCCCGAGCGGGTCACCGCCCTGGTGCTGACCGCCCCGTTCGCCCGGCCCAACGCGCGACTGCGCCTGAACGCCGCACACTGGCGGGACCTCTACGTGTCCGGCGCCCACGCATCGCTGGCGCAGTTCCTCGTACCTCTGGCGCTCGGCGCTTCAGTGCTGGAAGCCGTACCCGCCGACGATCTGGACGCTCTGGTGCAGGCGACCGCCCGGACCCTCCCGCCCGGCTCGGCCGAGCACACCGACCTGGTCACCCGCGTCGACGTCCGCGAGGATCTGTCCCGCATCACCGTGCCGACCCTGGTGGTCTCCACGACCGAAGACCTCCTGGTCACACCCGATCTGCACCACGAAGTGGCCGACGCGATCCCCGGTGCCGAACTCGTCGGGATCCGGACCGGCCATCTGCCCTTCGCCGAGCGCCCCGACGAATGGCTCGGGCTCATCACCGCCTTCCTGGACCGGCCGACTCGCTGACGCCGGGCCGCGCCCTCCCGCGGCCGTTTCAAAGTCGCGGCCGGGTAGGCCGGTGTCAGCGCGCACCCCTCGTGACGGGCGGTACAACCGCCCGCGCGGTGGCGACAGCGGCTTCCTCCGTACGCTCGCTCTTGATCCAGCCCTTGCGGCGGATGGCCATCCGCCAAGCGGCTCGCCAGGCGGCGATGAAGCTGACGTAGATCCACAGCAGAAAGGCGTGGGAGTACAGGAGTGCCTTCCAGATCGGCAGATCGCCAGTGCGCCGCCAGTACAGCAGAGCCAGCGCGAGGTAGCCGACGGAGGACAGGGCGTACCAGCCGATGCCGCCGAGGACTTGGAGCCACAGCGGGCCGGACGGGAGCGTGAACAGCCCGGCGCCGTGGCCGCCCACGATCCGGAAGAGCACGTACTGCTGGACCACCGACCAGGGCAGGGTCACCAGGTAGGGGTTGAGGAGGTAGCAGGTGAGTTCCACCCGGGCCCATGGGGTGGCCCGGGAGCCGGCCCACAGTTCGGGCAGGCGCTTGACGGCGCTCATGTGGCCCTGGAACCAGCGGGTGCGCTGGCGCAGCAGGCGGCGCGGGTCGGTCAGGCCCTGCTGGGAGACGTAGGCGCCGGTGGTGGAGGTGACCGTCCAGCCGTGCACTGCCAGGCTGATGCCCAGGTCCAGGTCTTCGGTCAGGGAGTCGGACCATGGCTGCTCCCCGATGGTGTCCAGGGCGGACAGGCGGGTGAACTGGCCGTTGCCGCCCATGCTCACCGACCCCGTGGATACCCGGCCGAACTGGTTCATCGCGCTCAGTCCCCAGAACTCCAGGTCCTGCAGCCGCAGCGCCCCGTGGCCGCGGCCGCGGATGCGCACTGCCAGTTGCGCACCGCCGACGGTCGGCACGCCGAACAACGGAACCACCTGGGACGCGGCTCCTGGTGTCATCCGGCCGTCCGCGTCCAGCACGCACACCAGCACCCGCGCGGGATCCAGACCTTCGCACTCGACGCGACGACGCACGCAGCGCAGACCGGTGTTGAGCGCGGCCCCCTTCCCCAGCCGTGCTTCGGGCAGTGTCCTGGTCACCACGGTGATCCGGCCGGCGCCCGCGGACATGGCGCGGCGGGCCGTGGCATCGTCGCTGCCGTCGTCAACGACGATCACCCGGGTTCCCGGCTGGGAGGCCAGCAGGCCGCGGACCGTATGGGAGATGACCCGTTCCTCGTTCAGGCACGGGACCAGTACGAAGACGCTCCAGCCGGCCGGCAGCGCGGCGGGCGGCTGCCCGTCCAGTACGAGCTGGCTGCCCAGTGATCCGTCGGAGCGGCGGGCGAAGAGGACGCCCATGACGACGAGCGGTCCGTTGTAGAGCAGCGTGATCATGACGATGGCGAGAGTGGCGATTCGTGCGGTGGTCTCCCAAGGAATCACAGGAAGCCCTCCCTCACAGGGACGGTTCACGGCCGAGGAGGCCTGCCCCCGCTCGATGCCTCCTGCTCGTCAAACTGCCGATCGTCAGAAAAGCACCACACATCGGCAGCGAACAGCCGTCCGGCGCCGATTTCACCGGAACGGGGAGGTGGTACGCATATCCGTACGGACGGCCGTCGTCGACCGCCATGGCCGGGCGATGCCCGCCGGGATCACGACCGGACCCCCGGTAACTTTAGGTTAGCCTTACCTACCATGACCCTCGTTCATCTGGCCGCCTCGGCCGGCTACAGCATGCCTCCGCTCTGGAGGATTCTCACCAAATCGGGCTATTTCTTTGGCCTGTCCGGGGCCGTCGGTGCCACAGTGACGTACGCGGCAGCAGTCCGTCCGGCACTTCGCGCGCCGGAGAGCGAGCGCGGCGATGTCGCCGCCATGCGCCACCGGATCTCCGGTTACCTGGCGTGGGCCGGGGTCGCCCTGCTCGTGGCCGGATATTTCCAGCTCGCCGCCCGCGTGGCCCGGGCCGGCAAGGGCATGCCTTTCGGTGATGCCCTCATGCCGGGGCGGATCTGGGACTTCCTGCAAGCGCCCGCGGCGAAGGGTGCCTGGGTGGCCCAGGGCACGATCTACCTGGTCCAGAACGTCGTTCTGGTCCTGGCGTCCGCCGCGCTGATCGCGCTGTTCGTCCCGCGGGCGCGCCGGCACCTGAACACGCTGGCGCTGACCGCACTTCCTCTCTCCCTCGCAGTGTCGCTCATCTCGGCGATACCGGCCACCGCGCTCAAGGACGCGGACAAGGTGCTCGACCTCCTCTTCGGACAGGTCCACATCATCAGCGGCGCGGTGTGGACCGGCGGTCTGGCCCTGCTCGCCACCGTCGCAGGCACCCGCGGCCGGCTGAGCGAGAACGCCGGCGTCCTGTGGGCGGACCTCTGGCGCCGCTTCAGCCTGGTCGCGCTCATCTGCGTCGGTGCCGTGCTGACCTCCGGCCTGTGGATGAGCTGGAAGCACGTCGGCTCCATCGGACAGCTGTGGACGACCACTTACGGCTTCTTCCTCCTCATCAAGATTCTGTTGGTCCTCGGCATGGTGGCGGCCGGCGCCTTCAACCAGCTCTGGCTGATGCCCCGCATCGCCCGGGCCCGCCGCGCCGACTCCACCGCTTCCCTCCTGCACCTGACCCTGCGGCACTTCCCGAAGGTCGTGTGGGCGGAGGTTGCCCTCGGATGCGCCGTCCTGGCCGTCGTCCCGTTCCTCAGCGGCTCCGCCCGCTCCGAGGCCGGCGGCGCGCCGCCCGTCTCGGACGGGAGCATCTTCGCCGTGGGTGCCGCGCTGGTCCTCACGCTGGCGGCGTCGCTCTGCATCACGGTCAGGACCTCCGACGCCCTGTCCCGGCGCGAGGCCCTGGCCGCGCCCTGACGCGGGCCGATGTACCACCTACGGGCCGGCCGTCCGGAAAAGACTGCCGGCCCGTACGCGTACACCGCTCTTCCCCACCGCGAACCCTCATGTCACATCCCGGAGTCCCCTCCCGTCCTTCTCTGTGACAGTGGAACCGGACCCGGAGGTACGAGAGCAATGAACAGGCCGATCCTGGTAACCGGCGGCACCGGCACGCTCGGCCGCGCCGTCGTGGCGCGGCTCCTCGCCGACGACGTGGCAGTACGCGTGATGAGCCGCCGACCGCGGCGGGCGGACGACGACCGGCCGTGCGAGTGGGCGGTCTGCGACCTCGCCGACGGCTCCGGCCTCGACGCCGCCCTGACGGATGTGCGGACAGTGGTGCACTGCGCGACCAACGCGCGCAACGACGTGGCGACGACCCGGCGGCTGACCGAGGCCGCGCGGCGCTCCGGAGGCCCGCACCTCCTCTACATCTCGATCGTCGGCATTGACGAGGTACCGCTCCCCTACTACCGGTCGAAGCTGGAGGCCGAGCGGATCGTCCGGGAATCGGGGCTGCCGTGGACCGTCCTGCGCACCACGCAGTTCCACGACCTCGTGGCGACCCTGACCACCGTGCAGCGGCGGCTGCCGGTGGTGCTGACACCAAGTGGCGTACGTTTCCAGCCCGTCGAGGTGACGGAGGTAGCCGACCGCATGGCGGAGCTGGCCCAGGGCGCACCGGCCGGACGCGTGCCGGACATGGCGGGACCCGAGGTACGGGATGCCCGCGACCTCGCGAACGCCACGCTCCGTGCGGCGGGCCTGCGCCGACGGCTTGTGCCGGTACGGCTGCCGGGCAGGCTCGGCCGGAGCCTGCGCGCGGGAGCCAACCTCGCCCCGGACCGGGCCGTGGGCACGGGGACGTTCGAGGAGTACCTGGCCGCCCGTGCGCGTGCGGGCCGCCGGTTGTAGTGGCCGGTGATCCGACGTCGATGCGGCGCCCCGGGACGGAGTAGCCGGGGATGCCGGATCCCGTGGTGGAACGGACAGTGGAGGGCAGGAGTCAAGGGCCGGCGCATAGTGATCGACCTGCCCGTCGGGCGTGCGCCGCTCCGGCCGGCCGAAAGGGGCATGCCATGTCCGCGGAGCGTGCGAACGCCGACCCGCGTCCCCTCACCGCCCTGGTCACCGGGGCCACGTCCGGCATCGGCCGGGCGGTCGCCGAGCGGCTGGCCGCCGACGGAATGTCCGTCGTGGTGTCCGGCCGCGACGCCCGGCGCGGCGCCGAGACCGTCGAGGAGATCACCGCGGCCGGCGGCCGCGCCCGGTTCGTCGCGGCGGACCTGGCGGACCCGGCCGGTATCGACCGGCTCGCCGCGGAGGTCGGCGAGATCGACGTCCTGGTCAACAACGCCGGGCACGCCGTCTGGGCACCGACCGAGGAGACGGAGATCTCCGACTACGACGCGATGTTCGCCGGCAACGTCCGGGCACCGTTCTTCCTCGTGGCCGCCTTCGCCCCGGCGATGGCGGCGAGGGGATCGGGCAGCGTGATCAACATGGGCAGCATGGCCGGCACCCTCGGGCTGGCCGACGCCGCCGCGTACGGCGCGACCAAGGCCGCGCTGGCATCCCTGACGCGGAGCTGGACCGCCGAATACAGCGGCCGCGGCGTCCGCTTCAACACCGTCGCGCCCGGCCCCGTCTACACCCGGCCCGAGGCCCGCGACCTGTTCGACGCGATCGCCGAAACCACCGCGATGAAGCGCGCGGCCGAACCCGCCGAGATCGCCGAGGTCGTCGCCTTCCTCGCCTCGCCGAAGGCCGGGTACATCACCGGCGCGACCGTCGCCGTCGACGGCGGCCGCACCGCCATCTGAACCCTGACTCGCATGTGAATGTACAACGCCGCTGTACGTCCAAGACCATGTCCCGCATGGCTGTTGGCCGTTGGCGGGAGAGCAGGCCGCCGCGAACATGTGGGGTGTAGAGATGACGTCCGTTCCTCCTCGTCAAGGGCCGATTCGTGTCGGTGTCGTGGGTCTGAGCGCGAGCGGCGGGTGGGCTGCCACCGCTCATGTGCCGGCGCTGGCCGGGCTCGACGGATACGAGCTGCGGGCGCTCAGTGCCAGCAGCGACGAGTCGGCGCGTGCGGCGGGCGAGAAGTATGCGGTGCCGCTGGCCTTCGGCAGTGCGGAGGAGCTGGCGCGCAGCGAGGAAGTCGATCTCGTGGTCGTGACGGTGAGGGTCCCGCGGCACCTGGAGCTCATCCGGCCCGCGCTCGAAGCGGGCAAGACGGTGTTCAGCGAGTGGCCCCTGGGTGCCGACCTCGCACAGGCCGAGGAGCTGGCGGACCTCGCGCATCGCAGGGGCGTGCTGACGGCCGTGGGCCTGCAGGCCCGGTCGGCTCCGTCGCTGCGGTATCTGCGGGACCTGGTCGCCGAGGGCTACGTGGGGCGGGTGCTGTCGACCAGCATGCTCGGGTCGGGCGGCTATTGGGGCGCCACCTACGACGACGGCCATACGTACCTGCTGGACGCCACGAGCGGCGCCACCCTGCTGTCGATCCCCTTCGGGCACTCCGTCGACGCGCTCGCCATGGTGCTCGGGGAGTTCCGCGAGGTGGCGGCCCTCATGGAGAACCTGCGCCCCGAGGTCACCCACGTGACGAGCGGGGCGGTCGCGGCCAAGACCACCGAGGACCAGATCGCCGTCACCGGTGTGCTCGAATCGGGGGCCGTGGCCGCTGTGCACTTCCGTGGCGGCGCGTCCCGCGCCACCGGGTTCCATTGGGAGATCAACGGCACGGACGGTGATCTCGTCGTCAAGGCCGACCAGGCCCAGTGGTGGTGGGGACGGCTGCGGTTGTACGGCGCCCGGGGCGACGACGGCGACCTGACCGAACTCCCGGTTCCCGCCCGCTACGAGCGGTCGCTGACGCAATGGACCGGGCGATCCGCCGAGCCCGCCTACGGCGTCGCCCACGAGTACGCGCTTCTGCGCGACCAGATCACCGGGAGCCTTGCGCCGGACACCGACGGCGTTCCCGACTTCCGGCACGCGGTCCGGCGGCACAGCATGCTGGAAAAGATCCAAGAGGCGGCACGGACCGGCCGGAAGGTCACACTCACGGAGCACGGCTCGTAGCAGCGCGCCCTGCATGGCACCTGGACCGCAAGACCGTGCGGCGCGGGGACGCAGCGCACGCCTGCGCATCAGCGGTCTGCCCTGCCACACTCGGACGGAGGCTCCGCCCCGGCCGCGCGCCTCTGCGCTCTTTCACCTCCGTGGTCGGCAGAGGATGGTCGAGAGAAACATTTGCCGGTACCGAGTGAGGATGCCTCTGTGATCTCATTCCCCGTCCTGGCCCGCCTGTTGTCGGAACACTTCGGTTTCGAGGAATCGGAGCTGCGCCCGGAGGCCACCTTCGAGGAGTTGGAGATGGATTCCCTCGCTCTGGTGGAGGTCGCGGTGATCGTCGAGGACAAGCTCGGTGTACGGCTGCCCGACGACGCCGGCGGGCTGGGGCTGTCGACCACGCTGGCAGAGGCCGTGGAGTTCCTGCAGCGGGCCGGACGCCCCGTCGCCCTGTCGCCGTCCACACCGGACGCCGGCGAGCGCGAGCCGGCGGGCGACGTCGGCTCGCGGAGCGGGAGTTGAGCCGGACGCAGGTGGCCGTCACCGGACTCGGGCTGACGACCCCGGCCGGGCTGGGAGTGGAGACGGGGTGGCAGGCCCTCTGCGCGGGCGTGTCGACGGCGACCACCGACCCACGGCTCGCCGGGATGCCCGTGACGTTCTCCTGCCGGGTCCCGGACGGTGCCCTGGAGGCCGCGGTGGGGCGCCGGCTGGGCTGGCGCCTCGACCGGTTCATCCAGCTGGCGCTGGTGACCTCGCGCGAAGCCGTGCAGGACGCGGGGCTCGATCCGCTCACCTGGGAGGGGAGCAGGGTCGGAGTCGTCATCGGCGTCGGCACCGGCAGTCACGACACCTGCACACAGGCCTACGCGCACCTCGCACAGCGCCGCTACCAGGCGATCTCCCCCACCGCGGTCCCGCGGTCGGCGCCGAACATGGCGGCAGGCGAAGTCGGCATCGACTTACGGGCGTCGGGCCCCAACTTCTGCGTGAGCACCGCCTGTGCGTCCGGCGCGACGGCGATCGGGGTGGCCAAGACTCTTCTTCAGTCGGGGCTTTGCGACATCGTGGTCGCCGGAGGCAGCGAATCGGCACCGGCCTCGCAACTGGCCGTGGCGGCGTTCTGGCGCATGGGCGCCCTGTCCGTCCGCAACGACGATCCCGCGACGGCGTCGCGCCCTTTCGATACCGAGCGCGACGGGTTCGTCCTGGGCGAAGGCGCGGGGATCGTGGTCCTGGAGCGGCTGGAGCACGCGCGGGCACGCGGCGCGCGCGTCCACGCCCTGCTCGCCGGTTTCGGCGCCTCGGCCGATGCCTACCACTCGACGCGGCTGCACCCGGACGGCGAGGGTGCCGCGCGGGCGGTGCACGCCGCCCTGGCGGACGCGTCTCTGGCGCCCCGGGACATCGGGCACGTCAACGCGCACGCGACGGCCACGCGGCTCAACGACCTGGCCGAGGCCCGTATGCTGCGCCGGGTGTTCGGCACTCCGCCCGCGGTGACCGCGACCAAGGGCGCCCTGGGGCACGCCATCGGTGGGGCGGGCGCCATCGAGGCCGTGTGCTGCGTCCTCGCGGTGCGGCGGCAGTTGATCCACCCCACCGCCAACCTGGACCGGCTGGATCCGGAGATCGATCTGGATGTGGTCCACGAGAAGCCACGGCCGTGCCGCCTCGAGGCCGCGGCCAGCTTCTCCTACGGGTTCGGCGGCCAGAACGCCTGCCTGGTCTTCACCCGGCCGTGACGGGCACGCCGGTTCACCGGGGCGGCGCCTCCCAGGCGAAGGGCCGGGTGAGGGTGCGCGGCAGGTGGCGCAGCCCCCAGGCGGCGGCCTTGTACCGCAGGCTGGGGACGCTGAGGACGGCACCGCGCCGCAGGTGCCGCAGGGCCGTGCGGGCCACGTAGTCGGCGTCCAGCCACAGCCACGCCGGGGGCCAGGCCGTGCCGATGCCGGCGCGCTGGTGGAACTCGGTGCGGGTGTAGCCGGGGAGCAGCGCCATCAGCCGTACCCCTGATTCCCTGACCTGGCGCGAACGGGCCAGCGATTCGGTGAAGTTGACCGTCCACGCCTTGCTGGCGGGGTAGGTGGAGGCGAGCCAGGCGGGTCCCAGTCCGGCTACGCTCGCCACGTTGACGACGGCTCCGCGGCGGCGCGGGATCATCGCGCCGAGGGCGGCGTGGGTCAGGCGCAGCGTCGCGCGGACGTTGACGTCGAGGAGGTACTCCTCGTCCGCGACGGTGTTCGTGGAGAAGGACGAGGCGTAGCCCATACCCGCGTTGTTGACGAGCAGGTCGACCGGTGCTTCCCGGTCGGTGAGCCGTGCCGTGACCGCGGCGCAGCCCGTGGCCGTGGCCAGGTCGGCGGGGAGGACGTCCACGTGTGCGGCGCCCGCGGCGCGCAGCTGCCGGGCGGTCTCCTCCAGGTCCTTCCGGGTCCGGGCGACGAGGACGAGGGCGGTTCCTTCCCGTGCCAGGGCCCGGGCGAGTGCCTTGCCGAGACCTGCGGTCGCGCCGGTGACGAGGGCGGTGGCCACGGTTCCTCCAGTGCGGTACGGCGCGGGCGGCTCAGGGCAGCAGGTGACGGATCCCTGCGGCCCAGGTCTCGGCGGAGTCCTCGGTGCCGGGGAGCCGGAGGTGGCTGGTGTGCGAGGCGGTGAGACCGTTTTCCGGTAGAGCGAGGGCGGCCAGCGGCTCGCGGATGTCCGCGAACGCCGCGGTGACCGCGTCGAGTTGTTCCCGGGTGTGCGAGGCGCAGAAGCTCGCGCGCAGACAGGCGGGCGCGGCCGGAGGCATGACCGCGTTGACGTGCACACCGCGGTCCAGCAGGAGCTTCCAGGCGACGGCCGTGCGCAGTTCGTCACCGATGTCGACGGGTACGAGAGGGGTCTCGCCGGGCGGCACCCGGTATCCGAGTGCGGAGAGTGCGTGCCGCATGCGATGGGCGTTGTCGAGGGCGGCCCGGCCGCGCCAGGGTTCGTCGCGCACGATGCGCAGGGCCTCCAGAGCGGCGGCGGTGTTGGCCGGGCTGGCCCCGGCCGAGAAGACCAGGGGACGGGCGTAGTGGCGCAGGTATTCGATGACGGCCTTGTCGCCGAGGACGGCACCGCCGATGGAGGCGAACGCCTTGGAGAAGGTCAGGGAGATGACCGGTACGTCGTCGGTGAGGCCGTACTGCGCGCAGGTGCCGTGCCCTTCGGCGAGCACTCCGGCACCATGGGCGTCGTCGACGACCAGGGTGGCGCGGTGTTCGTGGCAGACACGGACCAGGTCGGGCAGGGGGCACAGGTCGCCGCGCATGCTGTAGACGCCGTCGACGACGACCATGCGGCCGCCGTTGCCCGGCAGGGCCTTCAGCCCGGCGGCGAGCCGGTCCGTGTCGTTGTGGGGGAACCAGTGGACCCTGGCGCGGCTGAGGCGTGCGGCGTCGACGAGCGAGGCATGGGCCTCCTGGTCGACGAGCACGTGGTCGCCGGTCCGGCACAGTCCGGCGACGGCACCGAGGCCCGCCTGGTAGCCGGTGGCGAAGACCAGGGCGGCGGGCTTGCCGAAGAACTGCGCGAGTTCGTCCTCCAGTTGCTCGTGCAGATCGAGGTTGCCGTTGAGCAGCCGAGAGCCCGAGGAACCCGTACCGTAGCGGCGGACCGCCTCGGCGGCGGCCTCGGTGACACGCGGGTCGGCGGCGAGCCCGAGGTAGTCGCCGGACCCGCAGACGATGACGTCCCGGCCGCCCACCGTGCGGGCGGCGCCCGGACCCCGGCCGGAGAACGCGGAGTAGAACGGGTACAGGCCGAGGCTCCTGGCCTGGCGGGAGCGGGTGAACGACGCACACCTGCCGACGATGTCCATGACTCGCCTCTCCAGCCTTCTCAACGGTCCTCGACGGTCTTCGACTGGTGCGGAGCGGGCTCAGCGGGGCCTGCGGGAACAGCGCTCGGCCTGCCAGGCCCGGACCTGGGCGGCGTGCATGCCCTTGCCCAAAGGCCCCTTGGGAACGGGCCCGCCCCGGAGGGCCAGATACCAGATGTACGGGTTCAGCCAATGGATCCACTTGTTGGGGTTGACGGCGAAGGCGACGACGGAGGCCAGCCGGTCGGCGGAGGATTCACGGAGGGGCGCTGCCAACGTGTGTCCTCGCTTCCGGGCCTGGATCCGCGCACGGAGGGCGCTGCTCCGGCACGTCCTTCACGGTCCCATCCGGGACCGGGCCCGCACCAGGGCGCTCGGGGGCGGACGGCGGGAGCGGTGTCCGGGGAACGGACGCCCCCTGCGGGCACGGGCGATGCACCGGCGCCTCCACCCTGCGGTTTCCGGCACGAAAGCCAGGGACATACGGCCATATGGGCACGCTCCCAAGGGCGTTCAGGAGGACAGGGCCATGAAGAACACGCGCTGTCGCCTGCCTCCGGGCCCCTCGGCACCGACCCTCGTCCAGTCGGTGCGCTTCCTGCGCGACCCCTACGCGATGCTGGCCGCACAGCACACCCGCTTCGGCGACGCCTTCACCCTGCGGCTCGCCGGCATGGGCGCCCTCGTCATGGTGAGCGACCCCGAGGGGATCCGGAACATCGTCGCCGCTCCCCCGGACATGCTGGCCGCGGGCCGGGCCCGGGGAATACTCGACGTGATCTACGGGACCCGCTCGCTGCTGACCCGGGACGACGGCGAACAGGCATGGCAACGCCGCTTCCTCATGCCGCTGTTCCACCGTTCCCATGTCACTCGCGGGCAACAGCTGGCGCTGGAGGCGACGCGCGAGGCCGTGGCGACCTGGCCGGCCGACCGGCCCTTTCCTCTCGTGCCCCGCCTGATGTCGATCACCACCGACGTCCTCATGCGGAAGTTCCTCAAGGCCGACCGGGACGAATCACTGCACGTCAAGGAACTCCTGCACGCGTTCATCGAATCCGCCCACCAGCCGCTGGTGTTCCACCTGCCACGGTTCCCGGCCAGGCTGTCCGCCGGGCCCTGGCAACGGTACAACCGCGCCCGCGACCGGCTGGACACATGCCTGCGGGAGCTCTGCGCCACACGCCGTACATCCCCTGGCACGGCGGACGACGACCTCGTGACCGCGCTGCTCCGGGCGGACAGGCCCGGCGGCGTACCACCACTGGACGACGACACACTTCGCGACCTCTTCGTGGTCGTGCTCGGCAGCGGTGCGGAGACCGTGACCTACAGCCTGGCGTGGGTCATGGAAGCCATCCTGGCGCACCAGGAGACAGCGGATCGCGCCCGGGCCGAGCTGCGCGAGGTGACCGGAGGCTCACCTCTCACCGTGGACCATCTGCCGCGGCTCCCCTACCTCACGGCGGCCGTCACCGAAGCGCTGCGCCTCTACCCGATCAACCCGATCGTGCCCCGTCGCGTGCTCGGGCCCGGATTCGCCGTCGCAGGCGTTCCCTTGCCCGCCGGTGTGCACGTCGCTGTCAACAGCTGCGGTGCCCACCGCCGGGCAGTGGCGTATCCCGACCCCTGCCGCTTCCGTCCCGAACGGTGGCTGGACACAAGGCCGGCCCCGTACACCTGGGTCCCTTTCGGCGGCGGCGCACGCAAGTGCATTGCCGCCTACTTCGCTCTGAACGAGCTCCAGGCCATGGCGGCGAGCCTCCTGCTCGAGGATGGGCTGCGCCTGGTCAATCCGGTGGTCAGCCCCGGCCGGCTCCTCGGTGACATGGTCGTCCCCTCGGAGGGGACGGTCGTGACCTTCACGTCCTGAAGCCACTTCGGCAAAAGTGGCCGTTCACCCCGCGATGGCGACGCTGATGGCCGCTGCGAAGCGGTCCGGGTACTCCAGCGGCGCGAAGTGCCCGGCCCCGTCCACGAAGTCGAGGGTGACATCGTGGAAGAAGTCGTCCAGCCGGTCCGACCAGCTCCTGGGGAAGAGCGGGTCGTGCTCGGGCCACAGCACGGTCGTCGGGACGGTGATCCGCTCCTCACGGGCGGGCGGCGTCTCGCCCAGCGCGCTCGCAACAGCGCCGGCACCCGCCCGGTACCACCCGATGGAGGCCGTGAACGCGCCCGGAGGGCCGTAGACGGAGACGAGGTGGTCGAGGGCGCCGGCGTCGGGAGTGAACGACGGACCCGACCAGTGGGACCAGAAATGCCGCAGATAGTCGCGCAGCGCCTCGGGGCGGCCGTCGAGCAGGTCCTCGGCCAGCGCCAGCTGGTGGAACGACTGGTACCAGAACTCCCGCTGCGCCTGCGGATCGAGGATCCGCCCGCCGATCCCGGGGAGCGGCGGCGTGACGACCAGCGCACGCACCAGCTCCGGGTGATCCCGTGCCACGGCCTGCGCGATGCGGCTGCCGATGTCGTAGCCCGCGATCACGGGCCGGGCCAGGCCCAGCTCCCGGATGAGCCCGGCCACGCTGCGGGCCTGGGCGGCGGCGCCGTACTGCTGCGAGGGGTCGGCGGCGTGCTTGTCCGATTCGCCGAATCCCCGGAGGTCCGGAACGACGACATCGCAGTTCCCGCCCAGCAGCGGCACGACGTCGCGGTAGTCCGTACGGTCGCCCGGCCAGCCGTGCAGCAGGACGACCGCGTCGCCGGAACCCGAGCGGTCATAGCCGATCCGAAAACCATCCACCGGTGTGCTGACGGGCACAGCTGCCTCCGACTTGAATCGATCGCGAAGGCCAACCTACAACTCGCCTCGGCACCCGGAAAGTGAGACAGAAGAGGCCGGAGGTGCCGAGGCGGTCGCTCAGTCGCCCTTGACGGCGAACGGTCCGCTTTCGCCGAAGACTTGCTCGGCGAAGTGCTCGCCTATGCGGCGGTGCCCGGCGGAGTCCGGGTGGAGCCGGTCGGGCAAGGGCAGCTCGGCGAAGTCCTGTTCGCCGTAGAGCGAGCGGCCGTCGAGGTAGTGCAGGTTCGGGTCGTCGGCGGCCCGCTGGGCGGTGATGCGGGCGAGCTCGTTCCGGATGATGGTGAGCGTCAGCCGCGAGCGGTCCGAGGGGTCGCCGACGGCCCGGAAGCTCAGGTTCGAGGCGCTGAAGTCCGGGGCGAGGGGGCCCGGGGTGTCCTCCTGGATGGGGCAGAGGATGGGGGACACGACCAACAGCGGCGTGGTGGGGTGCCCCTCGCGGATGGTGTCGAGGAAGCCGTGGACTGCCGGGGCGAAGCCGCGTACGCGCATCAGGTCCATGTTGACCAGGTTGATGCCGATCTTGAGGCTGATCAGGTCCGCGGGGGTGTCCCGCATGGCGCGCGCGACGAACGGGTCGAGCAGGGCGTTGCCGCCCAGCCCCAGGTTGATCAGCTCCACGCCGCCTCGGGCGGCGGCCAGCGCCGGCCAGGTCGAGGTCGGGCTGTCGGCGTTGGAGCCGTGGCTGATCGAACTGCCGTGGTGCAGCCACGCCCTGCGGCCGTGGTCCGGCGCGGCCTCGACCGGGGCGTCGGTGCGCAGGGCGATCAGTTCGACGACCTCCCTGTGCGGCAGCCAGATCTCCACGTCCTTCTCGTCCGCCGACAGCCCGGTGAACCGGGCGGTGCCAGCCGGGCCGGGACGGGTGACCATGGACTGGGTGACCATGTCGACGACGTTGACGTTGCCGCCCGCCACGCTGCATTGGCCGGTGAGACGGCCGTCGACGAGCAGGTCGTAGACGCCGTCGGGAGGGGTCGGGGCGCCCTGGTAGACCGTCTTCGTGGGCAGCACGTCCAGCTCGACGGCGGTGGCCCGGGTGCGGAAGGCCAGCCGTACGCCGGAGGGTTGGGCCTCGACCATGGCCAGGTTCCCGTCGGGGAACTGCTTGCGGGCCCGGGCGGGCAGCCGGTGCGGCAGCACGCCGCGCGCGGTGCGCTCCACGTCGAGGGCGCCGCGCAGCATGCGCGGTTCGATGGGCGTGGTGATCCAGTCGGTCACGTCGGTCCTTACGGGGTGGCAGTGCGGGAGACCCGCGGCCGGGAGGCACTCGCCACCGGCCACCCGGCCATGTCGACGGGGCCATGCCACCCTATCGACGGCCCGGCACGTCCCACGGCCGGACCAGGGGAAGCCGCACCTGCCGGCTCCGGTGATGCGAGCGGATGCGCGAGTGACACCCGAGCAAGCAATACCCCTTACGAGTGAGCCACCCCCTCAGGAGTGATCGAACGGGACACGGCCGCGCCGCTCCCCAAGCGCGCCTTGGACCAGCGCCGAAAATCGAACCTTCATGTGCCAGTTCGCCCATCCATCACCGTGACGGGTCGCTGATCAGCACCGTTCCTCCAGACATCCACGCGCGACCACGACCCGTCGGAGGAATCATGAATCCCGTCCCCATCCCCGCCACCCCTCGGTTCGCGTTCGAAAACCTCCCTGCCGACCGGCCGGAGGGCGGCGATGCTGTGGTTGACGGTTTCTTCGTCCGCGCATTCGACCCGTCCAGTCCGGCGCCGAGGTGGGGGGCATGACCGGTCGGCACGACATCCCTGCCGCGCCACGCGCATGGGCCGAGCGGCTCCTCGGCCCGCTCGACTCCGTACGCGATGCCTCTCGCGCCCGGCCGGGCTCCCGGATCTGGCAGCTCACCCGGTCCGACGGCGCCCGGTTCTTCCTCAAGCTCTCGCCCAGCGCGGTGTCTTTCACCCGGGAGACCTTCGCCTACCGGCACGCCGTACCGGCGCTCGGAGGCGGGCACGCGCCGCGGTTGGTGGAGAGCGACGCCGGACTTCTCGCCCTGCTGCTGACGGCGCTGCCGGGCATCCCCGTCTCGCGCCTGCGGCCGACGTCGGCCGAGCACCGCACGGCGCACCGGCAGGCCGGTGCCCTCCTGGCCCGCCTCCACGAGGTGGACCGGTGGACCGGCGAGACGTACGCCGAGGCCAGGGCCTCGCTCGGAGCGGCCGCGGACGGTGCCGAGCGATACCTCGGGCGAGGCGGCGGCCTGCTGTCCGCGCGGGAGGAGAAGCTCGTCCGTGACAGTGCGGAGGAGCTGCGGCTGGCCGATCCCGTGCCGTTCGCGTTCCTTCACGGAGACGTTCGGCCCCACAACCTCCTGTGGTCCGGCCGGCACACGGCGCTGATCGATTTCGGACGCTCGCGATTCGCGGCCGCGGTGCAGGACTTCACCGCCATGGCGTGCGGCACCTGGGCCGATCACCCCGACCGGCGGGCGGCCTTCTTCACCGGCTACGGGCGCCGGCTCACCGCCGAGGAACGGCGCGTGCTGCGGTGCCTGGCCGCCCTCGACGCCGCGAGCCGCCTGGCGTGGGGAGCACCCGACGCCACACACGGCCGCCGCACCCTCGAACGGCTGGCGAGCGGAGACTTCACGTGCTGACCGGCCGCGGCCCGGGCGCGGTGAATGTGATCGTGCTGCTCCAGCGGTGGAACGACGGCCGCGTCCTGGCCGTACGCCGCGACGCGTCCTGCGCACACGCGCCCGGCCTGCTCACGGCCGTGGGCGGGCACTTGGGCGACGGTGAATTCGCCGACCAGGCGACGCTGCGCAAGGCGTACGAGGAGGTGGGGGTCCGGGTCGCCCCGGCGGATCTGGAGTTCTGCCAGCTCGTGCACTACCTGGCCCCGTGCGGACGGCGGCGGATCGGCATGGCGTTCACCGCGCGGCGCTGGGAGGGCGAGCCGTACAACCGCGAGCCCACCCACACGGGCCTGTTCTGGGTGGACCCCGGCAACCCGCCGCCCGACTGCCACTCCTACACCCGGACCGTGCTGACGCACTTCGTCGCCGGATCCCTCTACGCGAACATCACCGCGCCCACCCGCCCCGCCATGGCCACCGACCCGGCCTGACGTTCCACCCGATCACACTCCTGGAGGCCACCATGCGCGACCCGTACGAATCCGCCCCGCCACGACCGGCTCCCGCCCGCGCCGCCTTATCCGATGCGGCGCTGTTGCCGCTCCGACGAGCGGGGAGGCACGCGTGAGCGGGACGACCGCGGGCGGGACGGTTCCCGGTCCTCGCCGCAAGCCGCTGTCCTTGCCCCCGGCCTCGGCCTCGGCGGCCCCCGAGGGCGAAGAGGTCGGCGACGAGCTGGCCGGCGCGTACTGGGCGCAGTGGGACGGTGAGGCCGCACGCACCAGCGTGTGGCGGATCCTCCGCCGGCTGCCCTCGATCAGCCGCCGCGTGCTGGGCATGGCGTACCGGGCCGACCCGCGGGCCACCGTCATGGTGGTGGTGCTTCAGCTGGGGTCGGCGCTGATGAGCGCGTTCGGGCTGCTGGCCTCCGTACGGGTCCTGTCGGCGCTCTTCACCCAGGGCGCGACCTCCGACCGCATCCACAACGCCCTGCCCTCACTCGCACTGGTCGCGGGGCTGATGGCGGCCCAGGGGGTCCTCGACTACGGGGTCGCGCGCGGCCAGGCCGCGCTGACCCCGAAGGTCCGGCGAGCGGTGGAGCAGGAGTTCCTGCGGCTGAACGCCCACGTGCGTCTCGAAGCGGTCGACGACGCCAACTGGTCCGACGAGGCCCACAAGGCCAACGACCGCGGCCTGTACTACATGCGCGAGGCCGTCCCCCAGCTGATCCAGCTCGCGCACGCCGTGCTGGCCCTGATCGGCTCCGCCGGTGTCCTGACCGTCCTGCACCCCGCGCTGCTCCCGCTGCTGGTGGTCTCCGTCATTCCGCAGGGGTACGCGGCGATCCGCTCGGCACGCCAGAAGTTCCTCTCCCACAGCCGCTACAGCACTCTCCAGCGCCGCATCAGGCTCTTCACCTGGCTGCTGCTCGACCGTGACTCCGCGCCGGAGGTGCGCTCCTCCACCGCGCAGCGGGCGCTGCTGGAGGAACACGAGCGCTTCGCCCGCAGGATCGAGGCGGAGGACACCCGCCTCGGGCGGGAGGAGGCCAACGTCTCGCTGGCCGGCAGGACGGTGGGCGGCCTGGCGGTCGGTGCGACCTATGCCGCGCTGGGGTGGATGACGGCCACCGGGTGGCTGCCGCTGGCGGCGGGCGGCGGCGCGTTCCTGGCGATCCGCTCCAGCCGCGGCACGCTCGTCAGCGTCGTGACCGCCATGCACATGGCCTACGAGCACGCCTTGTGGATCGACGATCTCGAAGCGCACCTGGAGCGGTGCCGCGGCCTCCAGCCGCACCGGACCGGCCGTCAGCTGCCCGACCACGTGAAGACCATCACCGTGGCGGACGTCCGGTACACCTACCCCGAGGCGGCCCGGCCCGCGCTGTGCGGGGTGTCGATGACACTGACGGCGGGCTCGACCGTGGCCTTCGTCGGGGCCAACGGCTCGGGCAAGTCCACGATGGCCAAGCTGCTGGCCGGGCTGTACGCGCCGACCGGCGGGACGATCCACTGGGACGAGGTCGAGGTCCGGGAGGTGGACGCCGAGAGCATCCAGACCCAGGTCGCCATGGTGCTCCAGGACCCGGTCGAATGGCCCCTCACGGCGCTGGCCAACGTCACGATCGGCGCGGGCACGATCACCGAGGCCGACCCGGCGCGGGCCCGGCAGGCGGTGGTCGAGTCGGGGGCGGACCGCGTCATCGCGGCCCTGCCGCAGCAGTGGGCCACCCCCTTGTCCAAGCGCTTCAAGGGCGGGCAGGAGCTCTCCGGGGGCAACTGGTCGAAGGTGGCCGTCGCGAGGGGCCTGTACCAGGACGGCTGCGTACTCGTACTGGACGAGCCGACGGCCAGCATGGACGCCCGCGCGGAACACGCCGTCTACAACGCCGTCCTCCACGGCCCGCGCCGCCCGGACCGCATCACCGTCCTGATCTCCCACCGCCTGAGCAGCGTGACGGACTGCGACCGCATTTACGTCTTCCGCGACGGCCGCGTCATCGAGTCCGGCGACCATCACACGCTCATGGCCCGGCGCTCCCCCACGGGTGAACCGGGCGAGTACGCCCAGATGTTCACCCTGCAGGCGGCCGCGTACCAAGCGGCGATGCCGCCCGGGGCGGGTCAGGCGGCGCGTGATCGTCAGCCCCATACCCGCCCGGCGGACTCCTGACACCACGCTCCGCCCTGATCGCCCTTGCCCAAGATGAGTGCGCGCCCAAGGGCAGGAAGTTGAACTGCCCATCATCTTCTGGTCATTCGCGATCAGGGAACCGACATGCGGGGACTGCGCACAGTAACCGTACTCGGCACCCGGGCCATGGCTTTCCGCCCTCCGGCCCGGGTGCCGGGACGGAGGCACGCGCGGTGGCCCCGGTTCCGCTCACCAGCGCTCCTTCGGCTTCCCGGCCCCCGGGCGGTGTCACCCCGCGTCCGGCGTACGGCACCCGTGCCGTACGCACTCCGGTAGCCCAGTGACGCACGTACACAGCTGCGGCAGGTGTCCGAGAAGGAACCACAGTGCTTCGTGGGCCACTTGTGGACGACTCTCCTCGACTGCCACCTTCATCTGCGCACACAAGACGGATCAGTCAGTCAGCCCACGCCCGTCAGCCGACGGCGCGGGTCCGGCTTGAGAGGAGTCGACGTGCTCAGAAACAAACTCGAATCCATGGGGAGCAAGCTGCTCGGCCTGTTCGTCCCCGAGGTGGACGCCTCGGCGTTGCAGATCAAGCAGTGCTGGCCGCAGTGCTGGCAGTGCAACAAGGCGTACGGCGGGCAGTGTGACTGCAACGCCTACTGCTGCAAGAACAGCGCCGGTGGCTTCGACTGCTCCGGCTGCCGCGGCTGCTGAATCGATTCGTGTCCACGCTGACCGTTCGGTGACGGCTCCCTCGTACGGGTACGTCGTCGCCGACGGCAGCCGACGGGCGGTCCCCTCCGGACAACACGGGGGCCGCTCCCGGCGCCGCGCCCCGCGCGCGGCGCCACCGACGCGGAGGAGCGCCGTGCAGTATTTCGTGATCGCGAGCCGCGCTCTGATCGGCGTGGTTTTCCTGGTTTCCTTCTGGAGCAAGGCGCGTGGGCGGGCCGCGTTCGCCGCCTTCGTGGATTCGGTCGCCGCCCTCGGCGTGGCACCGTCGGGGCCGACCGCCCCGGTGGCAGGAGCGGTGGTGGCAGCGGAGGGCGCGATCTGGGTGCTGCTCGTGACGCCGTCGGATGAGGCGACGGCCGCGGGACTGTCCCTGGCAGCCGTTCTGTTGAGCGCGTTTGCCGTCGTCATCGCCCGTTCGGTCCATCGGGGCGCGCGGACGTCCTGCCGCTGCTTCGGCGCGACGACGGTTCCGCTCGGCCCCCGGCACGTCGTACGCAACGTATTCCTGATCGCCGTCTGCGTGGGCGGCGCCCTCGCGGCGCTCGGGGGGACGGCGAAGGCCACGGCGGCGGGCGGTGCGGTGGCAGCGGTGGCCGGGCTGATCCTGGGCGCTCTGGTGACCCTGCTCGACGACCTGGCCGCGCTCTTCGCGCCGACCGGACCGCACGCGGACAGCGCGCCGAGGCGGCCGCAGGCACATGCACGACCACGCAAACACGCACGACCGCAGGCACATACGCAACTGACAAGGGGTGTCCATGCCGGTTCTGATCAGCGTCCTGGTCCTCGTGGGAGCACTGTGCACGCTGGATCTGATCCTCACCGTGGGCGTGGTCAAACGCCTGCGTGAACACGGTGAACTGCTGAGATCACAAGCGACCAACGGCCCGCGATCGTCCATCCAACTCGGCGAACAGGTGGGCGAGTTCACGGCACACACCGTGGACGGCGAACCGGTCAGCCGCGACATGATGACCGGCGAGACGCTGGTGGGCTTCTTCACACCGAACTGCGGGCCGTGCAAGGAGTTGCTGCCGAGGTTCGTGGAACACGCGCGGACGATGCCCGGCGGCCGGGCCCGGGTGCTCGCCACGGTGGTCGGCGAGGCCGAACAGATCAGGCCGATGATCGATGAACTGCGCGCGGTGGCACAGGTGGTGACTCAGGCGCGCAACGAGGAGGCCGTGGGTCTGGCATTCGAGATCATGGCGTTCCCCACCGTCCTCAAAGTCATGCCGGACACCGACGGCAGGGTCGTCGTCACCTCCGACTCGGCGCACCTGTCCCTGCCCGAGGTGCCGGTACGGGTGCCGTGAGTGACTCGCAGGAGACCTCCCGGGAGACGGCCGACCCCTCTTGCGCTCCCCCCGGCCGTCCGGCGCGGGCCGGGGCCGCGCTGCGGCGGATCGCCGCCGTCCTCGCGGTCACGGCCCGCGCCGCTCCCGGGACGGTGGCTCTCTACGCGACGCTGACGGTGGCCGTGGGCGCGGTGCCCGTGGCCACGGCGTGGCTGACGAAGTTCGTCCTCGACGACGTGATGCGCGGGATGACCGGGAGGCTGGTGGGGCTGGGCGCCGGGCTGGCCGGGCTGGGGCTCCTGGCGGTGGTGGCGGGCCAGGGCCTGCGGTTCGCGCAGGCGGAACTCGACCGCCGGGTGGGGCTGGTGATGAAGGACCGGCTGTTCGTCGCGGTCGACGGGTTCACCGGGCTGGGGCGGTTCGAGAACCCGCACTTCCTGGACCGGCTGCGGCTGGCCCAGCAGGCCGGTCACGAGGCCGCCACCCGGACCCTCGACAGCCTCCTGGGCACCGTCCGCACCGGGATCACTGTCGCCGGTTTCCTCGGCTCGCTCCTCCTGCTCACCCCGGTCATGACCGGGGTGGTCCTGGCCGCGGGGATTCCCGTGCTGTGGTCCGAGGTCGCGCTCGCGCGGCGGCGGGCGCGGATGCTGTGGGAGATCGGCCCCGTCGAGCGGCGCGAGTTCTTCTACACCGACCTCCTCTCCAGCGTGGAGGCCGCCAAGGAGATCCGGCTCTTCGGCATCGGCTCGCTGCTGCGCGACAGGATGCTCGCGCAGCGGCGCGCGGCCAACACGGCGAAGCGCGTCATGAACCTGCGCGAGACCGCCGTGCAGACGGGGCTGGGGCTGCTGGCCGCGCTCGTCTCCGGTGGCGGGCTGCTGTGGGCGGTGCTCGCCGCGCGCGACGGGGCGCTGTCGGTGGGCGACGTGACGATGTTCGTGGCCGCCGTCGCCGGAGTACAGGGAGCCCTCGTCTCACTCGCGGGGGACGCCGCGCAGGGACAGCACACGTTGCTGATGTTCGACCACTTCACGGCGGTGACGACGGCCGGGCCGGACCTCGCCGCACCGGAGCCGCCGGTCGACCTGCCGCGACTGCGCCGCGGAATCGAGTTCCGCGACGTGTGGTTCCGCTACTCGGCCGACCATCCATGGGTGCTGCGCGGCGTCAACCTGCACATCCCGCACGGCCGGGCACTCGCGCTCGTCGGGCTGAACGGTGCGGGCAAGTCCACGCTGGTGAAGCTGGTGTGCCGGTTCTACGACCCGACGCGGGGCGCGATCCTGTGGGACGGAGTGGACATCCGCGAGGTGGACCCGGCGGAGCTGCGGCGACGCGTGGGCGCCGTCTTCCAGGACTTCATGCAGTACGACATGACCGCGGCGGAGAACATCGCGCTCGGCGAACCGAGCACGCTGAGCGAACCGGACGACCGGTCACGGGAGCTGCTGCGCGAGGCCGCCGGACAAGCCCGGATCGACCAGGAGCTGATGGCGCTCCCCCGAGGCTACGACACCCTCCTCACCCGCATGTTCTTCATGGAAGCGGACAAGAACGACCCGGAGACGGGTGTGGTCCTCTCGGGTGGGCAGTGGCAGCGGCTGGCACTGGCGAGAGCCTTCCTGCGCGACGCCCGGGAGCGGCGCGAACTGATGATCCTCGACGAACCGTCGGCCGGACTGGACGCGGAAGCGGAGCACGAGATCCACGCCTCGCTGCGGGCCCACCGCGGCGGGCGCACCACCCTGCTGATCTCACACCGGCTCAGCGCGGTCCGGGAGGCGGACCTCATCGTCGTGCTCAAGGACGGGCAGATCGCCGAACGCGGGGACCACCACTCGCTGATGGCGGCGGGCGGCGCATACGCACGGCTCTTCACGCTCCAGGCCTCCGGCTACCAGCTGGGCGCCGACGCGTCCCGGACGACCGCGGAGGAGGTGGCCTGATGGCGGTACGGTCCTCCGGGCGCCGAACGGCGGCGCTGCGCTGGGGCCTGGGCATGGGCGTGCTCACCATCGTGGTGCTGAGGCGCACGCTGGTCGTGGTGACCGTACGGGGCGCCAGCATGGAGCCGGCGTTCCACGACGGGGAGCGGGTACTCGTCCGGCGCGGGGGACGATACGCGGTGGGACGGGTGATCGTGGTGGAACGAGTGGTGGAACAAGGCGGGGAGAGGGACATACGGCGGCGACCGGCGCCACCCACCGTGGAGGCCGCCGTACCCGCCGGACGGGAGTGGATCATCAAGCGCGTGGCGGCGGTCGCGGGTGACCCGCTCCCGCCCGGGGTCCCGGCGTCGTCCGCCTCGGACGGCGGACGTGTACCGCCCGGGGCGCTCGTGCTGATCGGCGACAACGCGCACAACAGTTACGACTCCAGGCAGGCCGGATTCTTCCCCACTGCCCGGGTCCTGGGCACGGTGCTGCGCACCCGGCGGGGCCATTAGGCTCGCGAGGTGACTGATCACGGCATTGAGTTCCCCGCTTTCCGGCTGCACGTGGTGCCAGCCGTCCTCGCCCTCGCGACTCCCGCCTGGCAGCGCGAAGTATGGCTGCGGCAGGAGGAGTTCGAGAACCTGGCCACGGCTCGCAGCTGCGCTGCATGAGCGGATGTTCACCCTGCAGGCGGCCGCGTACCAAGCGGCGATGCCGCCCGGAACGGGTGAGGACGGGTGAGACGGCCGACGACTTCGCGAGGGAGGAGAACCACGATGGGACACACCCGCCCCACCGAATGGGACGAGCACTATCGACAAGGGAAGTCCTTCCGCACCCTGTCCAGGGCCGAGCGGAACCTGCTGGATGCGGTCCGCGTCGCCGCCTTCTCCGGCGACCCGGTCGTGCGGGAACCGCACCTCATCCGGCGCTGGGAATGGCACGACCCCGCCGACCTGCCTTGTCTCGGCGCGGCGTTGTTCACCCCCAGTGCGCACGTCCTGGAGTCGGTCTGGCCCGGGCTCCTGCCAGGGCTGCCTCCCGTCCACCGCCATCCCGTCGCCCAGCCGCCCCGCTCGGATCCTTAGCGGGAAGGGGGACAGCTGACGGTTCCTCATATCGGTTTCCGGTCAGGTTGATGATGTGTCCCTTCCGTGATGATCAACCGCATCGGTTCCCACTAGGGTCACTTCAGCTCTGCAGCCCGGCGCCGCACGGTCATCGTGCGGCGCCTCGTGGATCCGTCGATTGGACCGGTGTGAAGTGAACATCAAGTATCGCCATGTGCTCGGTCGTTCATCGGTGGCGGTGGTCCGGAGCCGGCTCGCCGCGGCGGTGGGGGTGGTCGCGCTGCTGGTGGCCGCCCTCACCGGCACGGCTGCCGGCACGGCCAGTGCCGCCGCCCAGGCGTCCCCCGGGTGGGCCTGCCCCGGCACGCCCATACCGCCGGGTTACGTGGTCACCCTCCGCAATCCGAACGGGTGCAACGGTGCCGGCGCCTGGTTCAATCAGCCCGTGCGGGACGGGATCTGGACCTGCGCCACCTCGCCGATACCTCCCGGCTACGTGCTCACCCTCCACAATGCCACCGGCTGCAGTGGCATCGACTCCTGGTTCATGCAGCTGGCCCGCGACGGCCAGTGGACCTGTGCGGGCTCGCCGATCACCCCCGGCTATGTGAACACCGGCCACATCAACGCCGGCTGCGGCAACATCGGCTCGTGGTTCACGCAACTGGCCCGCGCCGGCGAGTACATGTGCCCCTACCAGCCCATTCCGGCCGGCTACCGCGCCGGCGCCTTCAACGCGAGCATGTGCGGCGGCCTCGGGGGCTGGCTCCTGCTCAAGGCCTGATCCGGTCGGATCCGCCGAAGGGGACCGCGCACCACGCGGTGCCCTCCGGCCGAGACCTTCAGCCGACCGTGAGGCTGCCGCGCCCTTCGATATAGCCCAGGCCTGCCGTGAAGCACCTCCTGACGTCGTTGGTGGGCACCGCCGTGCCCGAGAAGGGGCGGCCCGACATGAGGCCGGAGGTGGCCGTGCCGCTGAGGAAGGTGTCGACCGGTGTGTAGCCCTGGCCGCCGTGGGAGGCGGGCTGGAGCGTGGTCCGTCCGAGGGTGCGGCCCGTGCGGTTGGGGCCGGAGTACCAGGTGACGGTGCCGGTGCCCTGCACGCCGGTCGCTCCGGAGCAGGTCGCGAGGCCACTGCCGCCTAGCACCAGCCGGCCGGACTTGATCCGTGGCTGACGGCCGTTGGGCGAGGTGCAGTTGTCCAGGTCGACGGTGCCGTGGGCGGAGATGCGCCTGGGTACGTTGGAGACGGCGGGCGAGAAGGTGATCCGGCCGCCCGGTGCGGTCTGCAGGTGGCACTTGAGGGTGTCACCTGCCCGCACGGAAGCCCGTACCCGCGGCTGGGCGCGAGCGGTGGTGGTGCCGGTCACGAGCAGGACGAGAGTCGCTCCGGTCACTGCCAGCGCCTTGATGCCGCGGCGCACCCGGGCGGCTCCGGCGGTGTGGATGGTGTGAGCCCTGTCGGGCATGTGTCTTTTCCCTTGCCACTGAAGGTTCATGCGGTCGCTCGGTCGAGCGCGGGTGACGCAAGCTAGCCGAACCATCCACGACTTGCCACATTTGCCCCGCTTTAATAGCCCACACGGCCTACAAGCCATTTGCTCCAGTGGAGCACCTTTCGTCATGATCGCCCCGCCGACGAAAGGACCCGCACATGCGATGGCGCCGTTCCGTGCCCGATCCAACAGCCCGTCCGCGAAGGCATGGCGCGGGAGGGGGCCGGGTGGCCCGGTGGTCCGTCCGCCATCCGTGGTGGGTGCTGGCGACGGCACTGATGCTCGGCGCGCTGCTGGCCCTCGCCGCGGCCGGCTCCCCCGCCCGCTTGTCCAACGGCGGCTACATCGCGAACGGCACCGAGGCGACGCACGCCGAGAAGATCCTCAAAGACCGGTTCGACGCGGGCATTCCCGACCTCGTCCTGCACGTACGGGCCGACGCGCCCGTCACCGATCCCGCCGTGGACCGCGCGGGTCGCGAGCTCGCCCGAAAGGCCGCGGAGCAGCCCGGGGTGCGCCGGGTGCTGTCCTACTGGACCGTCGGCGACTCCCGGCTGCTGAGCAGGGACAGGCACGCCGCCCTCGTCACCGTCGACCTCGCCGGGGGTGAGCACGTGGCGGCCCGGCGTGCGGCGGCGCTGGTCCCGCGACTGACGGGCCGGCACGGTCCGCTCCGGGTCACGGCGACCGGCCCGGCCTGGGTGATGGCGCAGGCCACCGAGGTCAGCGGACGGGAGCTGCTCCAGGCCGAGTTGGTCGGTGCGCCGTTGGCCGTGCTGGTCCTGCTGTTCGCGTTCGGCTCGCTGACGGCCGCCCTGCTGCCCGCGGCTGTCGGGGGGCTCGCCGTGGCGGGCACGTTCGCGGTGCTGCGGCTGCTGACGGCGGTCATGCCCGTCTCGGCGTTCGCATCCAACATCACCACCGCGCTCGGCTTCGGACTGGCCATCGACTACGGCCTGTTCGTCGTCACGCGCTACCGGGAGGAGGTGACCACCGGCATCGGCACCGCGGAGGCCATCGCCCGCACGATGCGCACGGCGGGCCGGACGGTGATGTACTCCGCGGCCACGGTCGTCATCTGTCTGAGCACGCTGCTCCTCTTCCCGCTGGGTTTCCTGCGCTCCCTGGCCGTCGCGGGGATGAGCGTGGTGGCGCTGGCGGCGGCAACCACCGCGCTGGTCCTGCCCGCCCTGCTGTCCGTCATCGGGACCCGTATCGACCGGGGCGACCTGTTCGCGCCGCTGCGCCGGCCGCGGCGGGACGGCCATGTGTCACTGTGGCACCGCGCGGCCCGGGTCGCGACGGCTCGGCCGGTGCCGGTGGGCGGCTTGGCGGCCCTCTTCCTGGTGACGCTGGCGCTGCCCTTCGCCCATGTCCGCTTCGGTGTCGCCGACGAGCGCGTCCTGCCGGCTCGGGTGGAGTCGCACGCGACGGCCTCCAGGATCGAGCGCGAATTCGACCTGCCGTGGAACCGGACCCTGGCCGTGGTGCTGACCGACGTCGACGCCGTGAACCAGCAGGAGCAGCTGGACGCCTACGCGCGCCGGGTCTCCGCCCTCCCCTCGGTGGGCGAGGTCTCCACCGCGGGCGGTGTCTACGCGCGGGGCCGACTGACGGCGGGTCCCACAGTCGGCTCGCTCCTGTACATCACCCGCGGCGCGACCTGGCTGGCCGTGACCAGCAGCGGCTCCCCGTCCGGGGACGAGCGCCTGGTGGAGGAGCTGCGTGCGCTGCCCGCGCCGGGTCCACACCTGGTCTCCGGACGTCCCGCCCGGCTGCTGGACACGGAGAACGCGATCCTCCACGCCCTGCCATGGGCGGCGGCGATCGTCGTCGGCAGCGTCCTGCTGCTGTTGTTCCTCTTCACGGGTTCGGTGCTCATCCCGTTCAAGGCGGTGCTGATGGGGGCCCTGAGTCTGAGCGCGAGTTTCGGGGTCATGGTCCATGTCTTCCAGGACGGTCATCTCCGGGGCCTGTTCGGGAACTTCACGGTCACGGGCGAGCTGGACACCTCCATGCCGGTGCTGATCTTCGGTGCCGCCTTCGCGCTGTCGGTCGACTACGAGCTGTTCCTCATCTCGCGCATCCAGGAGGAGTACCGGATCTCGGGCGACCACCGGGCGTCCGTGGTCGCCGGAATCGCCCGCACGGGCAGGACGGTCACGGTCGCGGCGGCCATCCTCGCTGCCGCACTGTTCCCCCTGGTCGCCTCCGACATCGTCCTGCTCAAACTCTTCGGCTGCGGGCTGGCGTTGGCGGTCCTGGTCGACGCCACCGTCGTACGGGGTGTGCTCGTCCCCGCCTTCATGCGGCTGACCGGTCACGCCAACTGGTGGGCGCCCCGGCCCCTCGCCGCGCTGCACCGGCGCCTGTCCCCGGACCGGTGGCACCGGTCCGGGGACGGGGGCGTCGAGGGCGTGCCGGGCCCCCGGGACACCTCGCTCACACCGGTGACGTCGTCCGCTCCCCGGCCTGGGCACCTACCGCCACGGCCCCCTCGGTAGCAGCCGCTTCGCTCGTCCCGGTGCTGTCGGGGTTGCCCGCGAGGCCGAGGCGCAGCAGCACCAGGTGCGAGACGTCGGTGATGGTGCCGCCGCTGCGCAGGAGTTCCAGCGGTGGGATCTCGACGTCGAACCGCCTGCGCAGCAGGACCAGCGTCTCGGCGATCATGAGCGAGTCGAGTCCGTACTCGTCGAGCCGCCGGTTGTGGTCGAGGTCCTTGGGCTCCATGTGCAGGACCTCGGCCAGCAGCTGTGCCAGATTGTCGGCGACGGCCCGTACCGCCTCCTCGGGGGTCATGCCCGCCAGGGCTCGCAGGATCTCCTCCCGTGTGCGGTCCGCGTCGTCCATCCGCTCGGGGAGCAGCAGGGTGAAGCGGGGAGCTTCGAGGGCCGGGAGAAAGGCGCGCAGCCGGGCCCAGTTGTAGCGTCCGACGCCCGCCACGTCGGTGTCGCGGCCGAGCAGCCGGTCGGCGGCGGCGAAGGCCTCGCGGAGCGCGAGGGGTTCGATGCCGGCGGAGGTCAGGGGCTTGGTGAGTTCGTTGCGTGCGACATATCCCGTCTCCCCGATGGCGCCCCAGGCGACCGCCTGTCCGGCCGCTCCGTCGGCGCGGCGTCTGCGGACGAGGGCTTCCAGCCAGAGGTTGGCGGCCACGTAGTTGGACTGCCGGACGTTGCCCGGGAGCGTCGTGCCGGAGGAGTACATCAGGAACACCTCCAGTTCCCTGCCACCGAGGAGTTGGTCCAGCACCATGGCGCCGGCCATCTTCGGGATCAGGGTGGCCGAGAACCGCTCGTCGGTGAGCGTGGTCAGCAGGTCGTCCTCGAGGTGCATCGCACAGTGGACGACGCCGCGCACCGGGTGCCCGCCGGCGTCGATCTCGTCGATGACGCGTCGCATCGCGGAGAGGTCGGAGACATCGGCTGCGTACGCGGTGGCCCGCACGCCACGCTCGCCGAGCCGCGCCAGCAGGTCCGCTGCTTCGGGGGACTCCTCGCCCCGGCGGCTGACCAGGGCCAGGTGCCGTACGCCTCGCTCGGCGAGCCAGCCGGCCGTGGCGGCGCCGAAGCCGCTGAGGCCGCCGGTGACGAGGTAGGTGCCGTCGGGGTCGAGGTCCGGTGCCTGGGTGCGCTGCTCGACCCGCACCGGTTCGTCCAGCGGGTCGAGGGCGACGACGACCTTGCCGACGTGGCGGGAGTGCTGCATGAGCTGGAACGCCTCGGCCACCCGGGCGGCGGGGTACACGTGGTGGGGAAGCGGGCGGTAGGACCCGTTGCGTACGTGTTCGGTGACGTCGGCGAACAGCTTGGCGCCGGCGTGGGGGTCGAAGGCCAGTGCGGTGAGGTCGACGCCGAAGAAGGCGATGTTCTTGCGGAAGGGGCGCAGGAGGAGTGGTTTGTTCTCGTAGATGTCCCGCTTGCCCAGTTCGATGAAGCGGCCGCCGGGCCGCAGGAGTTCGAGGCTGCGGGTGATGGCCTCCCCCGCGAGGGAGTTGACGACGACGTCCACGCCGGCTCCGCCGGTGACGTCGATGACCTGGGTGGCGAAGTCCAGGCTGCGGGAGTCGAGGACGTGGTCGACCCCCAGGTGGCGGAGCAGTTCCCGCTTGGCCGGGGTGCCCGCGGTGGCGATCACGCGGGCGCCGTGCAGGCGGGCGTACTGGAGGACCGCGAGCCCGATGCCGCCCGCCCCGCCGTGCACCAGGACCGTCTCGCCCGCCGAGAGCCGGGCGAGGTGGTCGAGGCTGTAGTGGACGGTGGAGAAGACGACGGGCAGGGTCGCGGCTTCGGTGAAGCTCATCCCGTCGGGGATGTGGCCGACGGCCTGGGCTGCGGTGAGGGTGTGCGAGGCGAGGGAGGCGGGTGCCAGTGCGAACACCCGGTCGCCCGGGCGGTATCCGGTGACGTCGGGGCCGACGGAGGTGACGACCCCGGCGCATTCCAGACCGAGGCCGCTCTCGGTGCAGGTGCCTTCGATCGCCTCGGTCGGCAGGAGTCCGACCGCCTGCATCATGTCGCGGTAGTTCAGGGCGGCAGCCCGTACGGCGATCGCGACCTGGCCGGGTCCCGCTGTGACCGGTGCTTGTTCGGACCAGGCCAGTCGGTAGGACAGGCCGGGGGTGCGTACGTCGAGGGCGAACGTGTCCGGTCCGGTGGGCGTCACCATGCGGTGGTCGACGGGCAGGGCCATCTCGCGGGGTACGAACCTGCCGCCGCTCGATGTGATCACGACTTCGGTCTCGGTGTGGTCCGCGAGGAGTTCCCGGGTCAGCCGGTGCGCGTCGGTGGCCGTCTCCCCGCTGCGGTCGAGCGAGACGGCCCGGACGGTCAGCCGGGACTCCTCGTTGGCCAGGCTGCGGGCGATCCCCCAGACCGCGGCGTCCTGGGTGGCGGCGGCCCGCTCGGGGGCCGGGAGCGCGCCGCTGGGCCGGGTCACGACGGTCAGCGGCGCTCGCGCGTTCTCCGGCAGCCGCTCGCAGGCCGCCGAGACGGTGCGCAGGAGGGCCGCGCGCCGGGTGGTGAGCGCCACCAGGTCACCGGGGTCGCGCGGAGGTGTGTCACCCAGGACGAGGCAGAGGGCCGTGCCGTCGCCGAACCGCTCGGGCATCCAGTCGGCCGGATCCTCGCCCACCGGACGCGCCTGGGATTCCATGCCGTCGGCGCGCGGGAGGAGCCCGGCCACCGCCTCGGCGAGCGCCATTTCGCCGGGGGTCTCCGCGGCGACGACCCAGCGGGCCGACGGCGTGTCACCCGGGGGCGGGGAGGCGACGGTGCGATCGGGGGCGGCGGCGAGGATGACGGAGAAGCCGTCGCGACAAGGCGGGGCGTCGTCGCCGGTCTGCACGATGTCGGTGAATCCGCACCGTGTGAGCAGGTCCGGCCACCGGTGGGCGGGCAGCAGCAGCGAATCCGGCCGTTCCTCGTGGTCGGTGCGGTTCCAGAAGCTGTCCAGCGTGCCGAAGTACGGCGCGAGAAGGTACGGGTCGTGGGACTCGGCGGCCAGGAGCAGTCCGCCGGGGGCCAGCAGCGTGGCGACGCGGCGCAGTGCCGCGCCGAGGTCCTTGGCCGTGTGCAGGGCGTTGGCGGCGATGACGATGTCGAAGCCCGCCTCGGGCAGTCCCTGGCCGTCGGGGTCGGCGTCCAGGTCGAAGGGGCGGTAGGTCACGAAGTCGTATGCGGCGAAGCGCCGTTCGGCACGGGCCAGGAACACCGGTGAGATGTCGGTGTAGACGTACTGGGTGCGTTCGGCGGGGAGCAGTGGGAGGAGGGCGGCCGCCGCGCCACCGGTGCCGGCGCCCACTTCCAGGACGCGCAGTGGCCGGTCGGCGGGCCAGGCCCGTACCGCCTCGCGCAGGAATGTCTGCGCGAGACGGCTGTGGAAGCGGCTGATGACGGCGGTGTCGTAGAGCTGCTCGACGTCCGTGAGGCTGCCGTCCGACAGCAGGAGCTCCATGGGGTCGGTGCCGTCGCTGGTGAGGACGTCGCGCAGGCCGCGGACGGCGAGCCGGGTCTCCGTCGAACCACCCGGGAATTCCAGTACCAGCCGGCGCAGCAGTTCCTGGTCGGCGAAGGTCGTCCGGGTCAGTCTCAGCCGGTCGGCCGCCTCCCGTTCCAGCAGGCCGTGGCGGAGCATTTCCGGGATCATCGCTTCGAAGTAGGAGGTGCGTCGCGGGTCCATGCCTGCCGCGAGGAGGGTGGTGACGTCGAAGGGCGCGGAGGTGTCGGGAAGGAGCGCCGCGACGGCCGCGGCGTGCCGGTGGGCGCTCGCTTCCTTGAGCATCGCCACGAAACGCTCGTAGGGGTACTGGTGCCAGTCCTCGCGGAGCGCTGCCACCTGGTCGGCCGCGGCTGCCGCGATGTCCGAGGGGGTGACGGGTGGTTTGTCGGCCACCGGCTCCTGGGCGTGCGGCGCGGCGCGCAGCACGGTGTGGTGGGAGGTCAGCGGTGTGCGGTGACCGGCGGCCAGGCGCCGCTGCCGGCACCCTTGCAGTTCGGCGGTGACCGTTCCGTCCTCGTCGGTGACGACGATGTCCCAGCAGGCCTCGTTCGCCGTGGACGACCGCTGCCGCACATGGATCCATCCGGAGGCGGCCGGAGTGCGCCATACCCGGGCGGCTCCGATGGCGGCGGGCAGGTACACCTCGCCGTCGGCGACCGCGTCGGCGAGCAGCGGCGCACCTGCCTGGAGTGCTCCGTCCAGCAGGGCGGGGTGGGCTTCGTACTCCTCGGCGGGGGCGTCGTGCCGGTAGGCGGCCAGCACTTCGCCGTCGCCCGCGCGCAGTTCGCGCAGCACCTGGAAGGCGGGGCCGTACTGGAGACCGGCGCGCCCGACGGCCTCGTAGTGCTCCTCGCCGGTCACCACACGCGCGCAGCGCGAGTGGACGGCCGGGATGTCCAGGGGCGCGGGTGTCCGGCCGAGGAGGGTGCGGACCCTCGCCCGTACGTGGGGGCGTGGTTGGCGGGTCTGCGCGTCGGTGCTGGTGATCTCGACCAGCCCGTCGTCCGGGGTCATCGCCAACTGGACCCGTACGCTGCCGGCGTCCGCCCAGGGCACGACCAGGGGGCGGGCGATCTCCAGGCAGTCCACTTCCGTGGCCGCGCCGAGGGTGAGGCGCCCGGCCGACAGCGCCATTTCGATGTAGGCCGTGGCCGGGACGACGACCGAGCCGGCGAGTTTGTGGTCGACCAGCCAGGGCACCAGGGCCGGTTCGACGGCACCCTGCCAGGTCGGCAGCGGGGACGGCAGCCGCTCGCCCAGGAGCGGGTGTTCCAGGAGCCCGGAACCGCTGGTGCGCAGCCACATCTGCGGGGTGCCGTTCCAGTGGCGCTCCCGCTGCCATGGGTAGGCAGGCAGCTCGGTCACCCGGCCCCGCCGGGGGAAGTGCACGCTCCAGTCGAACCGGGCGCCCTGGGCCATGAGTGCCGCCACAGCCTGGCGCATGGCCGCGCGTGCGTCGATGCCGCGCCGCAGGGTGGGCGTCACCGCGATCGGCGTACGGGGCCGGGAGGCGGCGATCCGTCGCAGGTAGGAGCGGAGCACGGGGTGCGGCCCGATCTCCACGAGGACGTCCGCGCCGTCGTCGAGGGCGTGCTCGACGGCCGTCGCGAACCGGACGGGCTCGCGGACGTTGCGCCACCAGTAGTCGGCGTCCAGGCTCGTGCCGTCGACCGGTCCGCCGGTGACGGAGGAGATCATCGCGATGTGTGCCGGGCCGGGCCGCAGTCCGGTCAGCTCCTTGGCCAGGGGTTCCCGGATCGGATCCATCGCGGCGCTGTGGAAGGCGTAGTCCAGGTCGAGTTCCTTGCAGATCACTCCCTGCCGGGACATTTCCTCGGCGAAGTCCCTGACCTGTGCCGCGGGCCCTGCGACGGTCACGTCCCGAGCGCTGTTCACCGCCGCCACCTCCAACCCGGGGCGGGCGGCGAGGAGTTCCTCCGCGCGTGCCACCGGCAGGCCGACGGCGGCCATGCGGCCCATGTGGGCGGTGGCCGCCTGGGTCCGGCTGCGCACGGCGACGACCAGCGCGGCCTGCTCCAGGTCGAGGGCGCCGGCGACATGGGCGGCGGCGACCTCCCCGACGCTGTGGCCCAGCACGTTGTGCGGGACGACGCCCTGCTCCTGGAGCATCCGCGCCACGCCGACCTGCACGGCGAACAGCAGCGGCTGGGCGATCTCGGTGAGCTCCAGGCGCGCCCGGTCGGCGGGTACGGTGAGCTCCTCCGTGACCGACCAGCCCAGGTGGGGGGCGAGGGCCGCGTCGACGGCCGCGACGGCTTCCCTGAACGCCTCGCTGCTCGCGAGCAGTTCGGCTCCCATCCCCGCCCACTGCGAGCCGTTGCCGGAGAAGACGAACGCGACGCGTCCGTGGTCGACCGCCTGTGCGGTGGTGCCGACGGCCTCGTCGTCCCGCGGGGAGGGAATGGCCGGGGGCTCCGCCGCGCCCGCCTCTCCCCCGCCGGCGGGTGCGGCCTCACCGGCGAACCGGCGCAGCCGCTGGGCGGCGGTGCCGGCGGTGGCCAGCACCGCCGCCCGGTGCGGGTGCTTGCCGCGCCGCAGACACGTGGTGTACGCGATGTCGTAGAACTCCTGCGGCGTCGCGTCCGCCAGCCGGTCGGCCAGCCGGGTCGCGGCCTCCTCCAGCGCCTGCGCGGTACGCGCGGAGACGATCACCGGGAGCGTCTCGCCCTGCGCGGCGGGAGTTGCGGCAGGGGCGCTCTCCCGTGGCGGGGAGGGAAGCGCCGGGGAGGCGGTGACGACGACGTGGGCGTTGGAGCCCCCGAAGCCGAAGGAGTTCACTCCCACGACGGGGCGCTCGGCGCCGCTCAGCGGGCGGACCGTGTCGACGGGTGCGAGGTTGAGCGCCGTGAAATCGATGTCCGGGTTGGGCGGGGAGGCGTGCAGGGAGGGCGGGATCACCTTGTGCCGCAGTACCAGCAGGGCCTTGAGGAGGCCCGCCATGCCGGAAGCGGGCTCCAGGTGCCCGATGTTGGTCTTGACCGATCCGATCGGCAGCACCCCGCCGGTGCGGTGTCTGCCGATGGCCCGTCCGATGGCCCGGCACTCCAGCGGGTCACCGACCAGGGTGCCGGTGCCGTGCGCTTCGAGGTAGACCAGCTCGTCGGGGCCGACGCCCGCCTCGGCGTACACGGCGCGCAGCAGGTCCTCCTGCGCCTCCGCGTTGGGCAGCGCCAGGCCCATCGTCCGGCCGTCGCTGTTGGACGCGCTGCCCAGGATCACCCCGTGCACGCGGTCGCCGTCGGCCATGGCGTCCGTGAGCCGTTTGAGGACGACAAGGCCGCCTCCCTCCGCGCGCACGAACCCGTCGGCGTGGGCCGAGAAGGACGCGCACCTGCCGGTGGGCGAGAGCATCGCCGCCTGGGAGAACCCCACGTAGAGGTAGGGGCTGAGCAGAACGTTGACACCGGCGGAGAGCACGGAGCGGCTGGTGCCGTCCCGCAGGGTGCGGCACGCCCGGTCCAGCGCCACCAGGGACGAGGAGCAGGCGGTGTCCACCGCCATGCTCGGACCGCGCAGGTCGAAGAAGTGGGACAGCCGGTTCGCGGCGATCGAGGAGGCGGCCCCCGACATCGTGTACGCGTTGACCGACTCCGGCGCCGTCATCTGCAGACCGCCGTACGAGGTGTCCGAAACCCCCACGTACACCGCCGTGTCCGACCCCGCGAGCCGGTCCGGGGCGATACCGGCGTCGTCCAGCGCCTCGACGGCCAGCTCCATCAGCAGCCGGTGCTGGGGGTCCATCCGGGCCGCTTCCTTCGGCGCGATGCCGAAGTAGCCCGCGTCGAATCCGGCGACGTCGTCCAGGAATCCGCCCGCGGCCGTGTAGCTCTTCCCGGCGCGCGGCATCGAGGTGTCCACGAACCGGCGCGACTCGAAGCGGTCGGCCGGCACCTCGCCGATCACGTCGCGGCCCTGCTCCAACACCTCCCAGAGCCCGTCGAGATCCTTGATGCCTCCCGGAAAGCGGCATGCCACCCCGACCACCGCGATCGCCGGATCCAGAACCGCGGTCCTTTTATCACGCATGTACGAACAGCTTTCCTTTTGAGAGCCGAGGGGCGGGAACGCCCGACGGGCTGGGCAGGAGCGTGCCGCACGGCACGATGCGCGAGAACATAACTCATGCGGATATGTCGGTTGTGTTCATCCGCCGTGCCATTCGGGTAGCAAGCGTGGGAGTTTCCTGCCGTGTTCGCCGTGTTCGCCGTTCTCGCCGTTCTCGCCGTTCTCGCCGCCAAAGAGCCGAGGACGTGTCGGATCAGATCTGACCGGCGCCGAGCGCGTGTCCGATGAAGTAGACGGCCAGAGCGGCACCGGCGCCGACGAGGAGCTGACGCGCGCCCGAGCGCAGGGCCGTTCTGCCGTTGAGCAGTCCGAGGGTGGAGCCGACGGCGAACAGGGCGGTGGCGGCCAGGGCGATCGCGACGACAAGTGCGGCGGTGCCGGAGCCGAACAGGTAGGGAAGGACGACCACGACCGCGCCGAGGGCGAAGGCGATGAGGCTGGAGAACGCCGCCGACCAGGGCGAGCCGAGTTCGTCGGGGTCGAGCCCGAGCTCCTCGCGGGCCATGGTGTCCAGGGCGGTGTCGCTGTTCTTCATGATGGTCGCGGCGACGCGCTGCGCCTCGTCACCGTCCAGCCCCTTGGCCCGGTAGATCAACGCGAGCTCCTCGGCCTCGGCCTCGGGGTCGTCGCGCAGTTCCTCGGCCTCGAGGGCGATCTCCCGTTCGTAGGCTTCCCGTTGACTGCGCATGGAGATGTACTCGCCGGCGGCCATGGAGAACGCGCCGGCGAGCAGCCCGGCGACTCCGGCGAACAGGATGGTCGTGCCCGCCGCTCCGGAGCCGGCGAATCCCATGACCAGGGAGCCGTTGGAGACCAGGCCGTCGTTGACGCCGAACACGGCGGCGCGCAGCGCGCCGGAGCGGTCGCTGCGGTGCCAGCGCTCGCGCCGGGCGATCGCCCGGCCGCCTTCGCCGGTGTCACCCTGCGACTCGTCACGCAGCCGGGTCAGCACGCGGGCGTGCGAGCGCTCGTCGGCGGCCATCCCCGGCGCGGCCTCGGGGTCGCCCTCGTACAGCCCGGCGTCGGAGTGCTCGGCGCGCTCCAGGAACGGCAGGACCTCGTCGACGGAGAACCGGCGGGCCAGCCAGGAAAGCAGCTTGGTGCGCGGCCCCGGCCGGCAGGGCCCGGGGACGCGGGCACCGAGGGCGGTGAGCTTGTCCTCCCAGTGGGCGGCGTGCCGTTCCTCCACCGAGGCCAGCTCCAGGAAGATCCGCTGCTGTTCCCCGGCGGCGCTCTCCGCGAGCCCCCGGTACAGCGCCGCGCTCCGCCGTTCGGAGCCGAGCAGTTCCCGGTACCGCGCGGCCGCCCGCCGGGTTGCGCGGGCGTCACGGTCATGCGTGTCGGTGTTCATCGCCTGGCCCATCGTGAGCCGCCCCCACATTTGGACAATATGCAATATACCGCCCATCGCCTACGAGCATGCTGCCCGCATACGGGTTGTACTCGCGGGTCACCGTTCGTTATCGAGGAGAGGGGCGGACACTCCCGTATCCGCCCCGTGCTCCGGCTCGTTCAGCGGAACATGACCCACAAACCGCGCCGCCGGCGACTCGCCCTCCTGCTGTCCGCACTGCTGCTCGCCGGAGGCGGGGCGGTCACCGCCCGCGCCGACGCGCCGCCTGTCGACGGCTATGTCGCCCTCGGCGACTCCTACTCCTCCGGCCTCGGCGCCGGCCACTACGACGACGGCAGCGGAGAGTGCAAGCGCAGCTCCAGCTCCTACCCGGCGCTGTGGGCGGCGGCCCATCGGGGCAGGAAGTTCGCGTTCACGGCCTGTTCCGGGGCCACCACCAAAGACGTCGTCGCGAGTCAGCTGCGGCCGCTCGACAGACGCACCGCGCTCATCAGCATCACCGCCGGCGCCAACGACGCGGGGTTCGGCGAGGTGATGGAGACCTGCGCGCTCGGCGGAGAGAACGCGTGCCAGACGCGGGTCGCCGAGGCGCGTACGTACATCCAGCGCACCCTCCCCCACGACTTGGACGCGATGTACGGCGCCATCAGGGGAAAGGCTCCCGCCGCCCGCGTCGTCGTCCTCGGCTACCCGCGGCTCTTCGCGCGGCACGGCAGCTGTCTGCTCGGCATGAGCGAGACGAGGCGGGCCGCCATCGACGAGGCCGCCGATGTGCTGGACGCGGTCATGGCCAAGCGGGCCGCCGGTCACGGCTTCGCGTTCGCGGATGTCAGGGGGCGCTTCACCGGGCACGAGATCTGTTCCGAGGCGCCTTGGATCCGTTCCGCCACTTTCCCTGTCGGCGAGTCGTACCACCCCACGGCTGTCGGTCATGCACAGGGTTATCTTCCGGCGTTCACCGGGACCGCCCGCATGTGAGCGAGGCGGCCGGTGTCGTCCTGTTCAGCCGGTCGGTTTGACGCAAGTCCGGTCGTTCGCAGGGAGTTCACCCGTGGCCAGATAGGAGTTGACCTGCGCGTCCACGCAGGTGTTGCCGTAGTAACCGTAGACACCGTGCTGATTGGCGCCCTTCAGGGTGATGAGCCTGGAGCTGGGCAGCATGCCGTGCAGGGCGACCGCGCCCGTGTAGGGGGTGCGCGGGTCGCCCGTGGCGGACACGATCAGTGCCGGGGCGTCGTGCCGCACCTGTGTGGGCTCCTCGCGCGGACGGTCCCAGAAGGCGCACGGGCCGATGTTGTTGGTCAGCGGGCCGAACAGCGGGTGGGCGGCCCGGCTGCGCTCGATGTCGCGCCAGTACTGCTCGGGGTCACGCGGGGCAGCGACGTCCCCGCACAGGATGGCCGTCTGCACACTGCCGAAGTGCGAATTCCTGCCGGTCACGTTCGCTTGCAGCAGCTCCTTGAACTCCGCCGAGAGCCGGGTCGGGCGGCCCTGCGCCGCCTTGGCCAACACGGACATCTGCTCACCGAAGACCGCCCGTGCGGCATCGGTGTCCTCCGCGATCCCGCTGAAGATCAGGGTCGGCACCTGGGAGTCGTCGAGCCGGAAGACATCGGGGGCGGTGCCGAGGGTCAGCCCGCGCGCGGACCTCTCGACAACGCGGTCGACGGTGGCGAGCACCTGGGCGCGGGTGCGGCCGAGGCCGTAGGTGTCGTGCCGCTTCGCCGCCCAGGCCGCCCAGCCGGCGAGCGCCTGTTCGTTCTCCGGCTCGGCGCCGCGCATCAGCCGGGGGTTGTAACGGCGCGGGTCGATCGTCCCGTCGAGGACCACCCGGTCGTAGCGCCCGGGGAACATCTGGGTGTAGACGGTACCCAGGTAAGTGCCGTACGAGTAGCCCAGATAGGAGAGCTTCCGCGCGCCGAGCGCGGCCCTGATGACGTCCATGTCGCGGGCCGTGTTGCGCGTGCTGACGTACGGCAGCACGGAGGCGTTCGTGGCACGGCACTTCGCGGCCAGGTCCTTGTGCAGGGCGACCTGCCGGTCGAAGCCGGCCCGGTCGGGGCCGGCCGAGAAGATGGAGTGGCCTACGGGCCAGTGGCAGTCGAGCGGGGTGCTGCGGCCGACGAAGCGCGGATCCATGCCGATGATGTCGTAGCGCGCGCCGACGCCCTTCATCGACTTGCGGACGACCGGCGGGCCGTCGAGTCCGAGCCCGCCGGGGCCGCCGAAGTTGGCCAACAGCGGGCCCACGCGATGACGGGTGTCGGTGGCCTTGAGCCGGGATATCGCGACGGTGATAGTACGGCCTCCGGGGTCGGCGTAGTCGAGCGGCACGGTCACGTCCGCGCACTGTGCGCCGGCCTTCTCCAGGCCGCGGCCCATGGTGTCGTCGGGGCCCTTGACGCAGCTGCCCCAGTCCAGGCGCTGCCGGTGGTAACGGTCGAGACCGGCCCCGGGTGTCGCCGCGGCGGGTGCGGTCACGGGGGCGGCGAAGGCCTCGGGGGCCGCGGCGAGACAGGCGGCAAGGGCGAGGCCCATGGCCGAGGCGCGGTGTCGTCGGCGCCTTCCCGAAGAGGCTGTTCTCTCGCCATTCAATACATGTGTCATGCATCAAGACGCTAGTGACGCACCCGCCCATGACCACTCCGGCTGTCCCCCGAATCCTGCGGGGGCCTGCCCCACCCATGCCGTCGGGCGGCAGATAGTACGGTTGCGTTTCTCCCGAGCCCGGCCTACCATGATGGTACGAAACTGTTCCGTACCAAATGGAGGTCCCGATGCCCGACGACACCGAGGCCGCACGCGTCCGCCGCCCCCGGATGACCCCCGACCGGGAGATGGATCTGCTCAATGCGGCGCTGGACGTGCTGCGCGAGGTCGGCTACGAGGGCCTCTCGATGGACCTGATCGCTTCCCGGGCGCGCTGCAGCAAGGCCACGCTCTACCGGATGTGGCCGGGCAAACCGCAGCTTGTGGCTGCCGCGCTCTACGCCACGCGGCCGATGAAGCCGGAGGAGATCGACACGGGCACGCTCCGCGGCGATCTGCTGACCATGGTCGAGCTGCTGGCCACACAGGCGGCGAAGGACACCGCTCTGATCTCCGCGATGGCGCACGCCGTGCTCACGGACGAGGAGCTCGCCACAGCGGTGCGCACCTCGCTGGTGGAGCCCTGGTCCGACGACCTGATCGGGGTCGTCGACCGAGCCGTCGAGCGTGGCGAGCTGGCCTCGCGGCCCGCCGCCGCGAACTTCCTGCCGCAACTGATTCTCAGCGTGACGGTCACTCGCCCGCTGCTGTCGGGCGGCCTCGCCGATGCCGACTTCCTCACCAGCTGTGTCGACCACGCGCTCCTGCCCGCGCTGCTGCACTCCTGACCCGGCCTCCCCCGGCCCGCCCCCTTTCCGGAGATTCACACCATGTCCCGCACCACTGCCGACGTGACCGACGTCGACACCGCACCCGCCCCGGCCGACCGGGCGCCCCGCCACCGGTGGTGGGTCCTCGCCGTCATCTGCGTCGCCCAGCTGATGGTGGTCCTCGATGCCACCATCGTGAACATCGCCCTGCCCTCGGCCCAGCACGACCTGGGCTTCAGCGACGGCAGTCGGCAGTGGGTCGTCACCGCGTACGCGCTGGCCTTCGGCAGCCTGCTGCTGCTCGGCGGCCGAATAGCCGATCTGTTCGGCCGCAAGATCACGTTCCTGGTGGGAGTGGTCGGCTTCGCCGGCGCCTCCGCCCTGGGCGGCGCGGCCGACAGCTTCGGCATGCTGGTCGCCGCCCGCGCGGGACAGGGCCTGTTCGGCGCCCTGCTCGCACCCGCCGCGCTGTCGCTGCTGACGACCACGTTCACCGACACCAAGGAACGCGCGAAGGCGTTCAGCGTCTACGGCACCATCGCGGGCGCCGGCGCCGCCATCGGACTGCTCCTCGGCGGCGTGCTCACCGAGTATCTCGACTGGCGCTGGACGATGTACGTCAATCTGGCCTTCGCCGCCATGGCCTTCGTCGGCGGTGCCCTGCTGCTGACCCGCGGCGCCCGCGACAAGAGCTCCGCCCTGGACGTCCCCGGCACGGTACTGGTCTCGGCCGGCCTGTTCGGCGTGGTCTACGGCTTCTCCAACGCCGAGAGCCATGGCTGGAGTTCGGTGGCCACTTGGGGCTTCCTGCTCGCCGGTGCCGCCCTGCTGGTGGCGTTCGCCTGGTGGCAGACCAAGGCCGCCCACCCTCTGCTGCCGCTGCGCGTCCTGCTGGACCGCAATCGCGGCGCTTCCTTCCTCGCCGTACTGATCAGTGGCGCGGGCATGTTCGGCGTCTTCCTCTTCCTGACGTACTACATGCAGGAGAGCCTGGGCTACACCCCGACCAGGACCGGCCTGGCCTTCATGCCCATGGTCGCCGGTCTGATGGTCACCACTCTCCTCGCGACCAATGTCCTCATTCCGCGAGTCGGCCCGAAGCCGGTCGTGCCGCTGGGCATGGGCCTCGCCGCCTGCGGCCTGGCCTGGATGACCGCCCTCGACCTGACCAGCGGCTACGCCTCGGGCGTCATGCCACCGCTGATCGTGACGGGGCTCGGCATCGGCCTGGTGATGGCCCCGGCGATGAGCCTGGCAACTTCCGGCGTGGCAGCCGAGGACGCCGGCGTCGCCTCGGCCGCCGTCAACACCATGCAGCAGGTCGGCGGCTCCATCAGCACCGCGCTGCTCACCACTCTCTCCACCGGTGCCGCCACCCACTACCTCGCGGACAAGAACCCGAAGGATCCCGCCGTCCTCGCCCGGGCCGCCCTGGAGAGCTACTCCACGGCCTACTGGTGGGCCGCCGGCTTCTTCGCCGCGGGCCTGATCGTCAGCGGCCTGCTCTACCGCCGCGGCGTACCCCGGCAGGACGTCGACGCCGCACCTGTCGTCCATATGTAGCCCCTGGACGCCGCGCGAGCGGCTGCTGGTCGCCACAGTCGACGATCTGTACGCGCACCACAAGATCGAAAGGAGGGCGTCATCATGCGCCTCGGAGTGATGGCAAACCGGCCGGTCCTCGTCGACGGTGATACGGCCATCGACATCGAACGAGCCAGCGGCGGCCGGTTCCCGGCCGATCCCGCGCGCATCTTCGACAGCTGGGACGCACTGGTCGACTGGGCGGCCACATACGAGCACGGCGGGGAACGGCTGCCCCTCGACCAGTTGCAGAACCCCGTCCCGGCACCGCGCCAGGTCTTCGGTATCGGTGCCAACTACCTCGACCATGTGGCGGAGGCCGCCGCCCGCCACGGGGCACAGGGCGACGCTCTCCCCACGGGTGCGCAGCACGACACTCCCTTGGTCTTCACCAAGTTCAGGAGCAGTCTGTCCGGCCCCTACGACGCCATCCCTCTGCCCAGCCGGAACGTCGACTGGGAGGTCGAACTCGTCGTCGTGATGGGACGGCGGGCGGAACGCGTCTCCGAGCAGCAGGCATGGCGCCACGTCGCGGGCCTCACCGTGGGCCAGGACATCTCCGAACGCGTCCTCCAGCTCGCCGGTGCCGCACCGCAGTTCTCGATGGGGAAGTCCTTCCCCGGGTTCGGGCCGATGGGCCCCGTACTCGTCACGCCCGACGAGCTCGACGACCCCGACGACCTGGAGCTCGGCTGCAGCGTCAACGGCCGGCTCATGCAGAAGGGCCGGACCGGCGGCATGGTCTTCACCGTCGCCGAACTGGTCGCCCGCATCTCCGCGGCATGCCCGCTGCTGCCCGGCGACGTGATCTTCACCGGCACGCCGGCCGGCGTCGGCGCCTTCCGCGAGCCGCCCCTCTTCCTCAAGCCCGGCGACACGCTCGTCAGCTGGGTGACCGGCATCGGGGAGCTGCGCAACCCCGTGACAGCGGGCCCCGGCCACCCCGACGGCACCGGCCAGGAAGGAGAACAGCCATGACGACCACGGCACCGAAGCAGTACGACGTCGGCGGAATCCTCCTGCCCCGCCCCTTCAAGATCCGGCGCTTCGGCCACTTCGGCCTCAACATGGACCGCCTCGACGAAGCGGTCACCTTCTACACCGACCTGCTCGGCTTCCGCGTCACCGACGAGGTCAGCCTCTTCGACCAGGTGCCCCCGGAGCTGCGTCCCGTCGTGGAGGAGGTCGTCACCGACCCGCGGATGATCTTCACCAGCAACTCCTCGGACCACCACGCGCTGCTGCTGGCACACCGCACCTTCGGCGTCCTCAACGGCAACGACCGCAAGGCGAAGGACATCACGCTCAGCCAGATCACCTGGCAGGTGGGCAGCCTGCGGGAAGTCGTGGACGCCGGGGCGTACCTGCGCGCGCACGGAGTGGAGATCGGGCGCACCGGCCGGGACATGCCCGGCGGCAACTGGCACGTCTACTTCCGTGACCCGGACGACAACACGGTCGAGTTGTACTACGGCATGGAACAGATCGGCTGGACGCGCCGGTCCAGGCCGCACGGCATGCACGACCGCGGCTTCGACGAAGTGCCACCGCTGCCCCAGATGTCGGAGGCCGCCGAGGTGCGCGAAGCACTGGAGCGGGGAATCGACATCCACTCCGGCTGGAGCCCGTCCGAGGCACACCTGAAGGAGACCCACGACGTCGGCGGCGTCCTCCTGCCACGCCCCTTCAAGGTGACCGGGATCGGCCCGGTCTCGATGTTCACCGAGCGGATGGCGGAGATGCTCGCCTTCTACACCGGGCTGCTCGGCTTCGAGGTCGTCGAAGAGGCCGAGCACCGGGGCAAGCGCATCGTGTACCTGCGCAGCGGCACCGAGCACCACACCTTCGTCCTCGTGGACAAGGCGCTGCGCGGCCGGCTCGGTCTGAGCGAACACACCTCGTGCCTCAGCGTGGGCATGGAGGTGGGCAGCTACGCCCAGTTGCGGGCCGCGGTGGAGCATCTGGTGAACGCCGGGTACGCCCTGGTCGAGGGCGTACCGCCGGAGCTGTACCTGGGTATCGACTACGCGGCGCATCTCCGTGACCCCGACGGTCACCTGGTCTGCCTGTACTCCTATATGGAGCAGGTGGGGTGGGACGGCAGGCCCAGGCCGGCCGGGCTGCGCCGCGCTGTGACCGACCCGTGGCCCGAGACGCTCGCCCCGCTGTCCGACACATATGCCGACCAGACCTACATGGGACCGCTGGGCTGAGCCATGACCGACGAGATCGAAGAACTCGACTGCGACGTACTGATCGCGGGAGCCGGTCCGGTCGGTCAGGTGCTGGCGCTGTTGCTCGCACAGCACCGGCTGCGCGTGGGCGTGGTGGAACGGTGGGCGCGGCCCTACCCGCTGCCACGCGCCGTGGCCATGAGCCACGACGTCCAGCGCGTCCTGCGGCAGCTCGGCCTGGGCGAGGAGCTCTCCGTCTTGCTGGAGCCCTGGGGCCAGGACGGGCAGCGCTTCAGCTTCGCGGACTCTTCCGGGCGGACGTTGGTGGAGTCGCGCTATCCGCTGGAATCCGATTCGGGGTACGCCCAGATGTCCGGCTTCTCGCAACCGGACCTCGAGGAGGTGCTGGAGCGGCGCGTACGGGCCGACCCGCTGATCGACCAGTACCGGGGCTTCGCCCTGGAGGGCTTCACGGACGACGGGTCCGCGGTCCATGCCACCGTCGTGCCGCACACCGGACTCGCCGCGGTGGCGGACGGCAGTCCCCGCACCGTGCGCGCGGCGTACGTGGTGGGCTGCGACGGAGCCAACAGCACCGTCCGCTCCCTGCTCGGACCACAGATGACGGACCTCGGCTTCGATCGCGACTGGGTGGTGGTCGACGTCGTTCCGCACACCCCGCCAACCTGGCTTCCCTATGCCTGCCAGCGTCTCGGTCCCGCGCGGCCGACCACCCTGGTGCCGGCCGGTCCGGGGCGGCGGCGCTGGGAGTTCATGGTCATGCCCACGGACGACCCGGCCGGCATCGACACCGATGAGAACGCCTGGCAGCTTCTCGCCCCCTGGGGCATCCACCCCGGCAACGCCGACCTCGTCCGGCACGCGCGCTACACCTTCCGCGGCCGCTGGGCCGACCGGTGGCACAAGGGTCGCGTGCTCCTGGCCGGCGACGCCGCACACCAGATGCCTCCCTTCCTCGGCCAGGGCTTCAACTCCGGCATCCGCGACGCGGCCAGCCTCGCCTGGCGCCTGGCCCTGCTGGTGAACGGAGAGGGCAAGGAATCCCTCCTCGACGACTACACCGCTGAACGCTCCGCGCACGTCGCACAGATCGTCAAGGAGACCGTGGCCATCGGCCGGCTCATCTGCATGCTCGATCCGGAGCAGACCGCGCGGCGCGACGCCGAGCTCGAACGCGACGCGACCGCGGGGATCGAAGACGCTCACAAGAACTGGCTTCTACGGGGCGGCACCCTGCGGGACGACGGGGTCGGAGGCAACCTCGGGCTGCAGGCCACGGTGGGCGGCGGAGGGCGTACGGCGCTCCTGGACGAAGTGATCGCCCCGCCCGGCTTCCTCCTCCTCGGACGCGACCGGGACCCGGTCGAGCTCCTCTCCCCTCCGCGGCGTGCCGCCTGGCGGCGACTGGGCGGCCGCAGCGCCCACTTCGGACCCGAAGGGCTCAAGGACGCCGAGGGCACGTACGCGCATTGGTTCAAGCGCCTCAACGCCTCCGTGGTCGCGATCCGCCCCGACTTCCAGGTGTTCGGCGGAGCCCGTGACGCACAAGCCGCGGACGCCTTGGTGCATGACCTGGCCGAGCGCGTTCTGACGTGACTGCCGATTCGGGGCGCAGCGCCCGGCCGTGCCATCTCCTAAGTGCAAAGGATCCGCCATGAAGATCATCGCGTTGGAAGAAGCGTTCAGCGTGCCCGCCATGGCCACCGCCGGGGCGGCCCTGCATCAGCCGCAGAAGTTCCTGCCGTCGTATCTGGCCGACCTGGAGCGCCGGCTGCCCGAATTCACCGAGTTGCGTCTGATGGACATGGACGAGCACGGCGTCGACATGCAGGTGCTCTCGCTCACCAATCCCGGCGTGCAGATGCAGCCGGACCCCGCCGTCGCCGTCTCCGACGCACAACTGGCCAACGACGTCCTCGCCGGCGTCGTCCACGAGAATCCCACCCGGTTCGCAGGCCTCGCCGCGATGCCCCTTCAGGATCCGGCCGCCGCGGTCCGCGAGCTCGGCCGCGCGGTGAACGACCTCGGCCTGTCCGGCGTCCTGGTCAACGGCCACACCCTGGGCCACTACCTCGACGAACCGCGGTTCCGCGTCTTCTGGGAAGCGCTCACCGGGCACGACGTGCCGCTCTACCTGCACCCCAACAGCGCGGCCCTCGGCTGGCCGGTGTTCGAGGACCGGCCGGAGCTCATGGGACCGACATACGCGTGGGCCGCCGAAACCGGCGCCCACGCGCTCCGCCTGATCACCAGTGGGCTGTTCGACCAGTTCCCCACCGCCAAGGTCATCCTCGGCCACATGGGCGAGCTGCTGCCCTTCCACCTGTCCCGCCTCGACACCCGGTTGCCCTTCGTCCAGTCCGAGGTGAAGCTCGCCAGGAAGCCCTCCGAATACTTCATCGACAACTTCCACATCACCACCAGCGGTGTCATGGCGACCAGCGCCCTCCTGGGAGCCGTCCTCGCCGTGGGCATCGACAACGTCATGTTCGCCATCGACTATCCGTACGAGTCCAGCGCCCAGGCCGTCGGCTTCCTCCGGAACCTCCCGCTGAGCGCCGCGGACCTGAACAAGATCGCCCACACCAACGCGGAGCGGCTCCTGCGCCTCGGCTGACCTTCGCGGCTTCGGAGCGGACCGCACCGGCTCCCCCATGGCCGATTCGGCTTCACCGGTTCGATGCCGTACTGTTCACCGTAACGACGCGGGGTGGAGCAGCTCGGTAGCTCGCTGGGCTCATAACCCAGAGGTCGCAGGTTCAAATCCTGTCCCCGCTACTCGCATGAAGGCCCGGCAGCTCGGCTGCCGGGCCTTCATCGCTGTCAGGAGGAGGCGAAGGCCTGCTCCAGGCGCGGGATGAAGTCCTCGAGGCCCTGTGCCCAGCAGTAGCCGTTGTGGCCACCGTTGCATTTCGGGCCCCATTTGGAGCCGTTGCCGTAGTCCGCGAAGTAGTAGGGCATTCCGAGGGCGTTCAGGTTGTCCCTGACGTGCTTGGACGCTCCCTCCAGCCAGAATTCCGCTTCGAGGGGGTTGCCGTTGCCGTTGCCGACGTAGATCGAGATGCCGATGCCCTTCAGCTTGTCCATGTGGCGGGAAGGGTCGATCTGATTCCACTTCCAGTCGGCGTTGAACACCGGGTAGGGGGAGCCGAAGAGGGCGTCGCTCGACACGGTGGGACCGTAGGGCCCGTTGCAGTTGCCGAAGATGTTGCCGCAGAGCGCGCCGGCAGCGTTGGTGAGTGAGGCGACGACGGCCAGACGCAGGTCCATCGAGTCCACCGACAGGTCGATGTCACCGGAGAACGAGGCGACCTGGCTGAACAGTTCGGGGTGGTCCTGGCCATAGTGGAAGGCGCCGAACCCGCCCATCGAGACGCCCGCGACGGCCCGGCCCTTCTTGGCCGCGATGGTGCGGAGGTTGGCGTCGATGAAGGGGATCACCTGGTTGATGTGGAACGTCTCCCAGTTCTGTGCGCCGGCGGCCGTGTTCTGGTCACGCCAGTCGGCGTGCCAGCCCCGCAGACCGCCGTCCGGGACGACCGTGATCATCGACTTGGACTTGAACAGAGCCGGGTAGTTCTGGTTGACCGGGTCGTCCCCGGCGCCGTGGAGGAAGTACAGCACCGGGTAGCGCTTGTCCGGATCGGCGTTGTAGTCGCTCGGCAGGATGATCTTGATGTGATGCCGGCCCGCGACCTGGGGCGTGGTCACGGTGATGACGAAGTTCATGGCGGTGCCGGTCGCGGTGCCGACCTGGGTGAGGCCGTAGCCGTCGGTCAGGGGCGGCGGGGCCGTATCACTCGGCGCGGCGGCCCGGGCCTGGGTGGTGCCCTGAGCCTGGGCGGCGCCGGTTATTGGTAAGAGGGTCAGCCCGAGGGCCGTGATGAGCACTACGAGTCTTTTGATCACGCTGTGCCTCCTGAAGCGTCTTGGGATGTCAAGGAGGATTGCACGAACCCGCGTCCGAACGCATCGAGTCGCGGACGATTCCGTCAAGCCCGGCCAACTGGACGCTGAAGTCCGGGTATCCGGCCACATTTATCTGACATTTAGGGATGTCGATTGACGCCGGTCATGCCGCCCTCGAATGTGGCGCCCGGAACTTCCACCACGAGGAGGCAGAGATGTCCTGTACCCCCACTGCGTCGGCCGGCCGACGCAGAGCCCGCTTAGCTCTCGCGGCCTGCGGCGCCGCGGCGGCCCTGACCGCAGGCGCCCTCGCGCCTGCGACCGCCGCGCCCCAGTCGGCCCCGCGGCCGCGAGCCGAGCACTATGTCGCCCTGGGCGACTCCTTCACCTCCGGCCCCTTCATCCCGGTCCAGGACGGCTCCTGGTGTGCGCGCTCCAACAGCAACTACCCGTCTTTGACCGCCCATTCACTGACGCCCGAAAGCTTCCGGGACATCAGCTGCGGCAGCGCCACGACGAACGACATGTGGCGGCCGCAACCCGGGATGGACAATCCCGCGCAGCTGGACGCGCTCAAGGAGAACACCACCCTGGTCTCGCTCGGCATCGGCGGCAACGACATCGGCTTCGGCGAGATCATCAAGAACTGCACCTACGCGCTCCGGCCGATCCCGGACGGCAACCCCTGCGAGCGGCGCTACACCGCGGGCGGCGTCGACGAGCTCCAAGAGCGCATCCTGCAGACGGCTCCCAAGGTCGCCGACGTCCTCAAGGAGATCCACGAGCGGTCGCGGAACGCGCGCGTGCTCGTCGTCGGCTATCCCGCGTTCCTCTCGGAGAAGTCCGAGGACGCGGAGGGCTGCAAGACCTCCCTGCGGCTGCCGGTGGGCGACATTCCCTACCTGCGCGACACGATGCGCAGCCTCAATACGATGCTGAGCCATGAGGCGAAAGCGGCCGGCGCGACCTACGTCGACACCTACACACGGACCGTCGGACACGACGCCTGCCAGCCCCGCGACGACCGCTGGGTCGAGGGCATGGTGCCCGTGAACCCCCTCCAGGCCATGGCCTTCCACCCCAACGCGAAGGGCGAAGCCGGCATGGCCGAGGCCGTGCAGGACACTCTGAGCCGCGGCTGAACGGTCCGGGGATCCTGCGCCGGGGCGGCGGGCGTGGTGCCCGCGCGGAATTCCTGGGGGTGATGCCTCGGACGCGCTTGAAGGCCGTCGATTCGCCCGTCACTTCTCCGGCCGCTCCGCGGTGACCGTGAAGTAGTCGAGGATTCCTTCGCCGTAGGCCCGCAGGAAATTGCGAGGCCACGTGTCGGGCTTCCACGTCTTGGCCAGCCAGCGGTCCCAGCCGGTCCATACCGATGTCCCGATCGGGGTGACGCGGATTCCGGTCAGGCCTGCCCGTTCGAGGCTGTCGGTCAGGAGGGGGATGGTGTGCGCGACGTCGAGGCCGGTGGCGAAGGAGTCGAGCAGTTCGGCCAGCCGTGCGGCTCGGGCCGGGTCGGCGTCGGGGACGAAGAAGCTGGCGACGGCGGCGCGGCCGCCGGGGCGCAGCACGCGTGCGGTCTCCCGGGCGAACGCGTCGAGGTCGCGGAAGTGCTGGGCGGCCTCGACGCTGTGCACGCGGTCGAACTCGCCGTCGCCGAACGGCATGCTCTCCGCCGCGCCGTGGGCGAAGCGCAGCTGTTCCGGGTGGCGGGCCAGCAGGCCGGAGTTGGCCTGCTGGGCCCGTTCGAGCTGCTGCGGATGGATGTCCATGCCGGTGACGTGCGCGAAGCCGTACTCCTCCAGTGCCACCGCGCTACCGATCCCCCGCCCGCAGCCGACCTCCAGGGCCCGTAGTCCCTCGGTGGGCGCCAAGGCGGCGAGCACGTGGCGGTACATGGCCAGCTCGCTGCTGATCCGGTCGTGCTCGGTCAGCGGCTGGTCGAGGTCGATGCCCTGCCAGTAGCCGAAGTTGATGAATCCCCCGGCGAACAGGGGCATCGAGCCGAGATCGGCCGGGCCGTACGCTTCCTGGACCGCGGGCGGGATCGGGTACGGGGTCGCCCCGGGGCACTGCGTCATGCTCCACCTCCGTGATGGACAGCGCGCCGCCACGCGGCGACCGCACACCCAGGCCGTTACCCATCGGCTGCCGAGAAAATAGCGGCGTTCACGTACGGCCCGGATCACGGCACGGCCAACGGGGCCGGCGGTCAGGAGTCGTACCAGACGATCCCTTCGCCACCGTCGTTGCCGATGGTCTTGGTCATGATGTTGCCGTCCTGCCAGTACTTGGGGTGCTGGGTCAGGAAGCCGCTGACGGACGTCAGCGACGTCGCGTCGCAGACCCCGTCGGTGCGGATGCAGAAGCGCTGCACCGGGATGCCCTCGAGCTTCGCCGGGCCGGCGCCGGGAGAGGTGAAGCCCAGGGCGCTCCAGCCCTTGGGCAGCCGGGCCCAGATGCCGGTGCCCGGCTGCATCGGGTCGGCGTAGAGCATGCCGTTCACCTGCGAGCGGGGGATGCCGGTGCCGCCGCTGGCGATCGTCTGGAGCACCTGGTCGGCCACTTGCGCGCCCTGTGAGTAGCCGACGATCGTGAGACGGGCGTCCGGGTCGCGACGGTGGGTGTCCTCGGCGGCGGCCAGCAGATTGCGGTATCCCTCGCGCGCGCTGGCGTCGAAGTTCGGTGCGGTCAGGTCCGGGACGTTGTGGCCGTTGAGCCAGGGTCCGGCGCTCGCCGGATAGCAGACGGGCACCGGTATGCCCCCGTTGAGGTGCTTATTGGCAAAGGTGTAGCTGCTGGTGCAGTCGGGCGCGGGCGCTGCCGAGCCCGTGCCGCCGACCTCCAGGTAGTAATGACGCGCCGGATCGGCGTGGGCGACGGTGGGCGCCAGGGCGGTGACGGCCATCATGGCCGCTGCCGCGCCGACGGCGCGGATGGCCGTCTTCCATCTGCGGGCCGGAGTCATCAATGTGTTCCTCCTCGATTTGGGACAGCACGCAACTTCCGTGAAGCGATGCAACGTTAGTCACAGCCGTTGACATTGTGATGAAACAGCTCGACGAGCGCACGGAGGAGGAAGAGGTTCGGGATCTCGGAGATCCTGCAGCCCGGTTCGTGCCACGTCCCGTCGATGTCGAGCTTGACGGCGCCCTTCCGGATCCAGATGTTCCGGATCTGCGGCCACCGTGCGCGAGTCTCTCCGTACCCGACCTCCTCCCTGGTCAGCCATATGTCACCGAAGGTCAGGCGCTCGCCCTTGTCGAGTGCGGACAGGGCCAGGGGCAGTTGGGCGCGGGTGACGCCCAGCTGGATCTCGGACCACCATTCCTCCGCGTCGCCGTGCTCCGGCCCGCCGCGCAGTACGACCCGCTCCCCGTCGACGCCGGTGAGCGTGTAGATGGTCCCGACGTGGGCCGCGTCGTGCGAGTGCGGGGTGCTCGTCCGGAATACGGAGGTGGTGTCGTAACGGACGACGTGGATCCGCCTCTTGACGACGACCGTCATTCCGTACTCGTACAGGTCCAGTCGCGCGTCATCGCGCGCGTTCGCCGGGGAAGGCCCGCCGTACCGGAGGAGGGCCGACAGGCCGCGGATCCCCCGGTCCCGCAGGGCCTTCGCGTGTGCCGTGTGCGCGGCTCCCGCGTAGGTGGCGCGCCGCCTGCCGAGGTGCTCGCGGCCGGCCGCCGCCGAGATCCTCGCCAGCAGCAGCTCCTCGTTGCGCGTACGCCGCATCGGTCCGGTCATCGCGTGGGTCCGGTGAGGCCGAGGCAGGCTTCGTCCCCGCGCAGAATCATCTGGTGCGTCTGCCGCAGCATCCGGCCCGGAGAGACCCCCAGGTCATCGGCCAGACGGCGGCGGGTGCGGTCGAAGACGGCCAATGCGTCGGCCTGTCGGCCGCCGAGGTAGAGCGCGCGCATCAGCATGGTGGCGACCGGTTCGTTCAGGGGCTGCGCCACGGCCAGGGCCGACAGCTCGGCGATCGCCTCGGAGTGCCGGCCCAGCCGCAGCTGCCACTCGAGCTTCCGCTGCACGAGGACGATCCTGCGTTCGGTGAGCCGCAGCCGCTCCAGCTCGGCGAACGGCCCGGGCTGGCCGGCCAGGGGCTCCCCGCGGAACAGGTCAAGCGCCTGGGAGCAGGCACGGACCGCCTCGGTCAGTTCGCCCGCCCGCTCGGCCGCACCGGCCGCGGTGACCAGTTCCTCCACGCGCGCCACGTCCACGGTGACCGCGCCTGAGAGCAGCCGGTAGCCGCACCGATCGCGTTCGATCACCGAGTCCGGACTGCCGCCTCCGCGCAGGATCTTGCGCAGCCGGTAGATGTACACCGGCACCACGTTCGTGTTCGGCGGCTCCTCCCCCCACACCCCGTCGAGCAGTTCCTGCTGGCTGATCGTCCGGCCCAGGCACAGCGCCAGCGCCGTCAGTACGGCTTGCTGGCGCAGGTGACCGAGGTCCAGGGGCTGTCCGTCGCGCCATGCCCGCAGCGGTCCGAGCATCGAGATCTGCAACCGCGGCTCGGGCGCACGACGGGTACCGGCCGATGACACCGGGCCCGTCGCGCGCCTGCGGGGGCCGCGGCCGGGGGCGACCAGACCGCAGTCGAACGCGTGGACGATGGCAGCGGCCCGGTCGCGCAGCTCGAGTTTGACGAGGATCCGTGCGAGGTGTCCGGCCACGGCGTCCTCGGGGATGGCGAGGACGGCGGCGATCTCGTTGTCCCTGAGGCCGCAGCCGACCGCGTAGAGCACCTCGCGCTCCTGGTTCCTGAGCGTGGTGGCGGTCGGCTGGCCGGTGGTTGCGGTGATCGGCATCGTGGCTCCCCGGGCTTCGGGCCGCTTCCTGCGGCGCATGCCCTCGACGCTGGCCCCGGCGCCGGACAGCGGACAGGCCAAGCGACCGGCCGTATGCGGCCGGTCGCCGCGCTAGAGTCCCTCACCTGGGGAAACCACCTATTCGAGGGGGAGGCCGTGACCTGTGTCCAGTGAGTTCAGCGCGCTGTTACGGCGGCTGCGGCACAACGCGGGAATGACTCAGGAGACCCTGGCAGAGCGCGCCGGAGTGGGCGTGCGCACCCTCCGCGGCTTGGAGACCGGTGAGCGCGCCGACCCGAGGGTGACCACTGTGCGGCTGCTGGCCGACGCCCTCGGGCTGGGACCGGCCGAACGCGAGGAACTACTGGCGGCCGCCGTCCACCGGACCGGGCCCGAGAGCCGGCCCGACGACTCGCCCGATCACGTCGAACCGGTCACCGGGCAACCGGCTTCGGTGTTCCACGAGACCCTGGCAGACGTCGCCGAGCAGCTCGCCCACGCGGTGGCCGCCCGCTGGCAGCGCGAGGAGGAGCAGCGGCAGGTGCACGATCCGTACCCGCTGCCGGTGCGCTGGCGGCAGGCTCCCGAAGAGCTGACCGACCACTGGGCCAACATCCGGCGCCTGCCCGCCGGGGGCACGCACGGCCCGCTGGACCTCGGCGGGCGGCTGGACGAGATCGTGGGCGTGTACCGGCGAATACCGTCCGGGCGGCTGGTGGTGCTGGGCCGGCCCGGCTCCGGTAAGACGATCCTCACCACGCGGTTCCTCCTGGACTACGTGAAGTCGAGGGCCCGCACCGAGGCCGTACCGGTGATCTTCACCATCGGCGCGTGGGATCCCACCGCCATCACGTTCCGGGACTGGCTCACCGCACAACTGACCCGCGACCATCCCGGTCTCGCCGCCCCGGCACCCGGCGGGCCGAGCCTCGCCGCCGCGCTGGTCGAGACCGGCCGGGTGCTCCCCGTGCTGGACGGCTTCGACGAGATCGCCGACGGACTGAACCGCCCCGCGCTGGAAGCGCTCAACGCCACGACGCTTCCCCTGCTGCTGACGAGCCGTCCGTCCGAGTACGCCGCCGCGGTGGCCGAGACCGACGTGCTCACGTCCGCCGCCGCCGTGGAGCTCGCCGATCTCACCCTGAGCGACCTGGCCGACTACCTGCCGCGCACCACGCGCAAGGCCCGCGGCGGGGACCCCGCGACGACCGCGTGGGAGCCCGTGCTGAGCGAGCTGCACGAGCAGCCGCGCGGCCAGGGCAGTGCCAATCTCGCCACGGTGCTGACCACCCCGCTGATGGTCACGCTCGCCCGCGCCGTCTACAGCGACACCCCCGGCCGCGACCCGGCCGCGCTCCTGGACACCCGGCGGTTCGGCAGCCCCGAGGAGCTGGAGGTCCACCTCCTCGACAACTTCATCGCCACTGCCTACCGTCTCCGGCCGGAGCATGGCCCGGGCGGCGGGCCGCACCACGGCGTCGACCCGGAGCGCGCCCGGCACTGGCTCGGCTACCTCGCCCACCACCTGACCCGGCTCGACACCCCCAACCTGGAATGGTGGCGCCTCGGTTCAGGGCTGCGCCGCTCCACCCGCACGCTGGTGACCGCACTGGTGATCAGTCTGACCATCGGGCTCGTCAACCTGATCGGGGTCCTCTTCGACCCCCTCGGCTTCCAGCTCGCGGACGGGCTGCTGGTGGGACCCCTCGCCGGAATCATCTTCGGGATCGCCCACTGGTTCATGGTCGCGGCCAAGGACACCGCGGTGCCACCGTCCAACGTGGGCATGAAGATATTCGGCAGAACAGGCAGGACCAGACAGGGAACCGGCACCCGATTCCTGATCGGGTCGCTGTGCGGGATCGTCTTCGGCTTCAGCTACGGCTTCACGCACGGAGTGCTCGTCGGCGTCCTCAACCGCCGCAGCCTCCCGGACGCCCTGGCCATCGGCTTCGACGACGGCGTGTTCTTCGGGCTCGTGCTGACGCTGGCGGCCGGCCCCGCCTTCGGGCTCCTGGCCCTTCTCGAAACCCCTCTCGACATCCGGTCCGCCGTCAATCCGGTCAGCCTGCTGCGCACGAACCACCGAGCGGTCGTCGCCCAATTCATCGTCTGGGCACCCGCCTTCGGGCTCCTCGTCGCCTTCGGGGCCGGGGCGTTGATCCGGCCCGTTTCGGCGCTCCTGGGCAGCGTGTTCATCTGGAGTCTGGCGTCCGGGCTCAAGCTCGGCTTCATCAGCGGACTCGGCGGTGCCCTCGGCTACGGACTCTGCCTGTCCGCCTGGGGCCAGTGGGCGGTCTTCGCCCGGATCTGGCTGCCGCTGACCGGCCGGCTGCCCTGGCCCGTCGTCGCCTTCCTCGAAGACGCCTACCAGCGGGGCGTGCTCCGCCAGGCCGGCGCGGTCTACCAGTTCCGCCACGCGCGCCTCCAGGACCACCTCGCCCGCACCTACCCCGACTCGGCCCCCGCCGCGACGCCGGGGAGAATCAGGGCATGACGATGACCAGGGCGACAGGGATCCGGCTCGGGATGCTGCCGTTGGCGGTGATGGCCATGTTCGCGGCGGGGTGCGGAACGCAACGTTCAGGGGATGACGCCGGTGCGGCCAAGTCCTCGCAGGCCGCCGTGGCGACGCCGGGCACGCCGACCGACTTCCCGTGCCCCGACGAGAGCTCCGCACCGGCGCCGCCGACGACCGCGGGCACCTCTGATCCGGCCGTACCGCCCACCGACCACTACGCCGAGAACCACGGCTTCATGGTCCCCTTTCCCCTGCACGGCCGGCAGCGCTGCGAAGGGCTCGCGGCCGTCGGGCGCGTCAAGAGTGCGCTCGAACCACTGCGCAAGCGCGGTGATTTCGCCCCGGAGAGCGTCCGCAGCGCGCTCACCGGCCTCGGCTACTCCACCGGGAAGGTGCAGTCGTACCAGAACGGCCCCACCGGGGTCGGCTTCCTCATCGACGTCGACGCCTCTCCCCTGTGCCTGGAGGGCACGATGAGCCGGGACTCCACACAGGCCGAGGCCTTCGGCGGCTACCCCGACCACTCCGGCTGCGACCGCCCCAGCGGCGGCCACTGACCACGACCGCCTGACGGCTCGGTACTGTCACGCGGCTCCGAACACCACCGCCGAATTCTGGCCGCCGAACCCGAAGTTCTGCTTGATGGCGACATTGATCGGGACGGGCCGGCCCACCATCGGGGTGTAGTCCAAGTCGCAGTCGGGGTCGGGGTTCTCCAGATTCGCCGTGGGCGGCACATACTTGTCACGGATGGCGAGCAGCACGCCGACGCTCTCCAGGATCCCGCACGCCCCGCAGGCGTGGCCGATGACCGACTTGGGCGCCGTGATGGCCACATGTCGCGCGTAAGAGCCGAACGCGAGCTTGATGGCCGCGGTTTCGGCCCGGTCGTTGAGCGGTGTCGAAGTTCCGTGCGCGCTGACCAGGTCCACGGCAGCGGTGTCGAGACCGGCGTCGGCGCAGGCCAGCTCGATCGTCCTGGCCGCCACCGATCCGTCCGCCCGGGGAGCCACGGCGTGGTGGGCGTCGCACGTGGACGCGGCGCCGAGCACCTCGCCGTGCACGGTCGCGCCGCGGCGCAGCGCGGACCGCTCGGACTCCAGCACGAGCACGGCGGCGCCTTCGGCCGGCACCATGCCGTCGCGGTCACGGTCGAACGGCCGGGAGGCGCCGGCCGCCTCCGCCGCAGGCCGCTGGGAGAGCGCGTCCAGCAGGCAGAACGATGCCAGGCACGGCAGGTCCAGCCAGCTCTCCACACCGCCGACGAGGACCACGTCGGCGGTGCCGTCACGCACCGCGCGCATTCCGGCTCCGATGGCGTCCGTCGAGGAGGCGCAGGCGGTCGAGATGGTGAGCACCGGACCCGTGATGTCCAGTTCCTGGGCGACGAGCCCGGCGGCCTGGTTGGGCAGCAGGCGGAGCAGGCCGAGCCGGTTCATCCGCGACCACCCGCTCTGACGCAGGACGGTCACGAGTTGCGCGGCTTCGTCGAGCCCACCGCCGCCGGTGCCGACGTACAGCGCCCCCGGCGCCGTGCGCAGCCCCGCGTCCGCCCGTGCCTTCATCGCCGCGGCGAACAACATCTGCTGAAAGCGCGAGGTACGGCGGACCTGCTGGGCGGACAGGTGCTCCCGGGGGTCGAACCCCCTGACCACGCCGCCGACCTGGCATGGCAGCGGTTGCTCGAGTTCCAGCGCCGAGATCGCGGGCCGTCCCGCGGACAGGGCGTCCCATAATTCGTCCGGTGTGCCGCCCGCGCACGACTCGACGCCGATGCCGGTCACCAGCACGCGGTTGCGCGCCGCCTCTGCCATCACAGCGCCCCGGACATGGCGTCGACCACGTCCCCGACCGTACGGAGGTCGGTGATTCTGATGCTGGTGTCCGCCAGCTCGACCCCGAATTCCTGCTCCAGCGCGGCGATCAGCTCGAGCGCCTCCATGGAATCGAGTCCCAGCACCGGCTGGTCGGGATCGGCGGCGTAGAACAGAGCCGAGTCGCGGGTGATTTCCGTACGGGATACGCCCAGGTCCGGCCGGACATCGACAATGGCACGGGTGACCACGTTCATTACCTCGGTCATGAGAAATTCCTCTCGTGATGTTTTCACGGCCGTATCGCGGAGAAGTACACGCAGCGCCGGGTGATCGTGAACGGGGCGCGCCGGTATTGCCTTTCCAACGTCTCGGTGAGCAGTTCCGCGGCGATATGCCGGTCGATACCGGGTAGCGCGGCGGTGGCGAACATCGGGGTCGAGCACAATGCGGTGAGAAAGCGCCGGCCGAGGGTGAACGCCCGCTCGGTGGTGGCCACACCGGTGAAACCGCCCGCGGCGAGAGCGGCCTGATAGTCCCCGGCACTCCTGCGCAGCCCCGCGGGCCGGCCGGCGGCCGACCGGGCCAGCGGGAGCCCGCGCTTGCGGGCGACGCGGCGGGCCGTGCCGACCAGCTCGGCGTACACCGGCACATCGGCCGCGTCCTCCGCACCCGAGTAGAACGCCGAGTTGAACACCAGCCGTCCGCCACCGGCGAGAACCTCCCCGATCGCGTCGAGCGCCTCGGCGAGGTCCGGGACGAGATGGATGCAGTTGGCCAGCACGACGGTGTCGAAGGCGTCCCGTGGGAACAACCGGGAGACGGAGGCCGCGTCGCCCACGACGAAACGGCCCCGGTGACCCAGACGGGCCCGTGCCTCGTCGAGCAGGGCGGGGTCGGGGTCGGCGCCGACCAGGGACATCGCCGGGTCGCGCAGCAGCAGTTGCTCGCTGACGGCTCCGTCCCCGCACCCCAGATCGAGGACGGACGGCCCGGAGCCGACCGGGACCAGATCGAGCAGCGCGCGGTTCAACTCGGCGTATTCCGGGTCGCGACGCAGCTCGGCGTAGTCCATGGACGGCTTTGCGCCGCCCATGACTTGAGGGAATTCGGTGCCTGCCCGTGCGTTCATGAATTGACCTTCCGTCAATGCGGTCGACGAATCGACGCGGTCCGGAATGAATGACGGGAGCGGACGCTACCAGCGCGCTCAAGGAGCGACAAGAGGCGAGTTTCCCGTGACCCCATCCTGATCCGTGTGACCAGCAAGCACATCTCTGTTTCATCTTGGTTCCATCGCGACCGGATAGCTTCGGCGAGTCGCACCGAGGCATCAAGGAGAGAGCATCGTGACAGTGATTCGAGGCCGGCGTCACATTCGGTCGGGTCGGTAAGACATTGGAGTTCACAGAATTGAGCGACAGTACGGTCCCCGCCGGCCGTCTGGTTTTCTGGACACCGACCGCCCCGGCCTCGGCCTGGGCGGACGACCCACGAGCACCCGCACTCGTCCACGAGCACCACGTACGTGCCGCGGCCGCGCGGGGACCGCAGCATGTGGATCCGGCGTGGGTCGGGGTGTCGTTCGGCGTGGGCCGGGTCGATCGGCACCAGGTCGGCTCCGCGTTGTCGGCCTGGCTGCGCAGGCATGAGCATCTGCGCAGCACGCTGGTGCCGACCCGTGAACGCTGCGTGCGCCGAACGCTCCCCGCGAGCATGCTCACGCTGTGCCGGGATGACATCGGCGTTTTCGCCGACGGCGCCTCGGTCCGGCGGCAGATCGAGGCGTTCTTCGACCGCAGCGCCGGAGCGCTGGGCTGGCCGCAGGTGGTCTTCGCGACGGTCGAGGGAGCGGACGGGGTGACGGTGTTCGCGGGGGCGGATCACGGTGTCGTGGACGGCTACACGCTCGCCATGATCCCGGGGCAGATCCGCGGCGCCCTGGCAGGCCGCGCCGTGGACATGCCCGGGCTGACCTTCCTGGACTTCGGTGCCGAGGAACGAAGCCTGGTCGACCGGCTGCCGATGGGGTCCGAGCACGCGGACCACTGGCGGAGCCTGCTCTGCAACGCCCGCGGCAGGACACCCGCTTTCCCTCTGCCCCTCGGCCCGTCCGAGGGGCAGCTCACGCAGTGCAGCTCCTACCGTTGGCTGCTCGACGGACCGGCGGCCACCAGGTTCGCCGCCGCGTCACGCGACGGCGGAGGCACCACCGCCGCAGGGCTGCTCGCCTGCCTCGCGCTCGCCGCGGCGAAGGTCGCGGGTGAGCGGCACTTGTCCGTGGTGAGTCTGGCCAACACCCGGCCCGACCGGTGGCGAGCGGCGCCGGGCTGGTTCGTCGGCCTGCACCCGGTCCGGATCCCGACGGCTCCCGGGTCGGCCTTCGCCGACACCGTCGCCCTCGCCGCCGCCGAACTGCGCCGTCGCAGCCCGGGGCCGGGCAGTTCGCTGCCTCACATCAGCCGGATGCTGCGTACGGAGATCCACCCCCGGTTCGTCGTGTCCTATCTCGATGTGCGCCGGGTGGTGGGCAGCAGCCCGCCACAGCCGGAAGACATGATGCTGCGCAGCCGCATCCACGGTCCGGCCGAGGTGTACGTGTGGCTGACCAGGAGTGAGCGCGGCGTGCACTTGTCAACACGCTTCCCCGACACGGCCGTTGCGCGCGCGAACGTCGAACGCTTCGTTCTGGCCGCCGCGCACGCCGCCGCCCGCGTCGCGGACGGCCACCGGACCGAAGCCGTACCCACGCCCGCCTAGCCGCCCGCCGCCCGATGGAGGAGGAGACCCCACCGTGCGTATGACCCAGATCCTCGACTGGCGACCCGAGCCGGGTGAAGTGGTCGAGTTCGAGCTGACCACCGACCGGACCCCCGTACCGCACGACGTGCCCGCTTCGCATTTCCAGCAGGCGCACCTGCTCTCGGCGGCCGCCAACCGCGCCGCCGGACGACGGCAGTCGCCCTGGGTGGCCATGGCGTTCGACCTGGCGGGCCGGGCCGATCTCGACGCGCTCACCGACGCGTGGCAAGGGCTTGTGCAGCGACACGAGGCCTTCCACACCTGGTACGAGCCCGAGAACCTGGCCGGGTTCCGTCTGCCACCTGAATCCCTCACGGTGCTTCCCATGCGCGTGGGCGACTTCACGAACACGGACGACCTGCGCACCTACCTGCACCGGCGGATCGACGAGCAGACCACGGCGGGCCGGCCGGGTGTGCTGGCCGGAGTGATCCGACGGGACACGGCGTCCACGGTGTACTTCGCGGTCGACCACGCCTATACCGACGGACACTCCCTGGCCCTGCTGTTCGACGAGATCCGCGCCAGGTACCACGCGGCCTACTGCGACGCCTCGCTCGACCTGGCACCGGCACTCGGCTATCTGGACCACAACCGCCGCGAGCGGGAACGCTCCGCGTCACTGACGGCAGCCGCGCCGGAGCTCGCCGCATGGTCGGAGTTCCTGGCGGTGGAGGACGGCGGCTTCCCCGACTTCCCCGTCGGGCTGGGCAACGACGCCGGCGAACTGCTTGCCGCCACGCGGCTCCACTACCCGGTGCTCACCGGTGCCGAGGCACGCGCGTTCCGCGCCTTTTGCGCCCGGCACGGCGGCGGGTTCGGCGCGGGCGCCTTCGCCGCGCTGGCTCTCGCACAGCGGGAGTTCACCGGCAACGACGTCTACCGAGTGCTCACCGCCGTGTCGACCAGGGCCTACCCACGGCTGCTCCAGGTGCACGGCTGGCTGGTCAACCTCGTGCCGCTGCTGTTCCGGCTGCCCGCCTCGCCGACTCTCGCCGGTGCGATCGCCGCCGCACAGGAAGGCTTCCAGCAAGCCCGCGCGGGATACGACGTGCCGCTGCACCGAGCGCTCGAACTGCTCCTCGAAGACGGCGACGCCCCGGCCATCCCCCCGATGGCGTCCTATGTGGACGGACGGGCCGCACCGGGCTCCTGCGACTACCTGCGTACGGACGCGACGGTCCTGACCGGCCCCGACAACGCCAGCGGCGTATCGCTGTGGCTCAACTGGTTCCCCGACCGGGCCGACCTGGTGGTCAGCATGCCGGACACCCCGGAGGCCGTGACGGGTGTGCCGAAGTACCTCGAGCGGGTCAGGGAGATCATGCTCAGCGCAGCGTCCGGTCCTCGCCCGGCACCCTGAAGAGAGCCAGGAGGCTGACCATTTGGGGGTTGTCGAGGCCTCCCAGATCGGCGGCCGGGGACTCCTCCGAAACTCCCATGCCTGTCAGGCCACCCTGACAGGCATGGCATCCGTCAAGGAGTCCTGACAACAGGGGTGTTCACGGTGTGGGCCGCTTCGACAGGTTCAGCCGTACGTCGAAGGACCGGATGCCGCGTCCGTGAGTGGCGGCGTACAGGTTGCCGTCGGGACCCAGCTTCAGCTGCAGGACGGCGGTGGTGGGCAGGTCATTGCCGAGTACCTGCCACTGGTGCGCGCCGGCGGGGCGGTAGAAGACGGCCAGGTCGGTGCCGAGGGCGAGGCCGCCGTTCGGCAGAAGCCTGACCGTGTTGGCGGGGACGTCGGGCAGGTTCTCCGAGATGTCCGTCCAATTGACCCCGCCGTCACGGGACTCGAAGAGGTGGCCGACGCCGGCGCCCGGGCCTTCGGTCCACGTGCGGGAGAAGCCGTTGACGGCGACGTACACATGCTGGGCGTCGGACGGGTCGACCTCGAAGCCGGAGATGTACCGGTTCGGGATCGTGCCGTCGACGGGGAGGCCGAGCTGGTGCCAGCCGGTACCGTCGGCGTTGCCGACCGCGATGCCGCGGCTGAAGCCCTGGTTGTTGCAGGGGCCGCACCAGCCGACGTAGACGGTGCCGCCCGAAGAGGCGACGGCGGTGGCCACATGGCCTTCACCGAGGTCGTAGCGGCTCTTCCACTCCCCGCCGGACCGGATCGCGAAGCCCTTGTTCTGCACCCACACGTGACGGCCGCCGGCCACCCACGTGTTGGTGTCCTTGGTGTCCGAGATGATGGGTGCGATGAAACGTGCGCCCGCGCCTCCCAGGTCCTTGTCCGGCGGCGCGACCTCGTACTCGGTGGCCTTGGACGGGTCCGTGGCCCAGGATCCCTTGTTCACGCCGCAGTTCTGGGTGACCCACATGTCGAGGTAGACGTATTCCTGGGCGATGTTGCAGCCGTTCTCCGGGTCGGTGATGGTGTCCCCGCCGTCGCCGCCGAAGTTCGATCCCATGACCTTGTCGCGGCCGCGCAGGATCGACTGGCCGTTGTCCTGCAGCCCGCCGGTGACCGAGGTCCCGCCGTAGGTACGGTCCTTGCCGACGCCGACCGAGTAGTACTGAAGCGTGTCGATGGTGCCGTCGTTCAGCGACTGCCAGTCCTTGGCGTGCCCGCCGGAGTCGACCGCGCCGTTCAACGGGCGGCGGTAGATGCCCCCGTCGTTCCCCACATATGCCCAGGTCTTGCCTTTGTAGCTGCCGACGGCGACCGCGTGCTGGTCGGAGTGGGTGGTCGGCGAGCAGTCGCCGGTCTGCTTCGTGGGGTCGATGCTCCAGCAGGGGAAGGGGAAGTTCCAGTACGGGCCGGGGGTGATCCAGCTCGCACCGCCGTTCTTGGTCTCGAAGACCTCCTCAAGCCCCAGGTAGACATGGTCGGCATTGGCCGGGTCGACCTGGAGGAACTGGTTGTACCAGGACTGGACGCCCGGCATGTAGCCGGCGCTCTGGAGCGCCGAGCCCGAGGTTCTCAGCTTGTTGTAGTCGGCGATCTGCGTCCACGGCCCGAGCGGCGAGCCGTTCTTGGAGACGTACACGCCTTTGAGCCCGCTGTCCGGATTGGCGGCCGTCTGCGCCGGGGACTGGTCCACGGCGTACAGCCGCGAGCCGTCGGCGGCGGCCCCGAACGTCACGTTGCCGACGTCGCCGCTGTCGGTCGGCAGGTCGCCGATCCCGGTCACGGGCTTCCAGCTGCCGCCCTGCTTGCCGTACAGACCGTTGTAGCCGTCCCCGCCGCGCCAGCCGACGGCCAGCAGCACCTTGCCCGGGTCCTTCGGGTCCACCGCGATGTCGTTGGCGATGTTCTTGTACGGGGCACTGGGATCGGACGCCTTCGAACCACCCGGCAGATAGTCGGGGTTGGGCGCGAACTCGAGCTTCCACGGCCCCGAGAGCGTGGCGGTGGAGTGCGACCACACACCCCGGCTGGTGGCCGCCCACACCGTGGTGCCGGCGAAGCGCAGCGCGTGGATGACGGTGCTCTCCAGCTCGGCGCCGCCCACCCGGCCGCCGGGCCGGAACTGCCCGTGCCGCGGGTCGGCCAGCACGTAGACGCCCGTGCCGACGAAAGACGTCGCGCCGGTGTTGGACTCGCCGGTGGCGTACCAGAGCCGACGGGAGCCGTCCAGCGCGAGAGTGCCGGTCGACAGCGAGGGCAGCTTGTCGGCGATGGGCTCCCAGTGCCCGCCGCCGGTGCGCGAGCGGAACACACCGCCGTTGGCACCGCCCGCGTACACATAGCCCTGGTCGTCGGCGGCGATCCCGGTGATCCGGCCCGTCACGTTCCCCGAGCCGCCGCTGGAGTTGGAGTTCACATCGCGATAGCGCGGATCGTCGGAGTTGTAGGCCTTCTTGGTGACGTGGGACCAGTCTCCGTTCGTGTGCCGCATCGACTGCAGCTGGGACCAGGCCGCCCCGTACGCACCGGGCGCGACCACACCGGGAGCGGTACGGGCCTCGGTGTACTGGGCGGTGCCCTCGGCGGAGTTCTCCGCCTCGTCGGAACCACCGTCGCTGTTTCCCGGCGCCGCGAGGGCGGAATGGCCGGACACGAGGGCCTGGGCGTGTCGGCGGCCGATGTCGGCCTGGTGGCGCGCGTTCCAGGGCCGGGGTCTGGTGTCACCCGACGCCGCGAACGACTGCGCGCCGGCCAGTCCGAACGCGGCGGCCACGACGGCGCAGGTCATGAACCGCCGCCGATACCGTTGGCGCATCATTTGCGCTCTCCTCCCTACGACCGGGCGCTGAATGCGGCCCGACGCGGGGAGAGCTTGGCGTGCTCGCGACAGAACGGAAGATGAAGCCGGGAAAGATGGGATGGAGTTTGCCATTCCGGCCCGATCCCGGTGGGGCGCGGCGCGGCCGAGCTGTACGCGCGCCGCCACCGAGCGGGACTCCCGTCCTCACGTCACATACGGCGGGCATCCGGGGCGGCGGCTTCGAGTTCGTCGATGCTGCCCGACATGATCGTCCGTACGTGTTCGGTGATGTGTTCCGCGGGCCAGTCCCACCAGGCCAGCGCCAGCAGCCGGGCGACGTCCCGATCGCTGTAGCGGGTACGGATGAGCCGGGCCGGGTTGCCGCCGACGATCCCGTAATCGGGCACGTCCGTGGTGACGACGGAGCCGGCAGCGATGATCGCGCCGTGCCCGATCCGTACGCCGGGCATCACCGTCGTGCCGTAGCCGAACCAGACGTCGCTGCCGACGACCGTGTCCCCTCGGTTCGGCAGGCCGGTGAGCAGGTCGAAGTGCTCGGACCACGAGCCGCCCATGGTGGGGAAGGGGAAGGTCGAGGGGCCGTCCATGCGGTGGTTGGCGCCGTTCATGATGAACCGCACTCCCGTGCCCAGCGCGCAGAACTTGCCGATGACCAGCTTCTCCGGCCCGTAGTGGTAGAGCACGTTGCGTGTCTCGAACGCGGTCGGGTCATCCGGGTCGTCGTAGTAGGAGTACTCCCCGACCTCGATCAACGGGGACTTCACCAGCGGCTTGAGCAGCACCACCCGCGGCTGACCGGGCATCGGGTGGACCACCGTCGGGTCGGCAGGCACAGGCATGGCGAGCGATTCCTTACGGGTTGCGTGTCAGTGTCCGGTCCCATGATCGCGCTATCGCGCCGACCGGAACACCGAAATACCGGCTCAGGACACCGGCCCCCGGCGTTCGCCGGGGCCGGTGTGAGGATCGGGCCGTGGCGCCGAGGAGGGCTCAGCGCTTGAGCGTGAAGGTGAAGTCGCCGGAGAGCCTGCCGCTCAGCCGGACTGCCGAAACGAGTTTCCCTTCCGTGATCAGCCTCTCGATCCCGGCCCGCGAGAGACCGCAACCTTCAGCGACCAGCCGCACCGCCCGGACGGGGATCCGCGCCGCGAAGCGGACCGAGACGTCGATCACCTCGCGGTCCAGGTGATCCGGCTCGCCGGTGTCGAGGCGCCAGGCGTCGTCCCAGTCGAGGGCGATGCGATTACGGCGCCGCACGACCGGATCCTGGAGCAACTCGGCTGTCAGGACGGGGTCGTTGTCGTGCAGCCGGTCCAGCAGCTCGGGCCGTACGGAGCGCACATTCATCCGTTCCAGGACCGTGAGCTTTGCGGTTTCCCCGCAAGCGGTACAGAGCACGAGAAGCCAGGCGTCGATGAGCTTGTGGTTGGCGTTGACGCGAAATTTCCCGCTTGCCCGGAAGTGCTCGGACGCGCACGCGTGGCAGCGGCGGCGAACGAGCGGCAGGCAGGTGGGCACGACCACCCAGTTTTTGAGCACAGAAGTACACCGGTTTCGGTGAGAAGTCCGCAGCAAAAAGGAGCGCGGCGCACATGCGCGACGCGCGACGATTCAGCGCTCGGGAGGTCTCACAGGGTGTACAACGGCACGTCCTTGACCAGACGACTTGGTTCGGCAGCACGGTAACGGCGCACAGCGGCGCTGCTCCACTGGTTTTCGGGCGCCTCACTGACAGACCAGCCACATGACCGCCGGACAGACCCCTACGGCGCGTACTGAGTCGCGATCGCCCTGGGGTCCGGGTGACTTCAGAAGCGGCTGCGCAGGGCCTCGTCCAGATCGCGAAGCATCTCCCCTACGCGCCCTCCACCAGGCGGTGCCGCGGGGTAGCGGCTGAGCACGTCGACGACAGCTGGTGTCGCGCGCCGACAAGCTTGCTGGATGCGATCGGCACCCACATGTCGATCATCACCCGCCACAAGTTCGGCCGCTCTCGCCGCATGGGCCGCTGCCCCAAGAATGTGCTTCACCTGATGGGCGTCGGCCAATGGATGCAGGTATGCAGCCGATGCCGCGGCCATCGCCGCTCGCGCCGCGTCGCCCGCGGCAGCGGTGCCCGCCTCTCGGGCCGCTTTGAGCGCCGCCCACGCGGTATCGCGCAGTACCTTCCCGCGTTCGCCGCCCCGGGCGAAAGCCCAAGCGGCGTCGATCGCATCGCGAGGCCGCGGGTCGACCGGGTGCGCTCTCTCGAAGATCTCCAGGACTTCCTGCGCGATCTCGGTGGCATACCTGGTGACCTCGCGGAGGTCCTGCTTGCTCAGAATGATTTCGCCGGATTCGTTGACCACGAGTGTCATCCTCGCCAACCACACCGGCAGACGGCCACCCCCGTACTCGCTACTCGCTTGAGCACGGGGGTGAACTGCGGGCTGCCGGCGTCCGAACCCGTCGATCGGGAGGAAGGGCTCCACTCGGTCCTAGAGCATCAGCGTCGTGGCGGAGGCCACGACCTTGGCCTTGCGAGGCTGCTCCGGGTTGCCGTAGCGCACCTCGACCCGGGGGTGCGACCGGATGAAGTCGCTGTCGATCAGCCGGACCTGTTCCGGATGGTCGACGGTACGGGCGGCTATGTCGGTGTCCAGGAAGAACCCGAAGTCACCGGTCGCGGGGGCGTAGGCGAAGAACTTCCCACCCGCGTACGTCTTCGCGGCCACGTCCTCGGTGAGGGCCAGAGACCAGTAGCCCACGCAGCGCCCCGCCGGGCACATGAACCGGAACTCGGCCTTCAGCCCGTCCAGTTCCATCCACCGGAACGGGTTGTCGTCGTCCCGGGCGCTCGCCGAGGCGGCGTGCTGAGGCTCGGCGGCGGCGTACGCGGCCTGCGTGAGCGGCAGGCTCAAGGTCGCCACGGCGACAGTTGCGGCGAGGGCTCGGAACACCATGCGGGGTGCCACGTCTGGGTCTCCATTCGTCTGAGTGATCGACTCGACACGAGAGGTGATCATCTCGAGGGAACGGGCAACCGGCAATGGCGGAGTGAGGGAACTGGCCAGCCCCGGGGCGGCGGGCCGGAGGCCGGATCCGTTCGGGTCGGACGATGCACGCGCAGGGGCCAGGGAGAGCCAGGCTCTCACGTCGGCGGTTTCATCGGCGGCGGCCCCGACGAGACCCGCGACACCGACGTCACCAAGCGGACCCACTCATTCCAGCCATGCGCACACGCACCGCCGCATGCCTGGCCCGCGCCCCCAAATGGCCTGATCAGGCGGAGTCGAGCCCGTCCCTGAGCCGCGCGAGCTCCTCGGCACCCACCACAATCCCAAAGCCTTCCTCCAGCACCTGCCCCAGCTCATCCGGGTCGATCTTCCGCTCGGTCGAGGAGCCGTCCGGCCGGAAGGTGGTCCAGGTGGTGGCGTCGAGCCGGTCGTGACGGGTGGCGCTGAACCCCTGCACAAACGGTCGCTTCACAAATGGGGAACGGGCGTTGGTCGCCACATAGTGACTGCTCACCACATAGTCGATGGTGTGCTGCGGGGTCAGCGTGAAGGTGTGCCGGTCGAGCCAGTCGTCCTCGCCGTGCTGGTACAGCCACCAGTGGTCGATGCCGAAGACCCCGTCCCGCCGCTCCATCCGGAACCGCCAGCCGTCCAGGTCCGCCTCGACCCCGTCGGCGATCTCGACCGGCTCCAACGGCCCCTTGCCGAAACCGACGTCACACAGCCACAGCCGCTCGTCGTCGACGGCCGTGACCGCCAGCAGGGCGTGCGTGGCGGGCAGGATCTTCTCCGTGCCCAGCGTCACCCGCCCCATCAGCCCCGTGAACTCAAATCCCAGCCGCTCCAGCGCCGCGGCGAACAGCACCACGTGCTCGAAGCAGTAGCCGCCGCGCCGGCTACGCACCAGCTTCTCCTGCACGGACTCCGGATCCAGCAGGATCGGCACGCCCAGCATGACGTCGAGGTTCTCGAAGGGTATGGACGTGACATGCGCCCGCTGCACCCCGCGCAGCACCTCCAGCGTCGGCGCCCGCTCCCCCTCGTAGCCGATCCGGGCCAGATAGGCGTCGAGGTCCAACTCGTCGCCGTGCCATCCGTTTCCAGCGTCCGTCTTCGTCATGGATCCAGCCTTCGTGGTCAAGGGTTCAACGTTTCCGCTGCTCCGACCGTAGGCGGCCGGTGTCCCCCGGACCTCTGCCAGGGGGTCCTATGACCCTCACCATTTGGACCTAGGACCGGGGACCGACGCGACGGTTCGATCGCGTGCGTCGTCCGTGGACCGCGCCGCAGGGGTGCCCGTGTCGGGGATCCGGCGCGGCGTGGCCCAGCGGCGCCGGTGCGGGCATGTGGTTCTACAGAACGGCGGCGATGGCTCCGCAGGAGAAGCCGACACCAAAGGACAAGAGCAGGGCCCGGGTGCCCGGCTGCAGGGTGCCTTCCTCCCGGGTCATGGCGAGGGTGGCCAGGACGTTGGCGGGGCCGAGGTTGCCGATGTCGGCGCAGGGGTTGGGGACGATGTCCATGCTGATCTTGCAGGCCTTCATGACGATCTGCAGGAACCGGGTGTTGGGCTGGTGGACGAAGACCACGTCGAGGTCGTCGGTGGTCCAGCCGGCCTGGGTGAGGACGGTGTTCACGACCGGGGGGACGAGCCTGCGGGAGGCCTGGACGATCTCGGGGCCCTGCATCGTGTAGTAGCCGATGCTGACCTCGAAGCCCTCGTCGGTCCTGCGGTTGGAGTGGACGGGCTGGGTGCCGAGTTCCCAGCGCTGCGGGTGGGTCTCCCAGTGGCTGCCGCGCACGTCAAGTTTCATCCCGTGGTCGGCGTCGCGGGAGAGGACGACGGCCGCGGCGCCGACGCCGAAGAGGCCGGCCAGGCTGAGGTCCTTGTGGCCCGAGAGGTTGACCGCGTCCTGGCCGGCCACGACGATCGCACGCTCGCAGCGGCCCGCCTCCAGCATGGTGATCGCCGTCTCCAGCGCGGGGATCACCTCCGCGCACGAGCCGTCCACGCTCATCGTCTTCGCGCACCGGATGCCTGCGCGCTCGGCCAGCAGGACCGCCTGGGAGGGAACCAGGTACGTGGGGATGCCGACCTGAGGGAAGATCAGCAGGGTCTCGCTGCCGATCTCCTGCGGGGCGACCCCCGCATCAGCGCAGGCCTTGCCGATCGCGTCGGCCGCCAGGGAGAGCAGGCTCTCGCCCTCGGCGTAGACGCGCCGCTGCCGGGTACCGGTCCGCCGCACGAACCAGTCAGGCTCCAGATCGTGGGAGAGAGCCAGCTCGGTACTGTCGACTATGTCCGACCCGAGCGCGTAGCCCGTACCGACAATCCCAACCGCCATGAAGTGTCTCCTTGAAGTGCCGAACGACCGAGAAACCGGGGATGATCATCGCGACAGGGTCCTGACGGAGCAACAGGACGTACCTTTTCCGGCCACTCTCAGGGTCAGACAATCCCCACCCGCCCCGGCCTGCCTGTGCCCCCTCCGTCGATATCAGGACGACTGCGGCCGCTGTAGCCCCTGAAGGAGCAGTTCGACCAATCGGCGGGGGTCGTAGCGGGGGTCGCTGTCACGTCCGATGCAGAGGTTGCCGATGCCGCGCATCAGTTCGTAGGCGTGCGTACCGGGCCTGATTTCGTCAGCGGCGACCGCGGCGTCGAGCAATCGCGCGCAGACGGGCACCAAGCGGTCGAGGAAGTAGGCGTGCAGCGCGTCGAAGCCACTGCTGTCCGACTGCAGCGCGTCCGCGAGTCCGTGCTTCGTGACCAGGAAATCGACAAAGAGGTCGACCCACTGACGGAGTGCCTCGAGCGGGGAGTCGGCACCGCCCAGCAGGCTCGGGCCGGCCTCGGCGCACGCCTCGACCTGGTGGCGGTAGACGGCGACGACGAGATCCGCCCGGGTCGGGAAGTGGCGGTAGATCGTCCCCATCCCGACGCCCGCCCTGGCAGCGATCTCACGGATCGGCGCATCGACGCCGGAGGTGACGAACACCGCGGCGGCGGCGGTGAGCAGCTTCTGCTCGTTGCGCAGCGCGTCGACCCGCTTGCTTCGGGCCGGCACCTCTCCGGGCTGGCTTGCAGCGGGCACCGAGCTCTCCTTTCGAGGACCGTTGACAAAGCGGAACAGCGCTCCGCATACTAAACGGAACAATGCTCCGCTTTCAGCTTAGCTGAAGCCGGATGCTCCTGACCGCCCCCCTGCCTGTCGAATGAGACCGGCAGCAGAGGCCGTTGAAGGGACATACGCATCATGAGCGAATCGACCCGCCCAGCCGCCATCGCCGGCTCACCCGCTCCCGTCCTCTCGGTCAGCCCGGCGGTGCTGCCGGCGCCCGGCCGCGCCGTGGATCTGGAGGTACGGGTCTCCGCGCCCGTGACCGGGAACGACCTTCCGGTCATCCTCCTCTCGCACGGCCAAGGCCACTCGAACCACCTCTCCTCGCTGAACGGCTACGCCCCCCTCGTCAACTTCTGGGCGGCGCACGGTTTCGTCGTGATACAGCCCACCCATCTGAGCTCCACGACGCTGAGCCTGGACCCCGACACCCCCGGGGCGCCCCTGTACTGGCGATCTCGGGCCGAGGACATGAAACACATCCTCGACCGGCTCGACGCGATCGAGACCGCCGTCCCGCAGCTCCTCGGGCGCCTGGACCGGAGCAAGGTCGCCGTGGCCGGGCACTCGATGGGCGGGCACACCGCGAGCCTGCTGCTGGGCGCCCGGCTCACCGATCCGCAGGACGGGACGGAAGCGAACCTGGCCGAGCCCCGCATCAAGGCGGGTGTCCTGCTTGCCGCGCCCGGCAGGGGCGGCGATGCCCTCACCGAGTCCGTGGCCGCGAATCTTCCCTTCCTCTCGACCACGGACTTCTCCAAGATGACGACGCCCGCGCTCGTGGTCGCCGGCGACAAGGACGACTCCCCCCACCTGACGGTTCGTGGCCCTGACTGGCACGCCGATCCGTACTTCCTCTCTCCGGGCCCCAAGTCCCTGCTCACCCTGTTCGACGCGGAGCACGGGCTCGGCGGGGTCTCCGGATATGACGTCGCCGAGACCACGGATGAGAACCCCGAGCGAGTCTCCGCGGTCCAGCGGCTCACCTGGGCCTACCTCCGCACGGAGCTCTACCCCGGGGATGCCGCCTGGCAGGCGGCGCGTGACGCGCTGACGGCCGACCCCGACCCGCTCGGACGAGTCGAATCAAAGTAAGCCGAAATCGTCGGGCCGCCTGCCGGCAACCCAGCGGCCTCACCGCCGAGTTCCGGAGGCGGCTTGCGGCACAGATCTCGCCGAGCTACCTTCCGTGCTAGTCAAATTTGATTAACTGGACCCACGACGGCACGGAGGAAAGAGCATGACGATCCCGCCCGACACCGCCTACCAGCCCACCGACGAGGAACTGGCGAGCATCGAGAAGTGGTTCGCCGACTACGACGCCGCCGCGGGCCGGCGTGACATCGAGCGCATGGCCGACCTGGCGGTCTTCCCGCTCAACCTGGTGAGCGACAACGCCGAAGGGCAGGGCGCGAGCGCCCAGTGGGACCGGCAGCGGTTCATCGACACCATGACCCGGGTGATGGGCGATGGCGCCGAAGGCATCACCTTCGAGTCCACCCGCACACCGGTCTTCCTCGGTCCCGCGATCGCCGTGGTCTTCACCGACTCGGTGATGACCACCGACGGGCACACCCAACGGCTCCGCTACGCCGACATCCTGATCCGGCGGGACGGTTCATGGGCGTTCCAGACGATGATCCAGGGCGGTTGGGGCGACCAACTGCGCTGAGCCGTGCCCGGGATCGGATTCTGTGGGTCACTGTGCGGTCTCCGCCGATCGGGGCCTTCGGCCGTACAGCGCCACGAAGTGCCGGACCAGGGCGAGGGCGGCGAGAATCGCCACGAGCGCGCACACGCCCCGCCACCCGGCCCGTCCGTAGACGCGCAGCCCGGCCCAGGAGCCTCCGCTGCCACCCAGGTAAGCACAGGTCATATAGGCAGTATTGAGCCGGCTGCGGGCGTCGGGACGCAGGGCGAACACCCGCGCCTGGTTGGCGACCATGCCGGACTGCATCGCGACGTCGAGCAGCAACGTGCCCAGAACCAGGGCGGCAAGACCCGGCGCGCCACCCCGGGCGCCCTCGGCGAGGACTGCGGCCGAGACGAGAGCCCCGAGCATGCAGACCAGGTTCACCGGATCGGATCCCTTGCGGTCCACCAGACGGCCGGCGAACGGGGTGCAGAGCATGGTCGCCGCGCCGACCAGGGCGAGCATCCCCACCGCCTGGGCGCCCAAGTCGTAGGCCGGGCCCGTGAGGAGGAGCGCCAGACAGGTCCAGACGGCCGAGAACCCGGCGAAGGACGTCGCCTGGTAGAAGCAGGAACGGCGCAGGTCCGGCTCGGTACGGAGCAGGCGCAACGACTCGGCCAGGAGCGCCGGGTACGGCTGGCGCGAGGGCGGGGTAGTGACCGGCAGGGTACGGGCCAGGACGGTCGCGAGAAGCAGGACCAGCACCGCGGCCACCAGATAGGGGGCGCGCCACCCCAGCCATTCGCCGAGCGTCCCGCTGAAGGTGCGCGCCAGCAGCATGCCGCCGATGGACCCGCTCAGCAACGTGCCCATCACCGCTCCGCGGCGGTCGGCGGCCACCAGCCCGGCGGCCAGCGGAGCGACGACTTGGGCGGCCACGGTGGTGAGGCCGATGAGGGCACTGGCGGCGACGAGGGGCGGCAGGGCTGGGGCGCAGCCCGCGGCGAGCAGGCCGATGCCGGTGAGGGTGAGCAGGGTGACGAGGAACGGGCAGTGCGGGATCCGGTCGCCGAGCGGCACCAGCAGAAAGATCCCGGCGGTGTAACCGATCTGGGTCGCGGTCACCACCAGGGCGGCAGCATCGGGCGACTCGCGCAGCCCGGCGGCGACCAGCGGGCTGATCGCCTGCGGGAAATAGATGTTGCCCACGCCGACGGCGCAGGTCGTGGCCAGGATCAGGACCATCCGTCGGTTCATGCGCCACGCGCCGTGCGTGAGCTGCGTGTGTGTCATACCTGGCAGTTCACGGCACCCGTACGCCGCCGCCAATCGATGTAGCGTATGGCTTAATGATCAGCTTCGAGCTCGGCGTCGAGGACCTCGCGGACACCCGGTTCGCCCTCTCCCCCATGCACGAGACCGTCCTCAGTCTGCGGGTGCTGCGCGAGCCAGGGCTGTCCGCGCTGCACCTCCCATGGCGCAGGTCCGTTCTCGGCGGACTCGGCACGCTCGACACCGACCTGCTGATGTCCCTGGTCGCGGTGAGGCGTACCCTTCCCGACTTCCTGACCCCGCGGCCCGCGATCTTCGCCCCGTCCTTCGAGGAAGAACTGGCCGTCGTCCGCCGGACTTCCCCCGCCCTCGTCCGCCGCGATCTGCTGGCCACGCACGCGCCGGGCCCGCTCCCCGACGCTCTGCACGATGCCACCGCCGCCGACGACGCGCCCGTCGTCGGACTCCGCGATGCCATCTGCGAGCTTCTGCGGCAGTACTGGGAGGTGGCCGTCGAGCCGATGTGGCCGCAGATGCGGCTGCTCCTGGAAGCCGACATGACCTACCGCGCACGGCAACTGGCCGTGGGCGGTGCCCGTTTGCTGTTCGCCGACATGCACCCGAATCTGCGTTGGCACGACGGCGTACTGCACATCGACCAGATGATCAGCCGGCACCACGTCGCGGCGTCCGGCCGGGGGCTGTTGCTCGTACCGTCCGTGTTCTCCCACAAGCCCGCGCCGCCGGTCAGCCCGGAGGAACCGCCGATGCTGGCGTACCCCAGCCGCGGAGTGGCGACGCTCTGGGCCCCGGCGCCCACCGCGGACGCACCTGCTCTCGTGTCCCTTCTGGGTGCGCCCAGGGCGAGACTGCTCGGCCTCCTCGACGCGCCGTTGCCCACGGTCGAGCTCGCCCGCCGCCTGAGGGTCACTCCGAGCGCCGTGTCCCAGCACCTGCGTGTGCTGTACGCGACCGGCCTCGTCACCCGGGCGCGCGACGGACGCCAGGTTCTGTACCGCCGCAGCTCCCTCGGCGACCAACTGATCGGAGAGCGCCGGACCTCCGGGCCCGATCACGATCAGGAGGGGGGCTTCCGCGCGGTGACGTAACTGAACGGCTCGGAGACTCCGGCACTGTGGTGGCCGGCAGCCGCGAGAGCCAGAGCCAGACGCTTGCGTGGTGCGAGGCCCAGGCCCGCGGTGGCGTGCAGAGCGCCGAGTGCGAGTTCGTCCCCGCACCCCACGGCTGCGTATCCGTCGGCGGGCTCGGCTATCTGGTAGTCCTCGTAGACGGCGAACAGGCGGCCGTATATGCCGACGAGGAACGTCCCGGCCTTCTCCTGTTCGGAGTCCTTGCGCGACCAGCCGCCGTTCTTGAGGCAGGTGCGCAGCCTGTCGACGAAGACGGTGGTCATGAACCGGTCCAGGTCGCCCTTGGGCTTGGGCGCCTTGAACGCGTGGTGCAGCAGCTGGCCCATGCGGAAGCTGGTGGTGAAGCCCATGGCGTAGGGGCCGTTGCGGAAGACCTTCGGATCCCGGCGGACGGTGAGGCTCAGGCCACAGACACCTGCCGAGTCCCCGCCCAGGTGCACCCGCGCGTTGTGTACGAGCCCGACGATCACGGTCATGGTCTCCCCCTCCGCTGCACCACCCTCTCGATACTGCGCCCGAGGAGACGGACGGAAACCGGGCGGCGGAAGGCGGCAGGCTCACCGCCTCCCGTCGCCACGGCTGCGCACTCAGCTGGCGGCAGCGCCGAACCACTTCGGCAACTGGCCGAGCAGATCCTGCTGATCTTCACCGGCCCATGCCACGTGGCCGTCCGGCCGCAGCAGCACCGCGGGTGCGTCCAGTTCCTCGCTGACGTCGACGACGTGGTCGACCCGGTCCCCCCAGCCCTCCACCGAGAGCCGGCCGGTCTGGTCGAGCAGCAGTCCGCGGCCGCCGTGCATCAGCTCGTAGAGGCGGCCTTGCTTCAGCTTCACGTCCCGCAGCCGCTTGCCGAGCAGTTCGTGGCCCTCGCCGAAGTCGTAGCGGACGTCGACCGCGGTGATCATCCCGGTCACGTACCGGTTCACCTCCTCGAAATCCATCAGCTTCGAGAGAAGCTCCCGCAACGCTGTCGCACCCGGATCGGTCCCCAGCAATGCCATCTGCGCACGGGTGTTGTCCAGCACGGCGGCGCCCACCGGGTGCCGTTCGGCGTGATAGCTGTCCAGCAGCCCCTCCGGCGCCCAGCCGCCGACCGCGGCGGCCAGCTTCCAGCCGAGGTTGAACGCGTCCTGCACACCGAGGTTGAGCCCCTGTCCGCCCGTCGGCGGGTGGACGTGCGCCGCGTCGCCGGCCAGCAGCACCCGGCCGACCCGGTAGCGCTCGGCCTGTCGGGTGGCGTCGCCGAACCGGGACAGCCAGCGCGGCGAGTGCACGCCGAAGTCCGTGCCCGCGATCGCCCGCAGCCGCTGCTTGAACTCCTCGAGGGTCGGCGCGGTCGCGCGGTCCTCGGCCACACCCTCGGCGGGCACGATGACGCGGTACGTCCCGTCCCCGTTGGGGATGGTGCCGAACCGCAGTTGGGTCTTGCGGACTTCCTCGACGACCGCGGCGACCGTCGCCGGATCCTCGGTCATCTCCATGTCGCCCAGCAGCGTCTCGACCTTGGCGGGCACACCGGGGAAACCCACACCGAGCCCCTTGCGCACCGCACTGCGGGCGCCGTCGCACCCGACGAGGTAGCGCGAGCGCAGCCGCGTGCCGTCTCCCAGCTCGACGGTCACCCCGTCCTCGTCCTGGCTCAGCCCGACCACGTCGCAACCGCGCCGGATCTCGGCACCCAGTTCCAGCGCATGCTCGTTGAGCAGCCGCTCGGTGACCGGCTGCAGCGTGGAGAGCCCGTACGGATGGGCCGTGTCCAACCGCTCCGGCCAGTCCTTCATGATGCCGCCGAAGAAACCGCCGACCCGGAACTTCTCACTCACCGCGAGAAACCGGTCCAGCAGACCGCGCTGGTCCATCAGCTCGACACTGCGCGCATGCAGGCCGCGTCCGCGGGTCTCCTTGGTCGGCTCGGTCAACTTCTCCAGCACGACCACGTGCACACCGTGCAGCCGCAACTCGCCGGCCAGCATCAAACCGGTCGGTCCGCCGCCGACCACGATGACGTCGATCATGAACTCCCCCATGTAACGAGATCGATCCCCGGCCAGCTGCTCCACGCAGTCCGTGCGGCGCGCACACCGCACCTCCACACCTGCCATTTCCGCAGGCCCTGGCCTTGGCCGACCATTCTGCGGCACGACCGGGGCCTTGCCGCAAGGCCCCCAGTGCGCTATACATTGAGAGTGGCAAGGAGTGGGTAACCTCCTTGCCTTTGTCTTTTGCCGTCCGCTCTGGACGTACAGCCAGTCCTTGCAGGACGCCGGGACTTCGACGACGTCCGATGGCGCCGGGATTGCCAAGCCCTCGGTGTGCGGGAAGCGCTTCACCGGGGACGATCTATCGGTTCTCGTGAGTCTCGGCCGCGTGGACACCGGCAGCACTGTGGTCGCCGAGCGGCGGGCGGAGAAACTGATGGACCGCGCTGCACCACCCGCTTCATCAGGATGTCGTTCGGGCGGCTGCCACAACCGGCGCCCCTGCTGGAGGCGTTCGACGCTCATGCGGTCGAGACGCGTGTGGCCTGGCGATGACTGTCGGACTATTCACCCGATCAGGCTCTGGCCGGTCCACTACGGCAGGCGATAGCTTCGCTACTTACCGTAGGGGGTCGGGTGGGCTGGCCCCCGCCAGCTCGTCCAGGGGGAAACCATGCGATTCTCATTGCTCAACCGCGCCACGGCCGTGACAGCGGCCTGCCTCGCAGCCTTGGCCGCGACTCCGGCCTCCGGGCATGCGGCTGAGACGAGAACGGCATCGGCGTCGGCTCCACACGTGATGATGCGCCAGGAGAAGAACTACCAAGTCGAGGTGGACAACTTCTCCACCCAGGCTTTCGACGAGATCGCGCTGGCTTTCACTCGCAACAGCACGCCCGTCACCCAGATCCTCCACCAGTTCAACGTGCCGGCCTCCAGCGTCATCATCTTCGATCTCGGGCCGTGCTCCGACGTCAAGCAGTACGCGGTCAGCGGCCTCGTGGGCGGCGAGCGCAAGTTCACCACCGGTGACGTCGACGCCGATCCCGTCGGCTGCGACGACATCGTCACCATCCGGAGCACGTCAGCACTCGAAATGCACAGGAAAGTCCGATGAGGAGCGCGGTCAAGGCAATCTGTGCCGCCTCACTGGCACTCACCGCGGCGGTCGCACCCGCCTCGCCGGCTTCGGCCGTACGCCAGGCAGCCGCATCGAACTACCGGGTTGATGTCGTCAACCACTCGGGCTTCGGTCTGGACGAGGTCGACCTCGCCGTTGCGCGCTTCAGCGACCCTGTCATCCGGCTGCAGACTCAGCGCCACGTGGTGTCAGGAGCCACAGCGAGCTTCGACCTCGGCCCCTGCTCCGACGTCCGGCAGTTCGCAGCCAGCGCCTACATCGGCACCCGCGAGGTTCTCCACACCCGGGACATCAACCCCAGCCCGAGCTGTCACACCCAAATCGAGGTCACACACACATGAGCACGGCGAGGAGGGAGGCCGGATGAAGCACCGTATGAGCATCCTGCTCGCGCTGCCCGTAGCAGCGTTGCTCACCACCACGGCGGGTGTAGCCCCGGCATACGCGGCGAACGGCCACTTCGTTTTCGAGAACGCGGCCAGCCGAACGGGAGAGATGAACAACCCGCCCTCGGGCAGGTGCATCAAGCTCCCCTATCCGGTCGTCAGGGTCACCAACGCGACCAACCAGAAGGCTCACCTCTTCCAGGACGCCCAGTGCAGCACGAGAGAAATTGCCACCGTGGCGGCCGATCCCGGAACCGGAAGAGGCACGTCATGGGGTAAACCGGACGGAAGCCCCGCCGCGCTGGCAGTGAAGTTCGACTGCGACCTCGTCGCCTGCTCCTGAGCCACATCCTCCTTAAAAGCGGCAGTGAAGATGTTGGGGCGTCCTGGTGCCGGATCATGCGGTCCGGGGCCAGGATCGTAGGCATAATGGGACGGCCGCCCAGTCACGGCTATCACTGAGGTGGTGGCCGACGTACCGGTCGACGGTCGGCGGGTGGCGGTCCGCGTACGGCTGCGGCGTCTGGTGTGCCCCACGCGCGGCTGCCGCCACACCTTCCGCGAGCAGGTGCCTGGAGTGCTGGAGCGATACCAGCGCCGCACGCTCGGAATGGCAGGAAGTGCGCAGGCCGACGAACCCACTACATACACCTGTCAGGATGGATACGAACCCACCAATAGCAGTGAAGTCCGGGGATTCAACTGCACCGGTGATCGTTTTCCCGACGGCGCCAAGGCATTCATGGACATGAAGAACCTGGACAAGACATTCGTCTGCGATCGCGTCATCATGGTAGGTAATCCGCGCAACCTTAACGGCGATGGCTGCAGCCGCGTCGCATGGGAAGTAGGAACGTAAGGGCCGGACTCGGGCGGTTCCGTAGGTGTCATGGCCGGTCCTGGTCGGGCGGTCGGTCAGTCCAGCGGGTCGACGTGGGCCGTGTAGCGGGTTGGGGCGCGGTGGCGAGACCGTCGTCGTTGGTGTCCGCCTCGGCGGTGCGGCCGGGCTTCGGGGTGGCGAACGTCGATCCGGTGCCGGAGTCCACCTCGAACCGGATCCGGGCACCGGGCACGAACTCGCCGTGGGTGTCGCGGGCTTCCACCTCCAGCGGCTGCCCGAAGGGCTCCCCTGGCTTGGCGTGCTGGTTGTTGAGGCGGTCGAAGCCCGAGAGGGCCCTGACAGTGCGGGTCTTGCGGGGAGGCCGGGCGGCCTGGACGACCATGCGGACGCGATGCTTCAGGTTGTCGACAATGAACAGGTTGCCGTTGTGGTCGACCGTCAGACCGGTGACGGTGCCGAGCTGGGCTCCGGTGGCCGGGCCGCCATCCCCCTTGCCGCCGTCCCCGTTGAACCCGCCCTTCCCCGTACCGGCCACGATGGTGAGGACACCTCGGCTGACCTTGAGCACCCGGTGCGTACGGGTCTCCGCGATGTACAGGTCCCCGGCCCCGTCGACAGTGATTCCCACGATCCCGGTGAAGCCCGACTCGGTGGCCCTGGAGCCGTCTTTCGCGGGGGCCTGGGTGCCGTTGCCGGCCACTGTGTCGATCGTGCCGTCCGGTGCGACCCGGCGGACCCGTACGTCCTCCGCGATGAACAGGTTGCCCGCCCGGTCCATGGCCAGGTCGGTGGGCCGGCGCAGGGGGCCTCGATGGCCTTGCGGCCGTCGCCCTCGGCTTTGCCGCGCTGTTCCGCAGGGCCTTATCCGATGGGTCCGATTCCCCAGGCTATCCGGACAAGAACCACACCCATCTGCAACTGGAGTATTTGCGGTACCGCGTGGCCGCAAGGCAACACGCGATACCGCACGCTCGTCACCTCATACGAGCCGGATGGCGATGGCCCAGGCCACGATCGATGCCGCGTCGGGGCTGTCGTGGTCCTTGGAGGCCGCGATCACATATTGCTGAGTGTCGTTGACGACCGGCTGCAGGTTCCACAGCAGGCTGCCATCGGCGTGATAGAAGACCCTCGCGCCGATGCCGGTCAACGACCATCCGTCATCCACCTGGGCCGTGGTGGTGGGGTGTTGGGCCGCAGCCCCCGCCCCGGAGAAGGCGCGGGAGAGCACGGTGCCGACCGGCAGCGACTTCGGGATCCCCATCACATAGCTGGTGATCCTGGCGAAATCGTCGACCATGTGGTCCTTTGAGCGCACCGTCCAGGTGGAGCCCGAGGAAGAGGACGACGCCATGGCAGGATACGAGGCGGTGGCGATGTTACCCGGCCCCTTCCAGTCCACCTTGAACCCGCCACCGAGCATCACGCACCGGTCCGAATTGATGCTCGCGCCGGCCTGGGGGGAGTGCGCCGGAGCGCCGCTGGGCCGGGAACCGCTGCACGAGTTGATCCATGCGCGTAACTGGTCCCTGTCCACGCCTTCGATCTTCAGGCCGATCGCGTAGCCGTTGAGCTCGTGCGCCTGGCGGCGGCCGTTGTGGTCCTTCGAGGACACGATCCACGACGAGAGGTCGTTGCTCGGATAGGAGGCGGTCAGGTACGCGCCGTAGGGATACTCCGCTCCTGTCGCGCCCCCGCCGACAGCGATCATCGAAGGGTCGGTGACTTGGACCTGGTGGTCGGTCCAGATCTCCTGTGCCGGCTGGGCCAGTTCACTGAAGACCGCCACGGTGATGCGGCCGCTCGCGTCGTGATACCTCGCCACTTCGCTGGACCGCCCCTGCGCGGGTCTCTGCGGAAGAGGCCTGTGATCGGCCGCTGCCGCCGAGCCGCCCAACTGAGCCCCGAATACGGCCAGCAGGATCGCGAACAGCGCGAGCGCGGGCTTGGATCTTGTCGGAGTTCGCATGGTCTTCCTCCTTCTGCGCAGACTACGGACGGATACCTGACTGTGGCCCGGCCGTGAGTTCCCGTGTAGTACCCAGATTTGGGGAGGTGGGCGCAGACCACGGCCGTGCTATGGGCGCGCGGAGCGGAACCTCTCCTTTGCCCCCCACGGCTGGAGTCCAAGCAGGCCGGAAAAGGCCCACCGCGGTCCACGCAGTGAACCGAGCCCTTCCCGTTTCCCGGTTCTCTCGACATCCTCGAGCCATAAGGACCCTCCAGAAGGGGGAGCGGCAAACATCGGGTTCATCCGCGCCGCATGACGATGGCGCCGCGGCCCTCAGCGAACGATGGCCGAGGCGGCGCGGCCGGGGGCTGGCGGTGGCCGTTGCGCGGAGATGCGTCCCAGGTGGCACGTTGCCTGGAAGCGGAGGCAGGGGAGCGGTTCGTCCGGGACGAACTGGCCGAGCTGGTCTCGCAGGCGATCGGCCCCTGGGTGGCTCATGACGGGCTACGTCTGTTCGGGATGAATCCGGTCACCGGAGCGATCTCGTTCGGGTTCTTGCACGACTTCAGCCCCGGTCTTGTCCGGGAGCAGTTACCCGAGTCCTATCTGGGTGAGGACCCCTTCAGCCCGGTCGATATCGCCCGGCTGCCGACCCCGGTGGGGCTGATCAGCAGGGACAACTGCGCCGTGCCGGGGTCTCCAGGGCACCGACGCGCCCTGGAGACCCTGGCGGCGCACGGCGCCGGGTGTGAACTGCGGTTACTGTTGCGGGACAGCCGGGGTTCGTGGGGTCTTCTGGCTTTGCTGAGGGAGGAGGGTGGCAGACCTTTCGGCCCCGATGACGCCGAGCGGCTCGCCCGGTTCTCCTCGCCCCTGATCACCTTGCTGCGACGGTACGCCACCGCTGGGGAGCCAGGCCTCGGTCGGCCACACCTCCCGGCCGGGGTTGTCATCGTCGGCGCCGACCATGAGGTGCGTTCTCTCACACCCGAAGCACAGGCATGGATGCGGGAGATCGATCCGGCACGAGGCCTGGCGCCGGAGTGGATGCCGGGTGTGTCGATGCATGAGATCAGCCTCGCCGCACGTCGCCACCTGATCGATCCGAGTGCTCCGCGCCCGGTCGCCTGCAGCCCCACCGCGTTTCTCGGTCGCCGGATCGCCGTTCACGCCCAGACACTCGACGCGGACGGTAACGGAGATGTCGCCGTGATCCTTCAGGAAGCGACAGGGGACCTGCTGCTGCCCGTTTTCTCGGCCTGGCACGGCCTCACGGCCCGCGAACGCCAAATCGTCCAGCACCTGCATTCCGGTGCGGCACCCAAGCAGATCGCTCGCAGCCTGTGCGTGTCCCTGCACACCGTCAACACGCATGTGAAGACGGTATTCCGTAAGACCGGTGTCAGCGGCCGTGACGAACTGCTCGCCACGTTCGGGGCATGACGAACGAATCCGCTCGAAGGCCGGTCGGGGCCCGACAGCAGCGGCTACCGGGCCCCGGCCAAGGAGTAGCGGTGCGGCTGCGATCGTGTTCATCGTGCTCGCGATCCTGCCCCGGCTTGACGACGACGGCACGTCGTTCGTGCACCGGGCATCGCTCAGCCCCGCAGAGATGCCCAGTACGTGTTCCTCGGAGAAGATGAGGTTCGCGGGGCCTGCGGAGCGTGCGCGGGCCTCCAGCCAACTCCGGCGACGGCCGGATCCACTCCCTCCCCGTTGACCGGTGCATGCCCGCCGGGGTTGGCTGCGCCCGACCGTACGACACCGGGAGGGAAACATGCGGGGCGCGAGACAACTGGCTGTGCTGGCAGCCACGTTGGGAACCTTGACCGCGGTGGTGCCGACCGCCTCCGGCACGGAACACCACCGCCCGCGCCTGGAGCGCGTGAGCGTCGCCGCGGACGGCACCCAGGCGAACGGGATGTCGTTCGACCCGGCGATCAGCTCCGACGGCCACTACGCTGCTTTCAAATCCCGCGCGCGCAATCTGCTGCCCGGTGCTCCGAGCACCGTCACGCTCTACCTCAAGGACCTGCGGAGCGGGGCCGTCGAACAGGCCAACGTGGCAAGCGACGCCGATCCGGACCTGCGTTGGGTGTACGAGTTCTCGATCAGCGCCACCGGCCGATACGTCGCCTTCTCGTCCAACGCCGAACAGAATGGGCCCGGCCACGTCCGGGACCACCACATCTACATCCGCGACCGGCTGACAGGACGGACCGAGCCCCTCCTGGGGGAAAAGAACCGGCAGGGCGACGCGAATTACCCTGCGATCAGCGCGAATGGCCGCTACGTCGCCTTCACCTCGGACCGCACCGACCTCACCCCCGGAGGGAGCGAACGCCAGGAGGACGTGTATGTGCGGGATCGCTGGAAGCACACCACCCGTCGGGTGAGCGTCGCCTCCGACGGCAGCCGAGCGAACCACTTCTCGAAATGGCCGGTGATCAGCGCCGACGGCAGCAAGATCGGCTTCCATTCGCTCGCCGACAACCTGGGCGCGGCGAGAAGCACCCCCTGACCCGAAGAGAGCTTCTATGTCCATGACATGCGGACCGGGCACACCCGCCCGGCTGCGCAGAGCCGGGACAGCAAGGCGGCTGTGACGGAGCCCAGGGCACCGGCGCCTCGGGCAACATCGCGGTCGACCGGTCCGGCCACCGCGTGCTCTTCGACAGCTGGGCGCACAACCTCGTCCCCGGCGACACCAACGACACCGGCGATGTCTTTCTCCGCCGCCTGAGATGAGCGACAGGGGCCCAGTGCGTGTTCGGTGGCAGCGCCACGAGATCGCCCACTGCCCATTACCCGCTACGACGTGGGCAAGACCGTCAAACGCCCGAGACAATCGCCGCTCTGCGTGACAACCGACCATAAGGAACAAGGTTCGGTGATCTCGACGTTGTCCGCGGCCCCCGTGCCGACTCGGCCGGTCCCGGCGTGGTGGTCACGGGTGTCGGTGACGCTTTCGGTCGGGACAAGGATCGTCGTGTGTCCGCAGCGGGTCCGGAGCCCGGAGTCACCGGGGGGACACTTCGACGGGCAGGTGGCGGGGGGCCTCGCAGGACGGCCCCGTACCGGTAAGGGGGCGGGTCCTCGACGAGGCGGGGATCGTCGAGGCGGCCGAGGAGGGTGTTCAGCGCGGTCCGGGCCACGACGCGGGCGAGTGGTGCGCCGAAGCAGTTGTGGACGCCGCTGCCGAAACCGAGGTGCTGGTTGTCCGGGCGGGTGATGTCGAAGCGGTCGGGGTCGTCGAACCGCAGCAGGTCGCGACTGCCGGAGGCGAGGGCCAGGACCAGGGGGGCGCCTTTGGGGATGGTGACGTCGGCCGCCTCGATGTCGGCCAGCGGGGTGCGCTTGGGCATCCCCATCCGTGGGTCCACAGGGCTGCTGGTATGACCGGGAGTTCACCCTCGATCCGGGTGAGAAGGCGCGGTCGTCGCGGGTGGGGTCTGACCGGGGTACCGGTCGAGGCGTGGTGGATGTGGTGGCTGGTGGCGTTGTGGGAGAGGGCGAAGCCGAGGGTGAAGATCTTCTGGACGAGCGGGTGCTAAAGCTGTGCACGAGCGCGTTCGAAGCGGTGTGGGAGCGAGCTGTCCCGCATGCGGAGTACCGGCCCGCCTGAGCGATGCTCAGTGACGCAGCCCTGCGGGGTCGTCCCGTATATCTCGGTACCCCGTTTGAGTGAAGCGTTGGCTCGGGTGGCATCCAAGAGACGGGGTGAGAGCAGATCGAGTCCGGCACTCAAACGAAAGGCGCCTCGATGATTGAACACACTGCCCGGCCCCGCAAGAACACGATGACCATCACGGCCACGTGCATGGTCCTCGCCATCTCCGGCTTCTGGCTCACCGCAGTGCCGACAAGCGCCTCCGCTACCTCGGTCGCCTCTGTGGCGGAGACGCAGACTGATCCCCCCATGCCCGACCTCAAGTCCAAGAGCCTCACGGCCGCTTACAACACCCTTGGAGCCGGCACGAAGGTGGAAGCCAAGGACGTCAGCGGCCAAGGACGTCACATCCTGTGGCCCAACAACTGGAAGGTCTGTGATCAATCACCGGCGCCAGGACGGCCAGTCGGTAAGACCGTCAAGATCGGCGCCGTGAAGAAAGCCGAAGAGTGTCCGCGGATGGCTACGGCCACCAGGTAAGGCCAGTAGCACCGGGGCTCGGTCGTGGCCATCCACCCGAGTGAACCTGGCTTTGGTCACCAACTGAGCGCGCTACCCCACAAGTCACGGCGCCGGCTTCCCCAGGAGACGTTCAGGGGGGAACCGGCGCCGTGGTGTTTCTCAGTGGATGATGTTGCCTGGGCTGTCGAGCCATTGGGGATTTCGCTGACGGTGTAGGTCGCGACGAGCCGATCGTACGGTGCGCCTGCCGCCCAGCCTTCATGTCCGTTGCCCCGGGCGACGCGGGGTTCGTACCCGGCTGTGGTCAGGTTCTTCTCCGCCCGCTCAACGAGGACGCCGTCGATGTCGACGGTGGTGACGTTGGTGGAACCGAGGCGGTGGCTGAGCAGGGCGGCGTTGTAACCCGTGCCCGCGCCGACCTCAAGAACCCTCTGGCCAGGCTGGGCGTCCAGGAGGTCGAGCATCTCCAGCATGATCGAGGGCATGGAACTGGAGGACGTGGGCCGCTGGTAGGCGCTCTCGCCGAGTTCGCGGCCTTCGTTGACCTGGGTGACGAGGGCCAGGTCTCCGTAGACCGCCCGCATCCACCGCTCCGGGCTCTGGAAGCGGTCGATAGTCCGGTCGTCGGCCTCGATGACGCCGGGGAGGAACAGCTCCCGCCGTACCTGGGCGACAGCCTCGGCCCAGGGCGATGCGGGCGGGAGCGATCCCTTGTTCGTGAGGATCTGAACGAGTCGTTCGGGAGGACTCATGCAACGACTTCGCAGTGGGCTTACAGTGCCGTCTTGTGGATGCCCCGGTGGTCCGCCCATGCCTGAGCCGCTTCCGCCATGGCCATCAGCCACCCCTCATCGGGACATCGGTTGGCGATAGCACGGAGCATTCGCAGATAAACCCCGGCGAACACATCGATCACCTTCGCATCTGCATTCGCCCATGCCGTGCACCCGGCGGCCCAGGACTCGGCGGACTCGGAGCTGTGGCCGGCTGCGATCAGCTGCACGACGAAACAGGCCGGGTCGATGAAGGCGGGCCCGCACGTGGGCCATGCCCAGTCGATGATCCACGAGCCCACCTCCTCTACCGTCAGGTTGTCCGGGTTGATGTCGGTGTGCAGCAGGGCGTCACCACGGAGGAACGCCAACTCCTCTTCGCTGCCCACGTAGGCGTCCCACCGGTCTTCCGTACAGTCCCGCGCGACGTCGGGCAGTTCCAGGGGCGCGGCCCGCTTCTTGGAGGATTTCGCGCATTCTCTGTTCTGCGACGGCCGGCAGGTGCAACTGCCGTTCGCATAGCGGCAACGGATGCCCGTCTGTGCGCGGTGGAGTCGCGGCGGAACCCAGCGGCCAGGGCGCCGAGACCCCTCCTGTCCAGTGCGGACAGCAGAACGTTGGTCTCGCCGCCGCCTTTCAATTCCTCTGCGGCCATGAGCCCCAAGACTTCGCGTTCCTGCCATTGCAGCCCACGCTCCTCGGGTCGCGCGACTATCGAGGGCGAGGTAGCGGCCGGGCCGTCGACGCGTAAGACGAAGTAGCGCCAGGCACTGCGGGCGAGGCATGGGCGCTCGGTTCGCTGCGGGCCGTGCGTGGCTGGTCACACAGTTCCCCGCCCCAGGGTGACGCCGGTCCCGTACCGGACGCGTTCGGCCGGGAATGCTACGGCGTCCAGTGCCCGTGGACCGGCGAGATCTCCGGCTGCGAACCCTGCGGCAGGCCCAGCTCCTGGGCCACCGGCAGCACGATCCCCATGAACTTCTCCATGGCCTGCTCCGACTCCCACACGTTGTAGATCACCAGTCCCGAGCCCGTCGGGACGCAGACGTGCGAGAGACAGCCCTCGAAGGGGTTGCCTGGCAGCGCCTGGAGCTTGTCGTTGAGGGCGTCGTACTGGTCGGTCGTCACGCCCGCCAGCTCGGCCTTCACCAAGATCGCCATCGAGGTCTCCTCCGTGTGCCCGGCACCCGCGCACCGCCACCGTGACGGTCCATGCCGGAGCCAGCACACCACGTACCCCTGCGGGCGGCATCCGGCGTGCGGGTGCACGGGGCGTCCGGGGGCGCACACCCCCAGGGGCCGGGTACGCCTGGACCGCTTGAGCGGCGGCCGTGTGATCCTCGTCGCTGCGACAAAGACGCGTCCCCTCTCAAGGCAGCTGGCAAAGCTGGCGAGTGCGCTCATGAGCTGCGGCTCGTCGGCTCGTACTTACTGCGGTAGTTCTGGGCCAGGCGGTGCGCGGGGCCTGCGGAGCGTGCGCGGGTCTCCAGCCACAGCGCATACGCGACGGAGTCCAACTGCGGCCCGGTGAGGTGCAGCCGCCAGCCGCTGCCCGAGTCGGCGCGCTGTGCTGCCTGTACCGCGTCGGTCAGGCCGGGTGCGGGAGGCCGGCGTAGGTCGTCGGCCAGGGAGAGGTAGAGGCGTACGGCTTCCATGGCGGTGGGGCGGAGTTCTACCTCCCGGGCCGTCTCGGGGGTCTCGTGCGCGGGGCGGGGCGCGGGCCTGGTGGCCTGGCGGGCGGGGAAGTAGACGAGAGTGTCGTGGCCTTCGGGCGTGAGGCGGGCTGCCCACTGTGGCGGGCCGGGGCGCAGCTGGAGGAGGGTGTCGGCGGTGGCCATCTCGCACAGGCCGGTCTTGCGGAGACGGTCGACGGCCTTGAAGCCGATGCCGCAGCCGTCCGTGGCCCATCCGTGCTGGTGCTGTTCTTGCCCGTCGCGCAGGGCGGCCAGGTCTTGGTACTCCGAGTCTTTCAGGACGCCCCCGCCTGCCCTCCAGTGCTATCTGCGGTTCGTGGGCAGCATGCCGCACCGCACGGCCACCGGGTGGGCAGTTCGCGGGACTTGGTCCGGGGAATCGATGCACCTGGCCTGCCATCAAACAAGGATGTCCCGTTACAGGGAGCTATGGGCTGGCCGCAACGGAGACCAGCCGCCGGGTCATGATGGCGGCGGCGGAGTGCAGCACCTCGTGCTGCGGCTCGGCCTGGGTGACCATCCGCCGTGAAGGCGCCCATGTGCACTGGACGGACTGGGAGAACAACGGGGGCGACGGAAAACTGCCCCTGGAGTTCCGGTTCGATGCCGACCAGTACGACGCGGAGCTGGCCCGAGCGGCAGCGGCCTGGGTCTAGCCGGTCACGGCGATGTCGAGTGCCGAACCTTCTCAGCATTCGAACCCTCAACCGGGGCGACCGGTGAGGGGCGGCACGCTCCACCGCATTGGCTCAGGGCTTCGTTGATGGTTCCGGCATCCGGTTGAAGGGCTGATCGGCCCAGGTCTTCCGGCGGCGAATGATCGCGGTCTTGGCCGCCTCAATGTCGGAGTCGAACTCGTGGCTCATCGGTGCGGGCAGGCAGAGGCTCTTGCCGTTCACCAGGTCCAGCCGGATCCGGTACAGGGGTCCTGCCTTGCGGCCGAGGAGCTCGTCGATCCCCTTGTCCACGTCGATGTACTTGATGTCACCCCAGGGGATGAACCGCCGCCGCAGCGGGGTCCTGGTGCGTATGCCGTCGGCCCCGACGAACGTGCGCCCGGCGAAGTAGTAGCACCCCACGAGGGATATGGCCGCAATCACGAAGATCCCGGTGGACCAGAAGCCCAGGCCTCTGCCGCGCGGCGACTCCTGGTAGCGGCGGCCGAACTCGTCCCAGCCCATGCCGAAGGTGATGAAGCACGGGAAGATCGCGCCAGCGAAGAGAAAGACAGCGGCGGTCAACCACTGCCACCGGCGGGAAACAGCACGAAATTCAATCATTTGCACGCCCATATCCTATGTTTCGGACGCAGGAGACCGCTGCCGTCCCGTCCACGCACGCGGAGTACGACGACGGCTTGGACGTTGACGGGCCAGGGCGTGCTCGCCACCCCTTCATGCCCATGGGTGCTCTGCCACCGGAGTCAGCGGTTCCCTGGCGCCGTCAGTGGTAGACCGGGTCCATGGCGCTCTCTACTGTGTCCGTGGACCTGCGGGCCAAGTCCGTCGACCGAGTTCTCGATCACGTCGAGCAGGCGCTCCAAGTCCGGCTCGACCGGGCATCGGTGGTGCGTAAGCGCCGCTCGGTCGGGGCGCTGTCGGACCGCGACACGTGGGTCCGGATCGAACGGCGCCCGCTGGAGCGGATCGGCGGGCAGGGATGGAACGGTGTCGAGTGCGCGGCTGTGCTCCGTGGCGTTGCGATGCCCCGGTGGCATGCCGGAGTCGCGTGGCGGGAGGCCGGTGCGGAGGCCATGTGGCGGGCGGACGAGACGGATCTGATTGCCGCTGCCCCGGTGCGATCCGGCGGCCGGCTGGTGGACGAGCCGAAGCTGCCGGACTCATGGTGGGCGGCGCTGAGTGCCTCTCTGGATGCGCTCGCCTCGCAGGACACCACGCGCGTCGCCACCCCGGACACTGTGAGGATCACGCAGGCCGGTGTGACCGAGACGATCCGCGGCGCGTTCCCGGACCGCCCCGTCGACACGGCGATCAGCCGGTCCTACGTTGTTGGCGGGTTGGACGGGCCGTCGTAAGGTCCAGAGATCCAGAGACGCC